>NC_008570.1:4372500-4452500 GCF_000014805.1 Aeromonas hydrophila subsp. hydrophila ATCC 7966 | reverse complement strand
AACCAAATTTTATTTGGTCCTTGTTGTACGACAACAAGCTGCGTCGGTTTCACCGACACTTCTTGGGGTTGTATGGTTAAGTGACTAAGCGTACATGGTGGATGCCTTGGCAGTCAGAGGCGATGAAGGACGTACTAACCTGCGATAAGCCGTGAGCAGTCGGTAAGAGACATTACGACTCACGGATTTCCGAATGGGGAAACCCACTTAGCATAAGCTAGGTATCGCTACGTGAATACATAGCGTAGCGAGGCGAACCGGGAGAACTGAAACATCTAAGTACCCCGAGGAAAAGAAATCAACCGAGATTCCCTCAGTAGCGGCGAGCGAACGGGGATTAGCCCTTAAGCATCTTGGAAGTTAGTGGAACGGTCCTGGAAAGGCCGGCGATACAGGGTGATAGCCCCGTACACGAAAACAACCTTGATGTGAAATCGAGTAGGGCGGGACACGTGACATCCTGTCTGAATATGGGGGGACCATCCTCCAAGGCTAAATACTCCTGACTGACCGATAGTGAACCAGTACCGTGAGGGAAAGGCGAAAAGAACCCCTGTGAGGGGAGTGAAATAGAACCTGAAACCGTGTACGTACAAGCAGTGGGAGCCCTTCGGGGTGACTGCGTACCTTTTGTATAATGGGTCAGCGACTTACATTTTGTAGCGAGGTTAACCGTATAGGGGAGCCGTAGGGAAACCGAGTCTTAACTGGGCGTCTAGTTGCAAGGTGTAGACCCGAAACCGGGTGATCTAGCCATGGGCAGGTTGAAGGTTGAGTAACATCAACTGGAGGACCGAACCCACTAACGTTGCAAAGTTAGGGGATGACCTGTGGCTGGGGGTGAAAGGCCAATCAAACTCGGAGATAGCTGGTTCTCCCCGAAAGCTATTTAGGTAGCGCCTCGGACGAATACTACTGGGGGTAGAGCACTGTTTGGGCTAGGGGGTCATCCCGACTTACCAACCCCATGCAAACTCCGAATACCAGTAAGTACTATCCGGGAGACACACGGCGGGTGCTAACGTCCGTCGTGAAGAGGGAAACAACCCAGACCGCCGGCTAAGGTCCCAAAGTTCTGGTTAAGTGGGAAACGATGTGGGAAGGCTCAGACAGCTAGGATGTTGGCTTAGAAGCAGCCATCATTTAAAGAAAGCGTAATAGCTCACTAGTCGAGTCGGCCTGCGCGGAAGATGTAACGGGGCTCAAACCAGGCACCGAAGCCGCGGATTCACGCTAAGCGTGAGTGGTAGGGGAGCGTTCTGTAAGTCTGCGAAGGTGTGTCGAGAGGCATGCTGGAGATATCAGAAGTGCGAATGCTGACGTAAGTAACGATAAAGGGGGTGAAAAGCCTCCTCGCCGGAAGACCAAGGGTTCCTGTCCAACGTTAATCGGGGCAGGGTGAGTCGACCCCTAAGGCGAGGCCGAAAGGCGTAGTCGATGGGAAGCAGGTTAATATTCCTGCACGACTTGTAATTGCGATGGGGGGACGGAGAAGGCTAGGTGGGCCAGGCGACGGTTGTCCTGGTGAAAGTGCGTAGGTGGTGTTTCTAGGCAAATCCGGAGACACAACACTGAGACACGAGACGAACGCACTACGGTGCGGAAGCCATTGATGCCCTGCTTCCAGGAAAAGCCTCTAAGCTTCAGATTACAAGTCATCGTACCCCAAACCGACACAGGTGGTCGGGTAGAGAATACCAAGGCGCTTGAGAGAACTCGGGTGAAGGAACTAGGCAAAATAGAACCGTAACTTCGGGAGAAGGTTCGCTCTTGACAGTGAAGTCCCTTGCGGATGGAGCAGTTGGGAGTCGCAGTGACCAGATGGCTGGGACTGTTTATCAAAAACACAGCACTCTGCAAACACGAAAGTGGACGTATAGGGTGTGACACCTGCCCGGTGCCGGAAGGTTAATTGATGGGGTTAGCGCAAGCGAAGCTCTTGATCGAAGCCCCGGTAAACGGCGGCCGTAACTATAACGGTCCTAAGGTAGCGAAATTCCTTGTCGGGTAAGTTCCGACCTGCACGAATGGTGTAACCATGGCCATGCTGTCTCCACCCGAGACTCAGTGAAATCGAATTCGCCGTGAAGATGCGGTGTACCCGCGGCTAGACGGAAAGACCCCGTGAACCTTTACTACAGCTTGGCACTGAACATTGAACCTACATGTGTAGGATAGGTGGGAGGCTTTGAAGGCGTGACGCCAGTTGCGCTGGAGCCGTCCTTGAAATACCACCCTTGTATGTTTGATGTTCTAACGCAGGCCCGTGAATCCGGGTCGCGGACAGTGCCTGGTGGGTAGTTTGACTGGGGCGGTCTCCTCCCAAAGAGTAACGGAGGAGCACGAAGGTTGGCTAATCCTGGTCGGACATCAGGAGGTTAGTGCAATGGCATAAGCCAGCTTAACTGCGAGACGGACAGGTCGAGCAGGTACGAAAGTAGGTCATAGTGATCCGGTGGTTCTGAATGGAAGGGCCATCGCTCAACGGATAAAAGGTACTCCGGGGATAACAGGCTGATACCGCCCAAGAGTTCATATCGACGGCGGTGTTTGGCACCTCGATGTCGGCTCATCACATCCTGGGGCTGAAGTCGGTCCCAAGGGTATGGCTGTTCGCCATTTAAAGTGGTACGCGAGCTGGGTTCAGAACGTCGTGAGACAGTTCGGTCCCTATCTGCCGTGGGCGTTGGATGATTGAAGGGAGTTGCTCCTAGTACGAGAGGACCGGAGTGAACGAACCTCTGGTGTTCGGGTTGTCACGCCAGTGGCACTGCCCGGTAGCTAAGTTCGGAATCGATAACCGCTGAAAGCATCTAAGCGGGAAGCGAGCCCTGAGATGAGTCATCCCTGACCCCTTGAGGGTCCTAAAGGGCCGTTGGAGACCACAACGTTGATAGGTGGGGTGTGTAAGCGCGGCGACGTGTTGAGCTAACCCATACTAATTACCCGTGAGGCTTAACCATACAACACCCAAGAAGTGTTTCGAGCCTTGTGACAAATACGAAACTACTTATGTCAGCTTTCTCAGATTGAAGAATTTGCCTGGCGGCCATAGCGCCGTGGAACCACCTGATCCCTTGCCGAACTCAGAAGTGAAACGCGGTAGCGCCGATGGTAGTGTGGCATTCGCCATGCGAGAGTAGGACACTGCCAGGCACCCAATCAAACAGTGATGTGAAGAATCACATTACTGGCTGCGAGGATGACACCTCAATGAAGCGGCAGACAATTTAGCAAAAAGCTAACCAGACAGCGGAGCGGTAGTTCAGTCGGTTAGAATACCGGCCTGTCACGCCGGGGGTCGCGGGTTCGAGTCCCGTCCGCTCCGCCACTACTTAAGAAGCCCAGTCTAACGACTGGGCTTTTTTTCGTTTCCGACACCGTACTCATTTCCCCGAATTTCCTCTTTTGTCCTCATACGACTCAGTAAAACACGCAGAGCCAGACGGTGGTCATGTCGGGATGGGTCCATTCCACCCGGTGTTTCTGGCGGGCAGGAATATTGATGTGATCGCCAGGGCCCAGTTGTACCAGCTGCTGTTGCTGGGTTTGTGGGTCGATGAACAGCAGGCTGGCTTCCCCCTGTACTACCAGGATCCACTCATGCTCATCCTGATCGTACCACTCTCCCGGGGCGGTGTGATGACCGCGGGAGAGGATGCGTTCGATCCGCAGGTGGTTGGTGCTGACCAGATCCTGAAAGAGTTCGGTAGGCAGTGGCGAGGGAATATCGTTCAGCAGATTGCGCGTGTGCATGGGTATCTCCCGTCTGGCAGTGCGAGTGGTTCTCTGCAGTATAGGAGCGAGCCTGGTGGGTAAAGGTGAGATCCGTGACAGGCAGGCAAGCAGATCCGTGTCCGAACGAGAACGATTACGACCATTTTGATGAAAAAGTCAGGGAATTCGCTGCAATTCCGACAAATTCTTGCTATTTTGCGCGCCACGAAAGCAAACGATTTCCTTCACACTTTCAGGACAAGTTATGGCAAAGCAAGATATGGCCGCCCAATCAGGGAACGGCGGCTTTTTGGACTCTTATTTTTCCATTTCTGCGCGCGGCAGCAGCGTGCGCCAGGAGTTGCTGGCCGGGTTGACCACCTTCCTGGCCATGGTTTACAGCATCATAGTGGTGCCGAACATGCTGGGCGCCGCCGGTTTTGAACAGGGGCCGGTGTTTGTCGCCACCTGCTTGATCGCCGCCTTCGGCTCTCTGCTGATGGGTCTGTGGGCCAAGCTGCCGATGGCCATCGGTTGCGCCATCTCCCTCACCGCCTTTACCGCCTTCAGCCTGGTGCTGGGGCAGGGGCTGAGCATCCCGGTGGCGCTGGGTGCCATCTTCCTGATGGGTGTTCTGTTCACCCTGATCAGCGTCACCGGCGTGCGCCAGTGGATCCTGGACAACCTGCCCTCCGGCATCGCCCACGGCACCGGCATCGGCATCGGTCTGTTCCTGCTGCTGATCGCCACCAACGGCGTCGGCATGGTGATCAAGAACGAAGGCGCCGGTCTGCCGGTGCAGCTGGGTGAGGTCACCGCCTTCCCGGTCATCATGACGGTGCTGGGTCTGGCCGCCATCTTCGGTCTGGAGCGTCGCAAGGTGCCGGGCGGCATCCTGATGGTGATCATCGCCATCTCCATTCTCGGCCTTGTGTTCGACCCGAAAGTGACCTGGCAGGGCTTCTTCGCCATGCCGAGCCTGACTGGCGAGAAGGGCTCCCTGGTGGGCAGCATGGATCTGCTGGGCGCCCTCAACCCGGTGGTCATCCCCACCGTACTGGCACTGGTAATGACCGCGGTGTTTGATGCTACCGGCACCATCCGTGCCGTGGCTGGTCAGGCGGGCCTCATCAACGAGCGTGGCCACATCATCAGCGGCGGCAAGGCGCTGACTGCCGACTCCGTCAGCAGCATGGTGGCGGGCGCCGTCGGTGGTGCTCCGGCTGCCGTCTACATCGAATCTGCCGCTGGGACCGCCGCCGGTGGCAAGACCGGTCTGACCGCCGCCCTGGTCGGCGTGCTGTTCCTGCTGATGATCTTCCTCTCCCCGCTGAGCTATCTGGTACCGGCCTACGCCACCGCGCCGGCGCTGATGTACGTCGGTCTGCTGATGCTGGGCAACGTCACCAAGCTGGACTTCAACGACTCGGTCGATGCGCTCTCCGGCATGCTGTGCGCCGTCTTTATCGTGCTCACCTGCAACATCGTTACCGGCATCATGCTGGGCTTCGTGGCGCTGGTCGTCGGTCGTCTGTTTGCCGCCGAGTGGAAGAAGCTCAATATCGGCACCGTGATCATCGCCGTGGCGCTGGTGATTTTCTATGCCGGTGGTTGGGCCATCTAAGGCTCCCGGTTGACGTGAAGGGCTCCTGCGGGGGCCCTTTTTGTTGGCTGTGAGGCGGCTAACAGTTTTCCTCATATTGGCTCCGCGCTGTTTCAGATTGAAACGCCGACCACCCTTCTGTTGTTTCAGATCCGAACCAAACTCCCGGTTATTTTTATCCTGATTTCTGTCGTTAGACTGGCTCCATCAACCATCTGCCTACCCGTGTGGTGGCAAGCCAAGGAGTGAGCCATGAAGAAACTGATCAATGCCGTCGATGCCGTGGTCCGTGAACAATTGATGGGGATGGCGGCCGCCCACCCCGAGCTCAAGGTCCGTATCGAGCCACACTACATCACCCGTGCCGACTCCCCCGTGATGGGCAAGGTGGCACTGGTCTCCGGTGGCGGCAGCGGCCACGAGCCGATGCACGGCGGCCTGGTGGGCAAGGGGATGCTGGATGGTGCCTGCCCCGGCGAGATCTTCACCTCGCCGACCCCGGATCAGATGTATGAGTGCGGCCAGGCGGTCGACGGTGGCGCCGGCGTGCTGTTTCTGGTGAAGAACTACACCGGCGACGTGCTCAACTTCGAGACCGCGGTCGAGCTGCTGCACGGTGACGGAGTCAAGGTGGGCTTTGCCCTGATCGATGACGACGTGGCGGTCAAAGACAGCCTCTATACTGCCGGTCGTCGTGGTGTCGCCACAACCGTGCTGTGCGAGAAGCTGGTCGGTGCCGCCGCCGAGGCGGGCTACGATCTGGCGCGCTGCGAGGCGCTGGCCCGCCGCATCAACAACCAGAGTCGCACCATAGGCGTCGCTACCCACGCTTGTACCGTGCCGGCCGCCGGCAAACCCTCCTTCACCCTGACGGACAACGAGATGGAGTTCGGCGTGGGCATTCATGGCGAGCCGGGCATAGCGCGCCGTCCCTTCACCAATCTCGACACCCTGGTGGGTGACATGTTCAATGAACTGGCGGACAACACCCCCTATGGCCGTACCCTGCGCCACTGGGACAGAGCCTCCGGCTGCTGGCAGGAGGAGCACACCTTCATCGAGCCGTTCAACAAGGGCGATCGCGTCATCGCACTGGTCAACAGCCTGGGCGGCACCCCGATCTCCGAGCTCTACGGTGTCTATGGTCGTCTCGCCACCCTGTGCGAAGAGGCGGGTATCCATCTGGTGCGCAACCTGATCGGCCCCTACTGCACCTCCCTCGACATGACCGGCATCTCCATCACCCTGCTCAAGGTGGATGACGAGCTGATGACCCTGTGGGATGCCCCTGTTCACACCCCGGCCTTGCGCCGTGGCTGCTAAGGAGTCTTCATTCCCATGCTAAGCAAACATCAGATCGTCAACTGGCTGCTCGACTGCGAGCATATCTTCACCGAGCAGCGTGACTACCTCACGGCGTTGGATACCGACATCGGCGACGGCGACCACGGCCTCAACATGCAGCGCGGCTTTACCAAGGTGGCCGAGAAGCTGCCTGCAGTGGCGGACAAGGACATCGGTCAGGTACTGAAAACCACCGGCATGACTTTGCTCTCCTCGGTCGGCGGCGCCAGCGGCCCGCTCTACGGCACCTTCTTCATCCGGGCCGCGGCCAGCAGCGATGCCTGCCAGAGCCTGACCCTCGGCCGGCTCGGCAAGATGCTGAGCGACGGGGTGGAGGGGATCGTCTCGCGCGGTCGCGCCGAGCCGGGTGACAAGACCATGTGCGATGCCTGGTGGCCAGCCCTGGCCGCCCTGCAGCAGGCGGAGCAGCAAGGCTTGCCGCTGCCCGAGGCGCTGGACAAGGCGGTCGCGGCCGCTGCCGCCGGCACCGAGGCCACCATTCAGATGCAGGCCCGCAAGGGGCGCGCCAGCTATCTTGGCGAGCGCAGCATCGGCCATCAGGATGCCGGGGCCACCTCGACCCTGCTGCTGCTGACCGCCCTGCGTGACAGAGCGAGGTTGTGACATGATCGGAATCGTAGTGGTCTCTCACAGCTCCATGCTGGCAGCCGGCTTGAAAGCACTGGCCGACCAGCTGGGCAGCCCGGCGAAACTGTTGCTGGCGGCCGGGGTCGATGACCCCGACCACCCCATCGGCACCGATGCCATCGCCGTGATGAGTGCGATTGAAGAAGCGGACGACGGCAGCGGCGTGCTGGTACTGATGGATCTGGGCAGCGCCCTGCTCAGCGCCGAGACCGCCCTCGAGCTGTTGCCCCCGGAGCTGAGTGCTCGGGTGCGGCTCTGTCCGGCCCCGCTGGTCGAAGGCACCCTGGCTGCCGTGGTGGCGGCCGGATCCGGTCTGACGCTGGACGAGGTGGCCGCCGAGGCGCTCGGTGCGCTGGGCCCGAAACAGGCGATGCTGCCGGGCAAGGCGGAGCCGCAGGATGTCGAGACCGCTCCTGCCCCCGACGACGGCTGGCTGCGCTGCGAGGTGGTGGTGGACAACCCCCACGGCCTGCATGTGCGCCCTGCCGCCCGCCTGGTGGCGGCACTCAAGCCTTTTGCCGCCGAACTCAGGGTGCAAAAAGAGGATAAAGAGGCCAACCCCCGCAGCCTGACCCGGCTCACGATGCTCAACGTGCGCCAGGGCGACCGGCTCATCCTGCTGGCGCGCGGGGAGGATGCCGAGGCCGCCTTGGCCTGCTTCCAGCAGCTGGCTGCGGAGCGCTTCGGCGACTGACGCCACTGTTTCAAGGCGCTGCACCTGCTCGCTGAGCCGGTGCAACCCCATTCAAGACGAAGGAGTCCCCGGCACTGCCGCCCCTTCGCCCCTGTTAGTTTCAAAAGATGTCTTATGAACTAGAGAGAGGGATAAAATATGGACCGCATCATCATCAGCCCCAGCAAATACGTGCAAGGCAACGGGGCCCTCGCCAACATCGGCAACTACGTCAAGGCGCTCGGCGCCAAGCCGCTGATCCTGGCCGACGCCTTCGTCACCAAGCTGGTTGGCGATACCGTGGCCACCAGCTTCCACGGGGCTGGCATCCAGCCCGAGTTCGACTGCTTCAACGGCGAGTGCTCCCGCCCCGAAATAGACCGCCTGCTGGCGCGCTGCAAGCAGACGCCGTTTGACGTCGTCATCGGCATCGGCGGCGGCAAGACGCTGGATACCGCCAAGTCGGTTGCCTTCTACCAGCAGGTGCCGGTGGTCATAGTACCGACCATCGCCTCCACCGATGCCCCCACCAGTGCGCTGGCGGTCATCTACACCCCCGAAGGGCAGTTCAGCGAATACCTGATGATCCCGACCAACCCCAACATGGTCATCATGGACACCGGCGTGGTCGCCCGCGCCCCGGTGCGGCTGTTGGTCTCCGGCATGGGGGATGCGCTCTCCACCTACTTCGAGGCGCGTGCCAACAAGGTGTCAGATTGCCAGACCATGGCCGGTGGTGCCTCCACCCTGGCGGCGCAGGCCATCGCCGAGCTCTGCTACAAGACCCTGTTGGCCGACGGCTACAAGGCCAAGCTGGCGGTGGAGCAGGGGCTCTGCACCAAGGCGGTGGAGAACATCATCGAGGCCAACACCTATCTGAGCGGTATCGGCTTCGAGAGCAGCGGGCTGGCCGCCGCCCACGCCGTTCACAACGGCCTGACCCAGCTGGCCGAGTGTCATCACCTCTATCACGGTGAGAAAGTGGCGTTCGGTACCCTGGTGCAGCTGGTGCTGGAGAATGCCCCTATGGCGGAGATCGAGACAGTGCTGGGTTTCTGCCGCTCGATCGGTCTGCCCACCAACCTGCATATGATGGGAGTCAAGGAGCTGGATATGGCGCGCCTGATGGACGTGGCCAAGGCCTCCACCGCGGAGGGGGAGACCATCCACAACATGCCGTTCAAGGTTACCGCCGAGGACGTGCTGGCGGCCATCGTCACCGCCCACCAGCTGGGGCTGTAACCGCGCCACGGCTGACCTTGCCATATAAAAACGGCCCCGCATCTGCGGGGCCTTTTCGTTGTCAGCGGGCCTGTTGGCGGCAGCTCGGATCGCCGTCAGCCGTGATAGTCGGCGGGATCGATCTCGAGCAGTTTCAGCCGTCGCCAGAGGGTGGTGCGACCGATCCCCAGTTGTTGGGCCATCTGGCTGGCCTGCCCCTTGCAGGCGTGGGCGCAGCGCAGGATGGCTTGTCGCTCCAGCTCCGCCAGGGTGAGCAGTGGTTGTCCCACCACCTCGTCCGCCACCAGTTGATGGCCGTGACGAATGGCGGCCGGCAGCGCCTCGGGCGGGATCTGCGGTTGGCTGGAGTGAAGCAGGGCATGCTCGATGGCACTGCGCAGCTCCCCCAGGTTGCCGGGCCAAGGGTAGGCGAGCAGGCAGTCGAGGGCCGCCGGGCTGAACTGGCGCCCCGGCTCGCGCCCTTGCGCCCCGAGCTGCTGGCTGATGAGGCCGGGCAGATCGGCCGCGCGCTCGCGCAGGCTCGGCAGCCACAGCTCGCACGCCTGCAGCGCATAGAGCAGCTGACGGCCGAAGTGCCCCTCTTGCACCTTCTGCTCCAGCGCGGCGCTGCTGGTAGCGATGATCCTTACCTTGAGCGGCAGGATGCGGGCCGAGTCGAAGCGCTGGAGGCGGCCGGTCTTGAGCAGTTGCAGCAGCGCCGCCTGCATGGGGGCAGAGAGGCACTCCACCTGCTCCAGCACCAGGGTGCCGCCGTGGGCCAGTTCGAACTTGCCGGCCCGCTCCTGTCCCGCTTCGTCGGAGCCCATCAGTTCCAGCGCCATCCGCTCGCTCGGCAGCGCCTGGCAGTTGAGGGTGACGAGCGGGCCGGCGGCCTGCTCGCTGCCGAAGTGGATCGCCTCCGCCAGTTGGGCCTTGCCCACCTCCTCCTCGCCGCGCAGCAGGATGGGGCCCGGGCTTTGGGCCGCCTGCCGGGCGTAACGCAGCAGCTTGCGCATGGCGCTCGACTCCCCCACCAGCGCCGACAGCTCGGGCACCGTCTGGCGCAGCTGATGGATGGCCCGCAGGCGATCGACCGGGTGCAGCAGCACGATAAAGCTGACGCCGTCAGGCCCGGGCAGCGGCTTGAGGCTCACCAGCGCACTGATGAACTCCGCCTCCTGCCCGCCCACCCGCTCCAGGGTTACCTCCACATGGCTCAGGGTGGTCTGCCCCTTGATGGCGAGCTGCAGCCGCTGGGGCAGCAGCAGGTGTTGCTCCAGCGGCTGGCCGAGGCAGAGATCCGGGTCGAGCCGCAGCCGTCTGGCCGCCAGGGCGTTGAGGTAGCGCAGCCGACCCTGGGGATCCCAGGCCAGCACGCCATCATCCATGCCGTCTAGCAGGGCGTAGAGCTCGCTCAGGTGGTGCTGGGACTCCTGCATCAGGGTCTCCATCTGCAGCAGGTGGGCCAGCTCGCGCCCGGCGCTGACGGTGAGCGCCAGATCGCCGGCGCTCGCTTCTTCCACCTTGCAGGTCAGCGCCATGATGGCGACCTGACGGCCGTTGCTGTTGTAGACCGGGCTGGCACAGCAGTGCCAGGGGTGCAGGGTCTGGTTGAAGTGCTGGGTACCGCTGATGCAGAGCGGCATCCCTTCCAGCGCGGCCAGGTTGATGGCATTGGTGCCGATGCGCCCCTCGCTGAAGAAGGCGCCGGGGCCAAACCCAAGCGCTGCCAGCTCCGCCAGCGTGTCGGGGTGGCCGGTCTGGGCCAGCAGGCAGCCGCTCTCGTCGGTGAGCAGCAGGGCGCAGGGGCGCCCCTCCATGAATTCGTAGAGATCCTCGAGCGCCATCTCGCCGGTGGTGAGCAGGTCGCGCTTGCGCTGGCGCAGGCTCTGCAAGGTCTGCCCCTTGGCGCTGTGGGGCGGATGCCAGAGGGTGGCGCTGGTCTGGTGGGCGCAGCGCAGCCAGGAGGCTTGCAGATAGTCAGGCCAGGCCCGGGCTGGCGGCATGGAGGCGGACAGGATGGTCACGACAAGATCCGGCAAAGAGACGAACGCCCATTTAACCACCCTTGCCGGCCCGATTCAGTGACCTGCCTCAGAGGGATGGCAAACCATCCGCGGCGGGAGCGGGGTTGGCAAACTGCAACTCAAGCCAGCGACAGAAAGTGCGGCACTCCGGCATGGTCTCGCTCTCCTGATGCACCAGCAGATGCCACTGCGGCCCCTTGACCCTGTGGGTGGAGAGCGGCAACAGCTGCCCCTGCTGGCGAGCGGGACGGGAGAGCCGCTCGCTCACCAGGGCGATGCCGAGCCCCTGGCAGGCTGCGTCCAGCAAGAGACCGGGATCGGAGAAGTTGAGCCCCCGGGTCTGCAGCTGCAGATCCTCTCCACCCTTGAGGGTCCAGTGGTGCCAGTCCAGCTCCCGCTCCCCGTGCAGGGTGGTGCGCTCTGCTGCCGGTTGGGCCAGCACGGCGGGGGCGGCCACCGGCAGCAGGCGGTCTGCCAGCAGCAGCTGGTGGCGGCACTCGGCCTGGGGAGCCAGCTGCCAGCGCAAGGTGAGATCGATGGTCTGCTCGGCCATGTCGGGCTCTTCGTCGCTGGTGAACAGCCAGAGATCGACCTCGGGATGGGCGAGATGAAACGCCCCCAGCCGCGGCAGCAGCCAGTGGCGGGCGAGGGCTGTGCTGGTGTTAAGCACCAGCTGGTTGGGCTTGCGGTACTGCTCCAACCGCTGGATCCCCATCGCCAGCTGCAGCAGCACGCTCTGGGTGGTCTCCAGCAGATCCTGCCCCGCATCGGTGAGGGCGACCGAGCGCCCCTGCCGGTGAAACAGCGGTTGGCCGAGCAGCTCCTCCAGCGAGCGGATCTGCTGGCTGATGGCGGACTGGGTCAGGTGCAGCTCCTGCGCTGCCTGATGAAAACTGCCGAGTCTGGCCGCCGCCTCAAAGCCCCGCAGCACGTTGAGCGGGGGCCACTGTTTGAACACCATTGATTAGCTCCACTTATCACTTTCACGGAAAATCGATCGTTTGTTCACCATCCATGCAGCGGATAGTCTATTACTCAGCGTGATTCGATTAACAGCGCTTGTTTTTGATCCCCCTTTTGTTGGGCCAGGACGCTCAGGTTCGAGCCCGTTTTCACAGGAGTCATCTCATGTCATCCCGTCGCCATGTTCTGAAACAGCTGGCCGCCCTCGGCGCCTTGGTCGGGCTGGGTACGCTGCCAAGGGCCAAGGCCGCCGCAACCGTCGCCAGCCCGGCAGAGGCCAGCTTCTACATGCCGGAAGAGTCGACGTTTCAAACCCGGGTCTGGGTGGCGTTTGCCGCCAGCGAGGCCATCTGGGGCAGCGATTACAAGGAGGTGCAGGCCCCCATAGGCCGGCTGGTGCAGGCCATGGTGCCCTATACCCAGGTGAACGTGCTCTGCCGCGAAGCCGAACAGGCGCTGGCCCGCCAGCTCTGCGGCGAGCAGAACACCCGCTTTGTCATCGCCGAGCTGGACGACATCTGGCTGCGGGATACCGGCGGCGTCTTCGTTCAGAACGAGGAGGGGGAGCTGGGGCTGGTGGATTTCAACTTCAACGGCTGGGGTGACAAGCAGGAGCACGAACAGGATGCAGGCGTCGCCGAGCTGGTCAGCCAGCAGGCCAAGGTCCGTTATCTGCAGAGCAAGCTGACCGGCGAGGGGGGCGGCATCGAGGTGGATGGCAACGGCACCGCCATCCTGACCGAGAGCTGCTGGCTCAACAGCAACCGCAATCCGGGGGTGAGCAAGGCGCAACTGGAGGCGGAGCTGAAGGCCAATCTGGGGCTGCGCAAAATCATCTGGCTGCCGGGCATCAAGGGCAAGGACATCACCGATGCCCACGTCGATTTCTACGCCCGTTTCGTGCGCACCGGCGTGGTGGTGGTCAATCTGGACAACGACCCGCAGTCCCACGACTACGAGGTGACCCGCCGGCATCTGGCCATTCTCAAGCAGGCCACCGATGCCGACGGCAACAAGCTGGAGCTGCATGTGTTGCCACCACCGCTCGACGGGCGGGACAACCGTTTCAGCCGTAGCCGGGATTTTGCCGCCGGCTACATCAACTATCTGCCGATCAATGGCGCCGTCATCGCCCCCGAGTTTGGCGACAAGGCGGCCGACAGCTACTGCCACGAGCTGCTGGCCCGCCTCTATCCGGGTCGTGAAATCGTGCAGATCAATATCGATCCGGTGGCCGCCGGTGGCGGTGGTATTCACTGCATCACCCTCCACCAGCCAGCCTGAGCCTTCCCTACCGACTGATAACCCGGGGCGTTGCGACGCCCCGGGTTATTTGTCTCCGCCCATTTCTGTTGACCACAAGCCCTGACCAGCCGCCCTGTATCTTGGCCAGCTATGTCATATGGCGTGTCACCGCGATCACACTCCCGAGTTATTCAAGTAGCTGAGACGGGATGGTGCTTTCCATTACCGCTCGAGGAGTGTATTTTGCTGAGTAGCGAAAATTAGCGCCAAAAGAAGATAATAAGTATATTCCTTTAGCACTGGAGCTTGGGTGGGAACATTTATATTTGAAAATAACCTCCCCGTTGTAGTGAGCCGAGCAAGTCAGAGAGATATGGATGGATATATCTTTGTTTAGTAGCTCTATATGTATTTATTTTGAGACTGTATGAAAACAACAATGTATAACTCTGAACTGAATGAATTTTCGAGAAAATTTTTGGTTAAGTCCCCTGGTATTCCAGACCCCTCACCGTATGAATTTATTGCTCATCGAAGAACCATAGACGCGTCCCTTTTTGAGAGTTTCCTGATTTTTGACTCTATTTCCTTTAAAGTTCACGGAGAGAATATTCCACTAGTCATTCTGCTAAATAATTTTGGTTTAAAGGGTGTAGAGGCACTACTCGAACAAAATGCACTTGAGTTCACTTTATGGGACCAAATGCTTGGATATATGGTAGATGATATTGCTGGAGTAGATCCTTTAACTTATGGGAAATATAGCAGCCCAGCACACTCAGATCCCGAGGAATCCATTAAGCTTGGACTTGATTGGATGACCAAAGAACTTAAAACGTCAGACAAGAGAAACCTGATTAGAAAGATTCGAGATGTATACTCTAAGCCAGAACATAATCTCTCTAGTAAAGCTGTATCTTTATCTAAATCAGCCTACAATAGCGGTAAGCTTAATATATATGGTCTATCTCCAGAGATGTCTATGTATAGTGATTTAGACTTAGACGGAAGGATGAGACTATGCCAATGTGCGGGGGAAATACTGGAGTACAGTTATTTAATAAATAACAACATGACCTCTTATTCAAACTTTGAATTTTATAAAATATTTAATTCCTCAAATAAAAAGATACACCAAGCTGCTAATCTCCAAAATAGCTTCAATGAGCTTTCAAAAATTGAAAATATTCCTGATCTAAAAAGAATATTTCCACACACCCCTAAACCATTCGACAAACTATTGAAAATTAGAAATAAAACTTCCTCGAAGAAATTTCGAACATGGCTTGCAGAATGTAATAACAATAAAGATGGCTTTGAGATAACAAAGGAATACATTGAGGCAATAGCAAACTCAAAAGGTTTTTTTCAAACGAAAACGGGAAGATTTACAAAAAATGTAGCTATGTCTACTGTTGGCGCTGGTGTTGGTCTACTAATTGCTGGCCCAGCTGGGGCTGCAGGCGGTGCTGGAGTCGCAAATTTACTAGAGCCAGCAGCTGATTTTGGACTAGATATGCTAGATGAATTCGTGCTGTCAGGATTGATGAAAGGGTGGACACCAAAAATATTCTTTGACGACCTTGCGAAACTAGAAAAATCTAATCAGCCCGTGGGTTCAATTAGCCGTAAGGCGTAATCGGACGTTCACGTAAATCTATTTCTCCGCTATAACGGCCACTCCCATTTTCCCTCTGCCAGATGCCGCTGATTCACGGAAATACCGGGACAGCGGCATCTCGATCATCCGATTAGGCTTCGCTAATCGAACCGGCATGGGGCGGTAATAAACAAAAGAGCCACCCGATGGGCGGCTCTTTGTACCAGCGATGGATGGCTGAATCGCCTTGTTACCGAATCGTCTTTTTACTGAATCGTTATTGGGCCTTGGGCGCTTCAACGGCCGCGGCCGCCGGTTGGTCATCTTCCTTGATCCAGGCATCCAGCAGGGTGTAACCCACCGCCAGCACCACGGGGCCGATAAAGAGGCCGATGATCCCCATCGCCAGCAAGCCGCCGATGACCCCCACCAGAATGAGGATGAGCGGCAGGTCGGCGCCGCGCTTGATCAGGAAGGGGCGCAGGAAGTTGTCCATGGTGCCCGCCAGCAGCGACCAGACCAGCAGGAAGGTGCCCCAGGTGGTGTCGCCGCTCCAGTAGAGGTAGCCGACACAGGCCAGCAGCACCGGGAAGGGGCCGATCTGGGCGACGATCAGCAGGAACATCACCACCACCAGGATCATGGTGTAGGGGATGCCGGCAATCAGCAGACCCAGCCCTGCCACCGAGGATTGCACCAGCGCGGTCACGACGACCCCCATGGCCACGGCGCGGATCGCCTGTGAAGCGAGCACGGTGGCGTTGTCGCCGCGCTCGCCGGCCAGCCGGTGGGCGAAACGGCGAATGCCGGTCGCCACCACTTCACCCGAGTGGTAGAGCAGGCCGCAGATGCCGACGGTCAGCAGGAAGTGGACGAACAGCAGCCCCAGGTTGCCCGCCTGGGAGGCGAGCCAGCGAGCTGTCTGACCAAAATAGGGGGCCAGCTTGGCAAACAGCACCTGACCGCCGCTCGCCAGAATTTGCTGCCAGAAGTCGTAGAGCTTGCCGCCTACCAGCGGCACCTGCTGCAACCAGAGCAGCTCGGGGGGAGGGGAGTGGCTGATGGTGGTGCCCAGCTCAATCAGCATGGGCGCCTTCTCCGCCACGTTGGCCAGCGCCATGAAGAGCGGGATGACGAACATCAGCAGCAGTACCAGGGTCATGCTGAGGGCCGCCAGGGCGCGCTTGCCCCACAGCAGGCGCTGCACCATCAGCATCAGCGGCCAGGTGGCGATGGTGATCATGGTGGCCCACACCAGAGCGGGCAGGAAGGGGCGCAGCACCATGAAGCAGGAGACGATGAGGAGGCTGAGAAACAGCACTCCCAGGGTTATCTTGGCCAAATCCACTTTTTTCATATTCATAGCAATCCCTTGTCAGGGCCTGGGCCCTTGGGTAGCGGGTCATTATTCACGAGTGAGAGTATCCACCAGAGGCCGGCGCTCAACCAGAGCCCCAGGCAACAATAAAGCAGCCACTGGCCGAGCAGGATAAGCCAGGAGCTGGTCAGCCAGAGCGGCAGTGCCCACCAGAGCGCCCCCAGCGGCAGGCTGCCGAGCAGCGCCAGCAGCGGGGGGCGCCAGCCGGTCTGCACCGTGCGCGGCAGCGGCAACAGCATGCCGAGGGTTAGCCCCAGGCTGAAGGTGGTCAGGCCCGCCAGCGCCGAGGATTGGCTCCACCCGGCGGCCAGCGCGCAGGCGAAGGTGAGCCCGGCCCAGCTCCACTGCTTGGCCGCCAGGTTGGCGAGGCGGGGATGCAGGGCCAGCAGCAGGGCGCCAAGCAGCAGGCCGGCCGCCACATCCGACAGGAAGTGAACCCCGAGCCAGACCCGGGCCAGCCCGGTCAGGGTGGCCAGCAGCAGGGCCAGGGCGGCGCTGCGCCAGGGGTTGGCGGGCCAGCACCCTCTGAGCAGCACACCCCAGAACAGCAGCGCCGAGGCGGCGTGGCCGCTCGGCATGCCGAAGCCCTGGGCGCTGCCTTGTGCCAGCGCGGGATCGAGGTGGAAGGGTCTGGGCCAGCCAATCCCCTCCTTGGCCACCTGCACCAGCAGGGTGAGGGTCAGCATGGCCAGCAGCAGCTGGCGCACCCGGGGCCAGCCCAGCCAGGGCAGCAGCAAGGGTAGCAGGGCAAGCTGAAAGGCGGCTGAACCGAACAGGTTGCTGACCTCGAGCCAGCGCACCTGAGCACCGAGCCAGGTCTGCAGCTGGTGGATCAGCGGGACTTCCATTTGGTGCAGTGCATTACCCTCGCCACGAAAATCGGGCTGCCACAGCACGGGGCTGTCGGGAATGGCGGCCAGTTGGGGGGCCAGCCAGTCGAGCTGCACCGGAAAGCGGCGCTGATCATCCGGCAACCGGGCCGGAGCGATCAGCCTGGCATTGAGGATCTCGCCGCCCAGATTGGGGGCCCGCAGCAGGGAGACAAAGCCAGAACCGGTCTGTGCGCGAATGGGTTCCAGGGTCTGGCAGGCGAACAGCAGGGCGCGCTGCCATGAGCCCAGCTCGGCGATGACCCGGCCCCGCAGGCCGGTCTCTTC
This sequence comes from Aeromonas hydrophila subsp. hydrophila ATCC 7966, assembly GCF_000014805.1. NCBI lineage: Bacteria > Pseudomonadati > Pseudomonadota > Gammaproteobacteria > Aeromonadales > Aeromonadaceae > Aeromonas > Aeromonas hydrophila. The sequence goes on along the minus strand of NC_008570.1, from coordinate 4,434,924 downwards.
ATACAGCTCCCGCAGCGCCGCCTGCTGCGGCGTCTCGCCCGCATCTATGTAGCCGCCGGTCAGGCTGTAGCGGGACGAGACCCTGTCCTGTACCAGCAACAGCTGTTGTTGATGTTTGACGACGCAGACGGCGGCGCTTGGCGCGGCCAGGGCGGGCAATCCTGGCAGCAGGAGACAAAGCAGCAAAAAACAGTAGTGCGACATGACCGCCTGACGAGTGAGGGAGAATGGGCACAAGCGTCACAGAAATCAGATAGTTGGGCAATGGTTTCCGGTCTGGCTTCGCGACTTGGGGCGGCTGGACGAGGGGCCGGCCGGCTGCGCAAGGATTGCCGTGGGGAGAGGCAGTCCCTAGTATTGGCAGCTATGTTATTTTCATGCAGCAAACCTTGGGACCTTCCATGAAACAGTTTGGCTTTTTTCTGGGTATCGCCATCGGCGTCATCCTGATCCTGTTCGGCAGCATCGTCATCTTCCAGGCCCTGCCTGCCGCGCTGGACGTGCTGGAGATGCCGAGCCGCATCCCCTTCGTGCGCGAGGTTTACACCTGGCTGATGACCAGCGCCAGCGGCCTGACCGGCCAGCTGGAGCAGAACTTCCTGGAGGCGTTCCAGACCGTGCTCAAGCTGATACTGCTCATCACCTTCATGTGGGTCTGCGTCAAGTTGGTCAACATGGGGGTCTTGATCATCCGTGCCGGGGTGGACCTCATCCGCACCGCCATCGAGCACAGCGAAAGTGCCCAGACCAAGAAGTCCGATCACGACCACCACTTCCAGTGAGCGGATCGCACCATGAAACAGGCCACCTTCGGGTGGCCTGTTTGCATCTTGGGTTTATTCGATCGTGGGCAGGTGATCCGCCGGCGGTGACTGCACCACATCCTGATAGCGGGCGATGAGCCGCTTGAAGGCCTCCCCCTGTCTGACCTTGTCGAGCGCCTGCTGCAGGCGGGCGACCTGCTGTTTGTCCGCCGCCGGGTTGAAGGCGAAGCAGTTGTCCTGATCCGCCAGGGTGGCGACGGTGACGAAGGTATCGGACGAAAAACCGAGCTGCCTTGCCTGATGGAACAGCATGACCTCGTTGCCGGCCACCAGATCGGTGCGGGCCATGATGAGCTGGCGCACCACCTGATCCATGCGCTCCACCGACATCAGGTTGGCGGGGCTGATGCCCCGGTTGAGCAGCAGCTGCTCCCCCACGTCCGCCTGCATGACCCCGATCTGCAGCTTGGTCAGATCGGCCTTGCCGGTCACCTTGGGGGCATCCCGCTTGCGCCCTACCAACGAGACCCGCGAGTGGCTGATGGGGCAGACCCAGAGAAAGTGGGGATCCCGCGCCTGGGTGTGGGCTGTGGTGAACAGCACCGCATCCGGCTGCTGGGTCAGCAGGTACCAGGCCTTGGCCCAGGGCATGAAGTGAATAGGCTGCTCCGGCTCGCCCATCTCCTGCCACATCAGCCGCAGCAACTCCACCGCCAGGCCGGTGCTGTTGCCCTGCTCATCCTGGCCGTTGAAAGGCATGTTTTGCTCGGAGTAATAGGTGAACGCCGAGGCGGGCAGGGCTGTGCCAAGACAGCAGCAGATCATCAGGCTGAGCAGACGCGACATGGCAGCACTCCTTGCAACAAATCGTCCTTCCAGTTTAGGGGGCTATGTCGAGAAGTTCATGATTTCCCGCGCCCGGTAGCGTGGATGGCGAGGGGTTGTGGTGGGGAGCGAGGGGGGAGGAAAACAACCAGGCCATCTTGCGATGGCCTGGTGAGGGGCTTACTTGAGCAGGGCTTCCATCTCGGCTTCGGCAGCGGCGCGCGCGGCCTCGGCCTTGGCGGCCGCATCCGTTGCGGTGGCAGTGGCGCTGCTGGCCGCCTGCTTGACCGGTTCGGCCACGGCCTTGGCAGCTTGTTGCTGCACGGTGGCAGTGGCGCTGCTGGCCGCCTGCTTGGCGGGCTCGGTCACGGCCTTGGTGGCCTGCTGCTGCACGGTGGCAGTGGCGCTGCTGACCATCTGCTTGGCCGGTTCGGTCATGGCCTTGGTGGCCTGCTGCTGCACGGTGGCAGTGGCGCTGCTGACCGCCTGTTTGGCCGGTTCGGTCACGGCCTTGGTGGCCTGCTGCTGTACGGTGGCAGTGGCACTGCTGGCCGCCTGTTTGGCCGGTTCGGTCACGGCCTTGGTGGCCTGCTGCTGTACGGTGGCAGTGGGACTGCTGGCCGCCTGCTTGGCCGGTTCGGCCACGGCCTTGGTGGCCTGCTGCTGTACGGTGGCAGTGGTGCTGCTGGCCGCCTGCTTGGCTGGCTCGGTGACGGCCTTGGTGGCTTGCTGCTGCACGGTAGCAGTGGCACTGTTGGCCGCCTTGCCGGCCTGTTGCTGGGCCGAGGTAGCGGCGCCATTCACGACCTGCTTGGTGGTGTCAGCCATGGTCTTGCTGGCGCCCTGCTGCAGGGAACCCAGCACGCTGCCAAATACCGAGCTGGTGGTGGCGGCGCCGGTCAGGCTCTTGGTCGCCGAGCCGGTCAGACTGTTGGTGGCGCCGGCGAGCGCGCTGGTCGCCGGATTGCCCTGCGTCTGCCAGTTCTGCATCTCGGTTGGCCAGCTCGGGGCGCCGGCCGCCAGGTTCTCGCCAAATACCTGGGGCGTACCGTCCCCCTTGAGCAGCATGACAGACATCTGGTTGGTCTGTGAGTTCCACACCATGCCGGCCTGCTTGGCGACGTCCGGCACGGGAGCGTAGCGGGAGACCACGTAGAACAGCGGCCCCTCCTGCTGCAGCTCGTTGGCGGTCTTGAGCAACTGCATGGTGCTGTCGTAATTGGGGCCGAGGATGCTGGTCATCCGGTCCTTGATCAGCGGCTGTTCAAACAGGTTGGCTTCATTGGGGTCGAAGCCGACCAGGGGTTTGAGCAGGGCCCACATCAGCTGGCTGGTGGGGCTCATCATCAACAGGGGGGCGACGCAGGCGGACAACATCAGGCTCAGGCAGGCCGCCTGGAGCAACGGCATGATACGCATTGGGATAATATCCAAATAACGATTTGATTAATAAGGTTATATTCGTCGAGAGCCGACAAATCCACCGGGGTTTTCCTGCACCTGTTTTGACGGGCATGAGCAGGCGCTGGCAGGCTATCATATTGGCTTGGGAATGCCAGCGAGGGCGCTGCTTATTAATCAAGTTTGTGTCGTTTCCGGTCGCCTGAACCTTCTATCGAGCAAGGAGAGAGAGCATGTATCTGGGCAAGAGGGTAGGTGGCTGGCTGTTGCTGGCGCTGTTGGGCGGTGCGACCGGCACTGGCGTGGCGGCAGAGCCGAAGCGGGCGGAAGTGGGAGCCGAACTGGTGCTGCCGCTGGGCTCGCTGCCGGAGCGAGTCTGCTGGTATCAGGATCAGAAATATTCGCTGGGTGCCAGGATCCTGCAGGGCGACAGCTGGCTGGAGTGCGCCCCGCAAAACGAGCAGGAGAGCAACGGGCCACTGGCCTGGCGAGAGCCGCAAAGGGCGTCGGATGCGGCCGGGAAGGCGACGAAGAGCGGTACTATCAGCGTCGGTCAGTGAGGCTTTTCTTGATCCAGCTAAAGACATGGACGTGACCTCTATCGCATAATGCGGCTCTTTTCCTCTCTTGGCTGGAACCTAAGAAATGGCTCGTCGCTCTTCCAATGCACAACGTCGTCGCAGTAGCTGGTGGTACAAACGCCTGTTGGCAAGGGAGCGGGAAGAGCGCGAAGCGCGTTCCGTCCGGGATTGATACAGCAGTGAAAACAGAGCCTTGGGCTCTGTTTTTTATTCATCACTGCAGACGATCACTGTGACACTCTTCCTATGCACAGCATGGTTGCCGTAACGGGTGGTACAAACGTCTGTTGGCAAGGGAGCGGGAAGAGCGCGAGGGTGCTGCGTCCGGGATTGATGCAGCAGTGAAAACGGAGCCTTGGGCTCCGTTTTTATCTATCCAATACCGTGATGACGAGAACGGGGGCCAACAGGCCCCCGTTTTGCTTTTGCAGATGTTGGCTGCCTGCGACTTAGCGCTGCAGAGCGGCCAGCGCCAGCTCGACCCGCTTGGCGTACTCGGGGTCGGCCTGCTCGAAGTGCTTGAGCTGGGCCGCGAGGATGGCGTCATCCTCCACGTTGACGAGGGAGCGCGCCAGGTTGGCGGCGAGGCGCGAGCGCTGCCCCTCGTCCATGATGCGGAACAGGTTGCCCGGCTGGCTGTAGTAATCGCTGTCGTAGTCGCGAAAATCGTAGTGCAGGGCGGCCCCTTCCAGACTCAGCGCCGGCTCGTGCTGCTCGCTCGGCTGCTGGGTGCCGAAGCGGTTCGGCTGGTAGTTGGGGCTGGCGCCGCCGTTGCTGTCGGCCCGCATGGCGCCGTCGCGGTGGGCACCGTGGTGGAACGGGCAGCGCGGGGCATTGACCGGCAGCAGGCCGTGGTTGACGCCGAGGCGATAGCGCTGGGTGTCACCGTAGGAGAACAGCCGCCCCTGCAGCATGCGATCCGGCGAGAAGCCGATGCCGGGCACCACGTTGGCCGGGGTGAAGGCGGCCTGCTCCACGTGGGCGAAGTAGTTGTCCGGGTTCTGGTTGAGCTCCAGCACGCCGACCGGGATCAGCGGGTAGTCGCTGTGCGGCCACACCTTGGTGAGGTCGAACGGGTGGATCTGGTAGGTCTGGGCTTCTGCCTCCGGCATCACCTGCACATAGACCTTCCAGCGCGGGAAGTCGCCCCGTTCGATGGCGTTGAACAGATCGGCCTGACTGGTCTCCCGATCCTGGCCGACGGCGGTGGCGGCCTCTTCATCGGTGTAGAAGCTGTGGCCCTGCTCGGTCTTGAAGTGGAACTTGACCCAGAAGCGCTCGTTGGCGTCGTTGATGAAGCTGAAGGTGTGGCTGCCGTAGCCGTTCATCTCCCGCAGGCTCTTGGGGATGCCGCGATCGCTGAACAGTATGGTGACTTGATGCAGGGACTCGGGATGGCGGGACCAGAAGTCCCAGGCGGCGGTGGCGCTGCGCAGGTTGGTGCGCGGATCCCGCTTCTGGGTGTGGATGAAGTCGGGGAACTTCAGCGGATCGCGAATGAAGAACACCGGGGTGTTGTTGCCCACCAGATCCCAGTTGCCCTGCTCGGTGTAGAACTTGAGGGCGAAGCCGCGTACGTCGCGCTCGGCGTCGGCGGCGCCCTTCTCACCGGCCACGGTGGAGAAGCGCAGGAACACCGGGGTCTGCTTGCCGACAGCATTGAACAGGTCGGCCTTGCTGAAGGCGCTGATGTCATGGGTCACGGTAAAGGTGCCGTAGGCGCCCGAGCCTTTAGCGTGAACCACCCGCTCCGGGATCCGTTCCCGATCGAAGTGAGCCAACTTTTCCATCAACCAGATGTCTTGCATCAGCACCGGGCCGCGGGGGCCGGCGGTGAGGCTGTTGTTGTTGTCGACAACGGGGGCGCCATTGGCACTGTGCAGGGTCTTGTCGTTCATGGTGCTTCTCCTTGTTGGTGAGCCTTGAGTCTATAACAAGGAAAAACCAGGGAACCAATGGGCCCTCCCTCGCCCTTTGATAGGCATCACAAATGGGTGGGGCTGGGGGGATGACCGGACCCTTCTGATGCTGCATGATGAGGTTTTCGAGAAGGAGCCTCAGATGCAGATCACCATTCGTCACGCCGAACCGGCCGATGCCCCCGCCTTGCGGGATCTCTATGCCATGCCCAACGCTCAGGCGGGCACCCTGCAACTGCCCTATCCCACCCTGGGCGTCTGGCAGAAGCGGCTGGAGAGCGGCAGCGTGGTGGCGCTGGTGGCCGAGGTCGACGGCCTGCTGGTGGGCCAGCTCTCGCTGCATATGGAGCCCAATCCCAGGCGCAAGCACGTGGCCTGTATAGGCATGGGGGTACGGGATGACTGGGCCGGCAAGGGGGTTGGCTCCGCCCTGCTGAGGGCCGCGCTGGAGATGGCCGACAACTGGCTCAACCTGCAACGCGTCGAGCTCACCGTCTACACCGACAATCAGGGGGCGCTGGCGCTCTATCGCAAGTTCGGCTTCGTCGAGGAGGGGCTGGCCCGTGGCTACGCCTTCCGTCAGGGTGAGTACGTGGATGCCCTCTACATGGCGAGGGTCCGGCCATGATCGACTACCGCCGCCGGCTCATCCCGGTGCTGCGGGCGCTGGAGCAGGATCCGGATCTCTCCATCGAGGCGCTGGCGGAGCGGGCCTGCCTCTCGCTCTACCATTTTCACCGGGTGTTCACCGCCGTGGCGGGCGAGGCGCCGGGGGAGATGTGCCGGCGCTTGCGCATGCAGCGGGCCGCCTGGCAGCTCTGCTACACCGATGCCAGCATCACCGCCATCGCGCTGGGGGCGGGGCTAGGCAGCTCCCAGGCGTTTGCCAAGGCCTTTCGTCGCTACTATGGCTGCACACCGGGCGCGTTTCGCAGTGACAAGAGCAAGAATGGACACCTGGAGAGCAAGGATGGACACGCATGGGATGGACCGTCCCCTTATGCTGAAGGCCACTCATCAGCAAGGAGCAACACCATGAAAACTGTCGAGATGGACGCCCGTACCCTGGCCTATATCCGGGTCACCGGTCCCTATGGCGAGGGTTATGATGCCGTCTGTGGCCGCCTGCACCAGTGGGCCGCTGCGCGCAGGCTGGAGGGCGGGGAGTGGATCTTCATCTACCACGACAACCCGGAGGTGACGCCGCCGGCCCAGTGCCGCACCGACATCGGCATCACTGTGCCGCCTCAGACCCGGGGTGAGGGAGAGGTGGAGACCCAGCTCATTCCGGCTGGCCGTTATGCCCAGTCCCGTTACCTCATTACCGACCGCAACCAGTACGGCCCGCGCTGGCAGGAGCATGTGGGTGACATAGTCGCGGCCGGGCTGGAGTTCGGCAGCGGCCCCTGCTTCGAGCTCTACCACAGCGTGAGCAATGATCCCCTGCGCGACGACGTGAGCTTCTGCTCCAGCGTGCGCTAGGCGTACGGCCATAAAACGAGGCGCCCTGGGCGCCTCGTTTTGTTTGGGGTCACTGGCGTTCCGGCATGCCTGCCACATCAGGGTTGGCTCGGCACCTTGTCCCGCCGGGACTTCCACCACCAACGCAGGCGGATCTGGGAGATCAGGCATATGGACCAGCATCAGACGACAGGCCGAAGCTGGCCCACTCAGCTAGGGTTGGCTGGGCACCTTGTCCCGCCGGGATTTCCACCACCAGCGCAGGCGGATCTGGGAAATCAGCATGCCTGCCAGCATCAGGGCGCAGCCCACCATGGCGCGCTCGTCGAGGGTTTCCCCCAGCAACAGCACGCCACCGATGGCGGCGAACACCGTCTCCAGGCTGAGGATGATGGCGGCATGGGCCGGATGGGCGCAGCGCTGACCCACCACCTGCAGGGTGTAGCCCACCCCGACCGATACCAGACCGGCATAGAGCAGGGCCTGCCAGCCGGCCACTGCGCCGCTCAGACTGGGGGTCTCGATGACCAGCGCGGTGCCCAGACTGAGCAGACCGCACACCACGAACTGAACGCCAGCGAGGCGAATGGGGGCGACCCGGCTCGAGTAGTGATCCAGCACCAGCAGGTGTACGGCCCAGAACAGGGCGCCCACCACCTGCAGCAGGTCGCCGTAGCCGATGGTGAAGTCCTCGGTGACGCTGAGGTAGTAGAGCCCTGCCATGGCGATGAGGGCGCCAACCCAGGTGTTGGCCCCCGTCTTGTGGCGCAGGGCGAGCCCGATCACCGGCACCAGTATGATGTAGAGACCTGTGATGAAACCCGCCTTGGCTGCCGTGGTGTAGAGCAGCCCCACCTGTTGCAGCGAGGCGGCGCTGAACAGCACGGTACCGGCGATGAGGCCGCCGGTCAGCAGCAGACGCCGATCACCGGGCTGGGCCTTGGGTTGGCGGGACTTGAGCCACCACAGTAGCGGCAGCAGGGAGGCGGCCCCCAGCAGAAAGCGCAGGCCGTTGAAGGTGTAAGGCCCCATGTGGTCCATCCCGAGTCGCTGGGCCACGAAGCCCAGCCCCCAGATGGCGGCGGCCATCAATAACATCATGTTCGAACGCATAGATTCATCCCTGAAAGACGGACGGGCAGGGCCGTGCCGCAAAGCGCCAGCCTCCAAGATAACCGTGCGCGGGGGGATTTGTCTTTAGCTTCGATGAGGTTGGCTGTGTGAGCGGTTATCCCACGGCCTTGCCGCAGCTCGTGCGGCTCAGCCGTTGGCGATGCCGGCCAGCAGGGGTATGAGGGCGAGCAGCAGCAGGTTGCCGCGCAGGATCCAGATCACCCAGAACTGCTGCTGGATGGAGACCATGGGGGCGCGCCCCTGGCGCAGGGAGCGGCGCCAACGGTAGAAGAGACGGCTGGGGTAGCCAAAGCTGATGGCCATCACGCAGAACAGCAGCAGCTTGGTGCGGTAGCCCGGATTGGCGAGCAGCACGGAGGGCTCGTCTGGGTGGGCAAGCACTTGCAACACCCCGGTGATGAAGATGAGCAGCAGGGCCAGCGCCGCCAGGCCGTCGGCCAGCAGCAGCTTGCGCACCTGCTCGATGGACATGCCGCGACGGAACAGAAAATATTCGGAGGTGATCGCTCCGGTCAGGGTGATCACGGCGCAGTAGTGCAGCGCCATCAACAGATCCGGGTTCAGCATCCTTGTCGATTACCTCTCGTTGAGCAGATGGTCAGCTTCCCTTTGGACGCCATCTCGCGCTGCTGATATTCTGACACTACGCGTTGTCTGGCAATAGCAGGAGTCAGGATTGGATAAACGAGCGGTCTCCAAAAAAACCTGGTCTCTGGTTGCCCGGATGCGTCTGGGCCTGCTTCTGCTGTTCATCCCGGTATTGATGCTGGGGGGTATCTACTACCTGCACATGGAGCGCAGCCTGCAAAACGAGCTGCAGCAGCGCCTGCTCGCCACCAATCACCAACTGCGGCACGTCTTCATCGAACCCTATCTGCACGAGATGGAACGCCAGTTCACCCTCATCTACGACCAGGTGCAGGTGGCTGACATCAGCGGCCCCCGTCTGCACAACACCGAGACCTATCTGAAGGAGTGGCAGCTCTACAAGGGGGTCATGGCCGATCTGGTCTACATCTACATCGGCACTGCCGAACGGCAGATGCTGATCTACCCCGCCTGGCAGGCGGATGCCAACTTCGATCCCAGGGTTCGCCCCTGGTATCAGCTGGCCAGCCAGCACGTGGGCAAGATGGTCTGGACCGAGCCCTATTACGACTATACCAACGGCAATCTGGTGATCGCCCTGGCGCGGGCCCTGACCGACAAGGAGGGCAAGGTACGCGGGGTGTTTGCGATGGATGCCATCCTGGCCCCCTTTTCCGCCCAGCTGAATCGCCAGCTGGGGGACGGCTACCAGATGGTCGTCAACCAGTCCGGCAAGGTGCTGGCACATCCTGACACCGCGCAACTGCTCAAACCCATGGCCCATCCCGAGTGGCTTTCCCGCTTCAGCCAGGAGGATGGCATCTTTCTGGACAAGGCATCCAGCCAGTTCGTGGCCTACAGCAAGCTGACCGAGCGCAACTGGGTACTGATCAGTGTGCAGCCGGTGGCCAGCGTGATGGCGGTGGTGGAGCGGGTCTCCCTCAACGTGCAGCTGATGGTGGCGCTGGCCTGCGTGCTCTACGTGATGCTGGCGCTGGTCTGGTCCCGCTATTTTCGCCGCATGCTCGACGAGATCTCCAGCATGATCCGGGCGAGCCGGATGCAGCCCGATGACGTGCCGCAGGGGGGGATGCGCGAGCTCAGACACGTCTATGCCGAGCTGGCGGAGGTGAGCAAGGATTATTACGAGGCGCGCCAGCAGGCCAACCTCGACAAGCTGACCGGCCTCTACAACCGCCGCTTCTTCGACGAACGCGTCAATCGTCTGCTGTTCGAGCATCAGCCGTTCTGCCTGGCCATGGTGGATCTGGACGATTTCAAACGGGTCAACGACACCTTCGGCCATCAGACCGGGGACGTGGTGCTCAAGCGGGTGTCCAAGCTGGGCATGCGGCTGCTGGGGGATCACGGCTGGGTCTGCCGCTACGGTGGCGAGGAGCTGGTGGTGCTGCTGGTCAACCCGGACATCCACTTCTGCCAGATGCTGCTGGAGCAGTTCCGCAAGGGGGTGGAGTCACTGGACTGGCGCGAGCCCGAGCTCAGGATCACCTTCAGCGGCGGGCTGGTAGCCAGTCAGGCGGGGATGGATGGCAAGACGCTGCTGGAGATCGCCGATGCCGAGGTGTACCGCGCCAAACGCGACGGCAAGAACCGCATCTATCTGGGCAGGCCCGAGGCGAAGAGGCAGGAGGATGCGCCTCCTGCCGACGATGCACTGCTGAGCAAAGAAGAGGCCTGAGGGCCTCTTCTTCATTCAGGAGGCCAACTGCCAATCGAGGGTGGGCCAGGCCTGCTCGATGGCGACCTGGCGCAGACCGGGCGCCGGGTTGACCGCGTGGGGGTGGGTTACCGCCTGCAGCAGCGGCAGGTCGTTGTGGGAATCGCTGTAGCCGTGACTCTCCCGCCAGGGGTTGGTGCTGGCGGCAAACAGCTGGTTGATGCGGGCCACCTTGCCCTCGCGAAAGCTGAGGGTGCCGCGGGTCTGGCCGGTCAGCATGCCGGCTTCCTCGTCGAGCAGGATGGCCACGCAGTGATCCATCCCCAGCATCTGCGCCATGGGAGCCACCAGATGCTCGCCGGAGGCGGAGATGAGCACCAGCTCGTCACCGCGCTGGCGGTGCCACTCGATGCGTGCCAACCCCTCCGGATAGATACGATCGCGCAGCACCTGCTCGGCAAAGCGGGTGCAGAGCGAGTCGAGCCACTGGCGCGTCTTGCCCGCCAGCGGTTGCAGGGTGAAGGCCATGTACTGGTGCATGTCCATCTTGCCCTGATGGTAGAGGGACATCATCGCCTGCTCCTCGGCGATCATGCTGGCCGGCGCCAGCTCCTCGGCCACCATGTACGCCAGCCAGAGGCTGGCGGAATCCCCGGCAATCAGGGTCTCGTCCAGATCAAACAGTGCCAGTGCCATGGGCGCTCCTCGCAGTAAAAATGGAAATGAAATGCGGTGTCATGCTACCTCACAGAGCTGATCCCGGGCCACCACCAGGGTCACGGCGCTGCCCACCGGCAGCAGCTCGCCGGCGGAGCGGTTGAGGCAGTCCACCGTCAGCAGGCCCGCCGCACAGCTCACCTGATAGCGGATCACGTTGCCGAGCAGCTGCTGCCCGCTGATAACCCCCGGCAGGTGAGGTTCATCGCTGCGGGCACCGGCCGGCAGCAGGGAGAGGGACTCCGGTCGCAGCGCCAGCTTGCCCTGAAAACGGGGGCCGAACAGGGAGCTGGCCTGCTCACCATCGAGCAGGTTGTAGTTGCCGATAAAGCTTGCCACGAACTCGCTGGCGGGGCGGGTGTAGATCTCCTCCGGCGTGCCGCTCTGCACGATGGATCCCTTGTTCATCAGGAAGATCCGGTCCGACATGGTCAGCGCCTCCTCCTGATCGTGGGTGACGAAGATGGTGGTGAGCTCAAGGCGCTGCTGGATCTCGCGGATCTGCTGGCGCAAGCTGCGGCGGATGCGGGCATCCAGCGCCGAGAGCGGCTCGTCCAGCAGCAGGATCCGCGGCTGCACCACCAGAGCCCGGGCCAGGGCGACGCGCTGACGCTGGCCGCCGGAGAGTTCGCTCGGATAGCGGCGCTCGAAGCCGGTCAGCTCCACCAGCGCCAGCGCCTCCTGCACGCTGGCGGCGAGATCCCGCCCCGGCTGGGGCTTCATCTTGAGACCGAAGGCGACGTTGTCCCGCACCGTCATGTTGGGGAACAGCGCATAGCTCTGGAACACCATGCCGATGCCCCGCTTCTGGGGCTCCTGCCAGGTAATATCTTCACCGGCTACCCGCACCTGACCGCCATCCACCGGGGTGAGCCCGGCCAGCGCCCGCAGCAGGGTGGACTTGCCGCAGCCGGAGGGGCCGAGCAGTGTCACCAGCTCCCCCTTTCGGATGCCGAATTCAATCCCCTCGAACACTCTGGTGTCGCCATAGGATTTGTGCAGTTGATTCACTTCTAGATGGAACATGTTGATTCACCGATGAAATCTGTTCGCTGCCCAGGTGAGCAGCAGGGTCAGCAGGAAGTAGCTCATCACCAGCGCGCTGGTGAAGTGGCCCGAAGTCGAACGCATGTTGTAGAGGTAGACCTGCAGGGTTTCGTAACGGGTGCCCACCAGCATGTTGGCAAACACGAACTCGCCGAGCAGGAAGGAGAGCGAGAGAAACAGCGCCGCCAGCAGCCCCTTGCGCAGACAGGGGATCACCACCAGCAGGAAGGCGCGCCGACTGCTTGCCCCCAGCAGATGGGCGGCATCCATCAGATCTTTCAGCGGCACCCCCTGCAAACTGTTGGCCAGCGCCCGGTACATAAAGGGGAGCACCACGGTGAACCAGGTGCCGATCAGGATCCACGGCGTGCCGATAATCGGCAGAACGCCGTCGGCGTAGATCTGCAGCAACCCGACCGAGGAGACCACGGGCGGCACCGCGAAGGGGAGCAGGATCAGCAGGTTCATCCAGGGATCCAGCCTGGGGAAGTAGTAGGCCACCACCAGCACGGTGGGCACCAGCACCAGGGTCCCCAGCAGCAGGGTAGCAAAGCAGACCAAGAGGCTGCGGCCAAACGCCGCCAGAAAGCGCGGGTCACCCCACAGTTTGAGGTACCAGTCGAGGGTAAAGCCGTCCGGCAGCAGGGTCGCCCCCCAGCGGGTGGAGAGGGAGTAGAGAAACGTGGCCAGCAGCGGCAACAGCAGGGTGGCGACCAGCCCACCCAGCACCCACTTGGGCCAGCGCGGCGTCAAATCATGCATGGGATTGCCCCTTGTTCACATAGCTTTTTTTCAGCAGCCACTGGTTGGCGGCCGTCACTACCCCCAGCAGCACCATCAGGATCACCGCCAGCGCCGCCGCCATATTGGGTTCGAGGAAGATGTCGCCGGAGACCAGACTGGCCACCCGGATGGTCACCAGATTGAAGTTACCTGTGGTGAGGGCATAGGCGGAGGCATAGGCCCCCACCGCGTTGGCAAACAGGATGATCAGGGTGCCGAGCAGCGCAGGCGTCAGCATCGGCAGCGCCACGTGCCACACATACTGCCCCTTGCTCGCGCCGAGCAGTGCGGCGGCCTGCGGCCACTCATCCTGCAGCGCATCGAAGGCCGGGTAGAGCAGCAGCAACGCGAGCGGGATCTGGAAGTAGGTGTAGATGAGGATGAGGCCGCTACCCGAGTAGAGGTTGAAGCCGTCGATGAGGCCCCAGGATTTCAGCAGCAGAGTGACCGCACCGTTGATGCCAAGAATGATGATGAAGGCGAACGCCAGCGGCACGCCGCTGAAGTTGCCGGTCATGGTGACGAAGGCCAGCAGCACCCGTTTGACCCGCTCGCCGCTGTGGCGCAGTGCGGCCGCCCCGAGCGTGCCGATGGCAAGCCCCGCCAGACTGGCGATACCGGCGATGCGCAAGGAGTTGCCGAACGATTGCAGGTAGAAGGGGGAGCTCAGGATCTCCCGGTAGTAGTCGAGGCCCCAGCCATCCGGGGTCTGAAAACTGCCCACCAGCACCCACACCATGGGGGCGAGCTGGAACAGGATCATCAAGAGGACAAACGGCAGCAGCACCAGGGCCGGCAGCCAGTGGCGGCGCACCTTGTGCTTGGTTGCCATGGGTTGATCCGCCAGGATCTCGGTGGTGGCGGGCATCATCAGTGCACCTCCGGCAGGTTGCCGGCCTTGAGCAGCGGCGGGCCGCTCGGCTTGTCGTGAGTCACCCCCAGCAGGTCTGCCATCAGGGCACAGAGCTGGGTCTGCTGTATGGCGGGGCCGGCGGGCCACTGGGCCACAAACGCATCGCCAAACAGCCAGAGCGGTACCCGGCGCTCCTCGGCCAGGGTACCGCCGTGGCTCAGGTCGTTGTTCATGCCGTGATCCGAGGTGATCACTACCTGATACCCCTCCGCCAGCCACTGGGGCAGCAGGTCGGCCAGCAGGCTGTCCATCCGGCGCGCCTGATTGCGGTACTGGCGGGAATCGAGACCAAACTGGTGGCCGGCATCATCCACCCCCATCGGGTGGATCAGCAGAAAATCGGGGTCGTACTGGCTGCGCAGCCACTCGCCGTCCATCAGCAGATGGCTGTCGGGGTAGTTGTCATCCCAGTAGAAGCAGCCGTGCTGGATCGGCAGCCGCTCGTCATGGGTGAAGCGATCGCGGGCCGCTTGCCAGGGGCTCTGGTTGTAGAGCTCGCTCACCCAGTGGTAGGCCGCTGCTGCGGTGCGTTTGCCGCCCGCCCGGGCCAGATGGAAGATGGACTCCTGCCGGCTGAGACGGCTCACCCCGTTGTGGGTGATGCCGCTCTCCACTGGCGTCGACCCGGTCAGGATGCACTCGTAGAGGGGCCGGGAGAGGGAGGGCAGGGCGCAGCTGAGGGTCGTATAGAGGCCGCGCTCCGCCTCCACCATGCCCGCGAGGTAGCCCATGCAATGGGCTACCTCGGCAGAGAGGCCATCCACAAGTACCACTATCACCTTGTGTTGCACTGGCCGCTCCTTATTGCATGTTGATCATGACGGTTTCCTGCCACTGGCGCGGCAGGGCCTTGAAGCTCTGCTCCCAGGCGGCGTGATCCTGTACCGGCTTGGCATTGGCGTACTGCTCGGCCGGCAGCAGCTTGGCCTTGACGTCGTCCGGCAGGGTCACGTTGCTGCGGATCGGGCGGGCGTAGCCGCGCGCCAGGTTGATCTGGCCGGCGTCGGAGAGGATGTATTCCCGCGCCAGCTTGGCGGCGTTGGGGTTCTTGGCCCACTTGTTGATGATGGTGGTGTAACCGGCGATGACGGAGCCGTCGCTCGGGATCACCACCTCAAACTTCTTGGGGTCGATCTGGTCGCGGTAGTTCAGCGCGTTGAAGTCCCACAGCACCCCCACTTCCACCTCGCCCTTCTCGATGTTGGCGATGGTCGGGTCGTTCAGCGACAGGCGACCCTGCTTGGCCAGCTGACCGAACAGCTCCAGCGCGGGTTTGAGGTTCTTCTCGCTGCCACCAGTGGCATAGGCCGCCGCCAGCACGCCGTTGTTGGCCTGGGAGGCAACACCGACGTCACCCAGGGTCACCTTGTAGTCGCCACCCAGCAGGGACTGCCAGCTGGTGGGGGTGGCCTTGACGAGATCCTTGTTGATCAGGAAGGCGATGGTGCCGGTATAGGCCAGCATCCAGTGACCGTCCGCATCCTTGGCCCAGTTGGGAATGTCGGCCCAGGTGGAGGGTTTGTAGGGCTGGGTGACCCCCTGTTTGACCGCCACCGGGCCGAAGGCGCCGCCCACGTCGCCGATGTCGGCGGTGGCATTGGCCTTCTCGGCGGCGAACTTGGCGATCTCCTGCGCCGAGCTCATGTCGGTATCCTGATGCTTGATGCCGTAGATGCTGCCGAGCTGCTGCCAGGTATCCTTCCAGTTGGCCCAGCTGTCGGGCATGCCGATGCTGCTGAGCTGCCCTTCACCGCGAGCGGCTTTCTCGAGATCCGCGATGTTCTCGGCGGCAAACAGTGGCTGACTGATGGCCACCAGGGCCAGTGCACTTGCGATCACGCTTTTCATCATCCCATCCCTCTGGACTAGGTCAGTTAAGGTTCGAGAGGGATGCTAGAGGGGAAATATGACGGTGGCGGGGCGCTTTGATGGCAGTTTGATGACAATCGCCCTGTCATGGCGCTGTCATCCACAGCGGTTACAACTCTGAACCCAAGTGAAGCTGGACTACTCCAGCAAGGGCTGAACCAACAAGGGCTAAGCCAGCCGCCGCAGTCAGGATGAGCGACAGGGACATGAGCGTGATTGAATCGAGATTGAGCGAGCGGGTCGCGGCCGATGGCCGCGCCTCCAAGTGTGAACAGATTTGCCAGACCCTGCGCCGCTATATCGGCAGCGGCCAGCTGGCGGCGGGGCAGCAGTTGCCCGCTGAGCGGGCCCTGAGCGAGCGCTTCGCCACCACCCGCATCACCATCAAGGAGGCGCTCTCGAGCCTCGAGGCGGATGGCCTCATCTACCGGGCCGAGCGGCGCGGCTGGTTCGTGGCGCCGCCTCGCCTCACCTACGATCCCGCCATCCACACCCACTTTCACCAGTGGATCGGCGAGCAGCAGCGCACCGCCGAAACCCGAGTGTTGGCCCACGGTAGCGAGCTGGCCAGCAGCGAGCTGTGCCGCTGGATGGGGCTGGATCCTTTTACCCCGCTGTATGAAATCCGCCGCCTGCGTCTCATCGACGGTCGGCCGGTGCTCCACGTCAGCCACCACCTGCTGGCCAGCCGCTTTCCCGATATCGCCAGCGCGCCGCTGGCCAGCTCCCTCACCGAGCTCTATCAGCAGCGCTATGGCATAGGCCAGGGTGGGGCGAGTCTCGAGATCACCCCCTCGGCGGCGCGGGGCGCCATCGCCCGCGCCCTCAATCTGGCGGAAGGGAGCGCCGTGCTGCGGCTGGTGCGGGTCAACTATGACCAGCGGGGAGCGCTGGTGGATTGCGATATCGAGCACTGGCGACCGGATGCGATCCGCATCTGTCTCGATACGCGAGCATTGCAGCCGCCTGCATTCGACAGGCCGGCGCAGATCCAGCTCGCGGATCAGGGATGATCCGGCCCGCTCTGGCGGGCCATGCCGGTGTGGAAAGGGAGGCGGATCCCGCAGGATCCGCCGGGATCAGTTGTCGATATTGGGGATCAGGTCGTCGAAGCTCTGGTAGCCGCAGTCGGCCAGCTGCAGCGACATGGTGTAGGTCTTGCTGCCCTCGCGCTGGCCGATGGCGGGGCGGTTGAGCTTGAGCTCCTGGTGCCAGTACTCCTTCATCCGCTCGATCAGCGCCATCGCCTCGCTCTCGTCCAGATGGAGCTGGCACAGTGCCATGTAGTTGTTGGACTTGTGCATGTTCTCCACCAGATAGTCCCCCAGCACGGACATGGCCTGGCGCGCCTGCTGGCGGGCGAAGCGGCTGTGCTGCTCGAAGCTGATCCGCTCGCTGATGAGGAAGTGGTAGCTGTTGTCGATGCCGAGCTGCAGGATGCCGAGCTTCTCCAGCTTGCGCAGATAGAGGTAGCAGGAGGCATCGGTCAGGCCGTACTCCCGCTTGAGATCGATTAACGTCTTGTCGCGCCAGAAGATGTTGGCGAGAAAGGCGTAGAGACCGGGCTCCTTGTGGAATGCCTCGTCCTGCTCCTGGGTGAAGACGGCGCGGCGGCTCTGGGCGTCCTGGGTGCGGTCCAGCAGCTCCTCGAACGACAGCCCCACCAGGTGGCAGATCTCCAGCAGGGTATCGAACGGCAGGGAGGGCTTGTTCATCATCCGTTTGACGGTGGCGATGGAGACGCCCATGGCTTCTGCCAGGGTCTGATAGCGGATCCCCTTGTCGGTCAGGGTCTTCTTCAGGGTGTCGAGAATATTGTTGGCCAGGGTCTGGCTGTAGGTCATGCAACTATTCCTTTATCTGCATCTTTATGTTGTGTCAGAAACTGAGTTCTTTTGTCGTTATGGGCTCAGATACTGACACTTAAAAAAACCAGAGGAAACAAACCCGGCGTAATCGATGGAAATGGCCAGACCAGTCTGAGTGGAAGGTTGCAGATAGTGATACTCTGCGGTGCATATCCTTCAACCATTCAACATTTTGCTGGTGGCGCATAAAACATCGCGCATAATTCAACACGAATCGGATTCAAGACCTTCCTGGTTGAGAAATCGATTGTTTGCTTCCAATTTAAGGGTTTTTTAAACCGCAAGGTTTTTATTCTTTCCTGGCATTGAGCGGAACTCGCAAGAGGGCCGCTTTTTTCTTTTCTCCGAATTTGCGCCCGCCGTCAAGCGGCGGGGCACCGGCAGTTCTCTGTCGCTGCTTGCGCCCCCTCTTATGTTGCCGCCCGTCTTACTCCCCCTTGCAGGGAAACAGCTTGGGGATCTCCCGAATAAGCCAGCTCTTGGCCTTGCCCATGGTGTCGCGCCGCCAGGCCAGCACGACCTGGATCTGGTGGCGATACTCGGGGCTGATCACCTTGAGCCGTCCGGCCCTGATGTCCTCTTCAATCCAGCTCAGCGGCATGGTGCCGACCCCGATCCCCGCCAGCAGGGCGTCGCGCTTCTCGCCCATGGTGCTGACGGTCAGCCGCGGCTGCTTGTCGAGCAGGCGATAGGTGAGCACCGGCTTGCGTAGCGCCGTGTCGGCCACCGCGATGGCCCGGTAGCGGCGCAGGGTATCGTCCGCCAGGGGCTCGGGCTCCTGATGCAGGGGGTGATCGGGGTGGGCGACGTAGAGCATCACCTCCTCCTGCAGCGGCTGATGCTTGATACCGGTCATCATGATGTCGGGATTGAGGGAGGAGATGAGCAGGTCGGCCCGGCCATCTTCCAGACACTCCCAGCTGCCCGCCAGCACTTCGGCCCGCAGCCTGAGTCGGGTATCGGTCAGCTCGGCCAGCCGCTCCACCAGCGGGTAGAGGGCCTGCAGCGGCACCAGTGCATCGACGGCGATGGTGATGTCGGTCTCCCAGCCGCGGGCCAGCGCCCGGGTCTCGCCCACCAGGTGCTCGGCCGCCTCCAGCAGAACCCGACCCCGCTCCAGCAGCATGCGGCCCGCCGGGGTGAACTTGGTTCTGTGGCCGCTGCGGTCGAACAGCATGGCGTCCAGTTCGTCTTCCAGCTTCTGCACCGTGTAGCTCAGGGCCGAGGGCACCTTGCCCAGTTCGTCGGCTGCCGCCGCGAAGCTGCCACGGCGGTCGATGGCATCCAGCACCCGGATGGCTTCCAGGGTCAGCGCCCGTTCCTTGTTCAGTTCCTTGGCCATAAATTGCCTTCAATTTTTTTGAACATGTTTGCCAGTTTATCTCGCTAACAAGTTAGGCCAAGTGTCTTTAATATTCAATCAACGCTTAGGCAGGAACGCCAAGCAGCCAAATAAACGGGTAGTTCCAGACTGTGACTCCATCAATCAGGGAGTCTGACTTCGGTGAAAGAACAACACACTATTTGAATGACCTCTTGCATGGATGCATTGATTCTGGCCACAGCGGCCTTGGCAATGACATAAAACCAAGAGAGTGAATGAACATGAAAAACGTAATCAAGATGCTGGCCGTTGCAGGCCTGATGACCGCAGGTTTTGCTCAGGCTTCCGTCCCGGCTGACCTCAACGCCGCCCCGGGCGTGCTGTTTGTGAACTGGCACGCGACCGCCGCGGTGGAAGGCAAGGGCAACCCCATGCTGGAAGTGCGTGACGAGTCTGGCGACCTGGTTGCCTCCGTCCACGCCAACCTGATGGGCAGCCAGCAGGTACAGATCCCGAGCCGCACCCAGGGCAACCTGACCGTGAGCCTGGGTGAGCAGAGCAGCGACTACCGTATTCCGTTCGGCATCGGTAGCGGCAAGCAGCGTTAATCAACCGTATCGGTACGTGAGGAGCACACCATGATGAAATTGAGAGCCGCAGAAGCGCGCGGCAAAGCCAACTTCGGCTGGCTGGATGCGCGCCACAGCTTTTCCTTCGGGCACTACTACGACCCGGACTGGATGGGGCATTCAGTGCTGCGGGTCATCAATCAGGATCTGGTGGCGCCGGGTGGCGGTTTCGCGACCCACCCTCACGCCAACATGGAAATCCTGACCTGCGTGCTGCAAGGCACCATAGAGCACAAGGACAGCCTCGGCCATGCCGAGCAGATCCCGGCGGGGGATTTCCAGCTGATGAGCGCGGGGTCCGGCATCCGGCACAGCGAGTACAACCCCTCGCAGACCGAGCCGCTCTCCCTGCTGCAAATCTGGATCGAGCCGAACGAACACGGCACGACACCCGGCTATCAGCAGAAGCAGATTGAAGCCAATCCGGGCATGACGCTGGTGGCGTCACCGGACGGCGAAGCAGGATCCTTCAGGATCCGCCAGCAGGCCCGCGTCTGGCGGCTGCAGCTTGAACCGGGTGAGAGCCTCACCTGGGAGCTGGCCGGCCGACACGGCTACCTGCAGATGATTTCAGGGGAGCTGACCGCCAACGGTCTGGCTGCCCGACCCGGCGACGGGGTTCTCAGTCGTGATGAGCCCAAATGGGATCTGGTGGCCGCGAGTGCCAGCCAAGCCCTGTTATTTGACCTACCCTGAAGCAGTCAGCGGTGATGTGACGCAAAACGAGGATATTGAAATGGACAAGATGAAAGATTTGGCACTGCTGGTGGGTCGCGTTCTGCTGGCTCTGATGTTTGTGATTGCAGGCTGGGGCAAGATCGGCGGTTACGCCGGTACCCAGGGGTATATGGAAGCCATGGGCGTGCCCGGTTTCATCCTGCCGCTGGTGATCCTGCTGGAGCTGGGCGGTGGCCTCGCCATCATGCTGGGCCTGTTTACCCGCAGCCTCTCCGTGCTGATGGCCGGTTTCACCCTGATGGCCGCCTTTATTTTCCACTATCAGCCTGCCGACCAGATGCAGATGCTGATGTTCATGAAGAACGTCTCCGTGGCCGGTGGTTTCCTGGCCCTGGCGGCAGCCGGTGCAGGGGCCTTCAGCCTGGATGCCCGCTTCGGCAAGAACTGGTAATACCCCCGCAGGTTCGAGTTTTCCAACGCCTTTTGGCCGGTGCAATCGCACCGGCTTTTTTATGCCCGTCACATTTGCCTGCGGCAGATGACGGCGACGTGATCGGCGACAACAAGCGCCTTTTGCATCTTTCCCCCCGATCCCCGACAATCCCGATACCTGTGAAGTGACGGGGATCCTTGAGGTTTTCCCGCGCTGACCCTTCTTTTGCTCTGGCGGGAATTGCCCATGTTTACCCTCTACCACTCCAATCAGCTGGACCTGCTCAAAGAGCTGCTGGTGAGCCGCATCCGGCAGGCCCCTCTCTCTCACCCCTTCGATCGGGAGCAGATCCTGGTGCAGAGTCCGGGTATGGCCCAGTGGCTCAAGCTGGAGCTGGCCAAGGCCTTCGGCATCGCCGCCAATATCGACTTTCCGCTGCCCGCCAGCTTTATCTGGGAGATGTTCACCCGGGTGCTGGCGGATGTGCCGCGCCAGAGCCCCTACAACAAGGGCGCCATGAGCTGGCAGCTGATGACCATTCTGCCCGCCCTGCTCGATCGCCCGGCCTTTGCGCCGCTGGCCGCCTATCTGGGCGGGGATGACGCAGATCCTGCCAAGGATCCCGAGCAGGTGCGGCTGTGGCAGCTCTGCCAGAAGGTGGCGGATCTCTTTGACCAGTATCTGGTCTACCGGCCGGACTGGATCGCCCGCTGGGAACAGGGGGAGGGGTTGAGCCAGGAGCTGGCGGGAGTGAGCGGGCAGGATTGGCAGCCCGAGCTGTGGCGCGAGCTGGTGGCCCGCACCCTGGCGCTCTCTCCGAGCGGCTACCACCGTGCCAACCTCTACGAGGAGTTCATCCACGAGCTGCAGCGTACTGCCACGCTGCCGGGCAAGCTGCCGCAGCGGGTGTTCGTGTTTGGCATCTCGGCGCTGCCGCCGCGCTATGTGGAGGCGCTGCTGGCCCTCGGCAGTCGGCCGGAGGTGGAGGTGCACCTGTTCGTCACCAACCCTTGCCGTTACTACTGGGGCGACCTGCTCGATCGCAAGACGTTGGCGCGGCTGGAGAACAAGCTCAAACCCGGCACCGATATCGAGACCCTGCAGGGACCCGCCAACCCGCTGCTTGCCTCCATGGGCAAGCTGGGGCGCGACTACCTGCATCAGCTGATGGAATTGGAGGTGCCGCAAATCGAGGCCTTTGTCGATATCGAGGAGATGGATGGCAAGGGCAATATCAAGCTGCTGCACGCCATCCAGAAGGATGTGCTGGAGCTGGCCGAACGGGGCGCCGGCCAGTTTGATCTCGACGCCAGCCACCACAAGAGCCCGCTCGATCCGGCGGATGGCTCCCTGCAGATCCACGCCTGCCACGGCCCGATGCGCGAGCTCGAGGTGCTGCACGACCGGCTGCTGGCGCTGTTCGAGCAGGACACCTCCCTCACCCCGAAAGACGTGGTGGTGATGATGCCGGACGTGAACAGCTACGGCCCCTACATTCAGGCGGTGTTCGGCGCGCGCGGCCAGATCCCGTTTGCGGTGTCGGATCGGGCGGCGAGCCAGGAGAGCCCGCTGCTGCAGAGCTTCCTCGCCCTGCTCAGGCTGCCCAACGCCCGCTTCGGCGCGGGGGAGCTGCTCGCCATTCTCGAGGTGCCCGCCGTGCTGCGCCGCTTCGAGCTGGATGACGAGGAGTTCAATCAGCTGCGAGTCTGGGTGCAGGAGACCGGCATCCGCTGGGGGCTGGATGACGGCTACCCCGAGCGCTTCGATCTGCCGCCCCTCTCTGGCAACAGCTGGCTGTTCGGCCTGCGCCGCATGCTGCTCGGCTTTGCCATGGGGGACGGCGAGCCGGTGGCAGGCATCCTGCCCTATGCAGACATCGAGGGTCAGCAGGGGTTGGCGCTCGGCAAGCTCGCCTGGTTCGTCGATTCGCTGGCCGAATTTTTACCCCGCCTGCAACAGGCGCAGCCGCTGGGGGAGTGGGTCGCCTGCCTCAACGCGCTGCTGGAGCGCTTCTATCTGGCCGACGAGGATGAAGAGCGTCAGCTGCAGCTCATTCGCAGCCAGCTGGCCGACTGGCTTGCCCAGCTTGGCGAAGCCCGCTTCGAGCAGCCCATCAGTGCCGACCTGTTGCAGGATTATCTCGGCAGCGTGCTGGGGGAGTCCCGCTCCAGCCAGCGCTTCCTCGCCGGTCAGGTCAACTTCTGCACCCTGATGCCGATGCGCTCCATTCCCTTCAAGCAGGTCTGCCTGCTCGGCATGAACGACGGCGTCTACCCGCGCACCCTGCCACCCATGGGGTTTGACCTGATGGCGGTGGCGGGCCGGCGGGGGGATCGCTCCCGTCGCGATGACGACCGCTACCTGTTCCTCGAGGCGCTGCTCAGCGCCCAGCAGGGGCTCTACATCAGCTATCAGGGCTTCAGCGCCCAGGACAACAGCGACAAGGTGCCCTCGGTGCTGCTGGCCGAACTCATCGACTATGTGCGGCAGGGTTTCGTGCTGGCGGGGGATGAGCAGCTCGATGACGAGAGCTCCGGCAAACGGCTGCTGGCGCACCTGATCACCCAGCATCCGCTCACCCCCTACAGCCACGCCTACTTCTATCCGGCGGCGGGCTCTGGCCTCTTTACCTATGCCGCCGACTGGCTGCCGGCCCTCCATCCGCAGCGCGGCGCGGCCAACTTCCAGAGTGGCGAGCTGCCCTTACCTCCCGAATGGGGCAAGGAGCAGGGGCTGGAGCTGGCGGAGCTGCTGCGCTTCTATCGCCAGCCAGCCCGCTACTTTCTCAACCGCCGCCTCAAGGTGTGGTTCGAGCTGAACGAAGCCAACATCGAGGAGAGCGAACCGTTCGAGCTGGACGGCCTGCAACATTATCAGCTGAAAGACCTGCTGCTCGATGCTCACCTGGCACAGGGGGACAGTGTCGTGCGTCGCGAGCGGCTGCAGCTCACCGGCCTGCTGCCGCAAGGGTGGTTCGGCAGCCTGCTGCTGGAGGATCTGGACGAGCAGATGGGCAAGCTGGCGGATCGGCTGCGGCCCTGGGTGGCGGCCAATGAGGCGGATAAACAGGCGGTGGAGGTCGATATCGCGCTGGCCCAGGGTCAGCTGCAAGGGTGGCTCGACACCCAGAAGGGGCGCTTGCTGGTGGTGAAACCCGGCAGCTTCAACGGCAAGGATCTGTTGCTGGGCTGGATCCAGCACCTCTGCCTTTCCTTGAGCGATGCCCCCGGCGACACCCTGCTGTTTGACGCCAAGCAGAGTCTGCGGCTGGCCAGGCTCCCGGCTGACGAGGCGCGGCCCAAGCTGGCGGCGTTGGTGGCGCTCTGGATGCAGGGGATGAAGCGGCCGCTGCCCTTTTTCCCGAGCACCGCCTGGGACTGGCTCAAGGCGATCGAGAAGGATCCGGAGAAACCGGAGGCGGCCGACAAGGCGGCCCTCACCCGCTTCAACGGTGGCTACATGGCCAAGGGGGAGGGGGAAGACGCCTATGTCGCCCGCTGTTTCCCGGAACTCGACGAGGCCGTGCTGGCCCAGTTGCAGGCGCTGGCCCGTGAACACCTGACCCCGCTGCTCAAGAGCCTGGAGGAGTTGCAATAATGGCCAACCCGCTCAATACCCTGCGTTTTCCCCTCTATGGCGAGCGACTGATCGAGGCCTCTGCCGGCACCGGCAAGACTTACACCATCGCCGGTCTCTACCTGCGGTTGCTGCTGGGCCATGGCCCGCTCATTGAAGAGGGCGCCGATGCCGGTCAACCCAGCGCCCACGAGCGGCCGCTCTCGGTGACCGAGATCCTGGTGGTGACCTTTACCGAGGCGGCCACCGCCGAGCTGCGCGGGCGGATCCGCGGTCGCATCCATGAGGCGCGGCTTGCCTTTATGCGCGGTGAGAGCAAGGACGCCCTGCTGAGCCAGCTGCTGGCCGAGGTGGAGGATCACGAGCTGGCGGCCCGCCGCCTGCTGGCTGCCGAGCGGCAGATGGACGAGGCGGCGGTCTTCACCATCCACGGCTTCTGCCAGCGGATGCTGAAACAGAACGCCTTCGAATCGGGCGCCCTCTTTGAAACCGAATTTCTCACCGACGACAGCCAGCTCAGGCTGCAGGCGGTGAGCGACTACTGGCGATCCGAGTTCTATCCGGTGGATAAACCCCTCGCCAGCGCCGTGCGTGCGCTCTGGCCGAGCCCCGCCGCCCTGCTGAGGGAGATGGGCAGCTGGCTCGACAACAGCGAGCTGGAGATGCGCCCGCCGGCGGGGGACGAGACCCTCGCCGCCCGCCATCAGGCGGCCATGGCCCGCATTGAGGCGGTGAAGCGTGAATGGCTGGCGCAAGGGGACGAGATCCGCCGCCAGACGGATGGGCAAGTAAGCCGCTACACCGGCAAGAACTACGAAGGCTGGCTCGCCAAGATAGCCGACTGGGCGCAGGACGAGCACAGCGGCTACGCCATTCCCAAGGAGCTGGAGCGCTTCGGCCAGACGGTGCTGGAGGAGAACCTCAAGAAGGGGGGCGCAGTGCCGACCCTGCCGCTGTTCAGCGAGATTGATGCGTTGCTGGCGAGTCGCCCCGGCATTCGGGATCTGATCCTGCAACGGGCGGCGGTGGTGGTGCGCAGCCGGATGCAGGCCAGCAAGCGGCAAGCCCATCAGCTCTCGTTCGATGACTTGCTGAAAGATCTCGACGGTGCACTCGGCTCCGGCCTTGGCGAGCGGCTGTGCGAGCGCATTCGCGCCACCTACCGGGTGGCGATGATCGATGAATTTCAGGATACCGACCCCCAGCAGTACCGCATCTTCCACCGGCTTTACGGTGGCCACACAGACACGGCGCTCTTGATGATCGGTGACCCCAAGCAGGCTATCTACGGCTTTCGCGGCGCCGACATCTTTACCTACATTCAGGCGCGGCGAAATGTGAGCGCCCACTACACCCTCGGGCGCAACTGGCGCTCCAGCCGCGCGCTGGTGGCGGCGGTCAACGGCCTGTTCGAGCGGGCGAAAGATCCTTTTATCTACGAGGCGGATATCCCCTTTCTGCCGGTGGAGGCGCAGGGCAAGAGCAAGGCGCTGCAGCTGGATGGCGAAGCCGCCCCCGTGCTCCACTGCTGGCAGCTGAGCGGCCAGCCCACCTTCAACAAGGGGGATTACCAGAGCCGGATGGCCCGCGCCACGGCGGTGGAGATCCACCGCCTGCTGACCCTGGCCCGCGCGGGCAAGGCGCAGATTGGCGACCAGCCGGTGAAGGCCGGGGATATCGCCGTGCTGGTGCGCACCGGCGCCGAGGGCAAGCTGGTGCAGCAGGAGCTGGCGCGCCTCGCCATCGCCTCCGTCTACCTGTCGAATCGCGAGAGCGTGCTGGCGCAGGTGGAGGCGCGGGAGATTTTGCTCATTCTGCACGCCTGCCAGAACCCGGGGGAGGAACGCAGCCTGCGGGCGGCGCTCGCCACCGGGCTGTTCGATCTGGACGCCAAGGCGCTCGACGAGCTCGCCAGTGACGAGCGGGCGTGGGAGAGCGCAGTGCAGGAGTTTATGGAGTACCGCAAGATCTGGCACAAGCGCGGCGTGCTGGCCATGCTGCGCGCCCTGCTGCACCGGCGCAATCTCGCCTCCTCTCTGCTGGCGAGCCCGAACGGCGAGCGGCGGCTGACCAACTTCCTCCACCTCGGCGAGCTGCTGCAACAGGTGAGCTGCGAGCTGGACGGCGAATATGCCCTGCTGCGCTGGCTGGGGGAGGCGGCGAGCCGTCCCGACGGCCAGGATGCAGAGCAGGTACTGCGGCTCGAATCCGAGCGCAAGCTGGTGCAGATCGTCACCATCCACAAATCCAAGGGGCTGGAGTACCCGCTGGTGTTCCTGCCCTTCATCTGCAGCCACCGTGCTGCCGATACTCCGCTGTTCCACGAAGCGGACGGGGCGGGCAATCGCACCGTGCTCGATCTGAATGGTGCCGAGGAATCCCTGGCCGAGGCTGACCGGGAGCGACTTGCCGAAGACCTGCGGCTGCTCTATGTGGCGCTGACCCGGGGCGTTTACGCCACCTGGCTGGGGCTGGCGCCGGTGCGCTCCGGCAATGGCAAGTCGGAGAAGACCGACCTGCACCACACCGCCATCGGCTACCTGCTGCAAAAGGGCGAGGAGGGGGATGCCGCGACGCTGGCGACCGCTCTGACCGAGCTGACGCAGGCGCTGCCCGGAGTGGCTGTCGGTGAGCCCTCGCTCACCCGCCCGGCCCCCATGGCGGCAGAGGAGGATCAACTGGGCGAGCCGCAGGTGCGCCACTTTACCGGCACCCTTGAGCGGGACTGGTGGATCAGCTCCTACTCCGGGCTGGCGGCGCAGGGCCACGGCCACAGCAAGGGCGTACTCGCCAATCCCGGCTTCGATGACGAGGTGGTGACCGAGGCGGCTGCATTGGCTGCCGACCTGTCTACAGCACAACAGGAAGAGGCGCCCCAGCCCTCCATCTTTACCTTCCCGAAAGGGGCGCGCCCCGGCACCTTGCTGCACAGCCTGTTCGAGACCATCGATTTTCAAAGCGCCGGCGGCGAGCCGCTGGCGGAGCACATCGCCACCCTGCTGGCGCAGGACGGCTTCGACGAAAGCTGGGCGCCCGTGCTGCAACAGCAGGTGGAGGCGGTGCTCGATACCCCGCTGGAGACAGGCTTTGGCGAGCCGGTGCGGCTGCGGGATCTGGCCCCCGAGCGCAAGCAGGTGGAGCTGGAATTCTTCCTGCCCATGGGGCGGGTGACGGCACCGGCACTCACCGCGCTCTGCCAGCAGCACGACCCGCTGTCACGCGGCAACAAGCCGCTCAGCTTTGCCACCGTGCAGGGGATGCTCAAGGGCTTTATCGACCTGGTGTTCGAGTGGCAGGGGCGCTGGTATCTGCTCGACTACAAATCGAATCACCTCGGCATGAGCCCGGCCGATTACAGCCTCCCGGCGCTGGAGCAGGCAATGGCCGAGCACCGCTACGACCTGCAATACCAGCTCTACTCGCTGGCGCTGCACCGGCTGCTGGCCCTGCGCCTGCCGGGCTACGACTTCGAACAGCACTTTGGCGGGGTCTTCTATCTGTTCCTGCGCGGCATGCCGCAGGGGGGGATTTTCCATACCCGCCCCAGCCGTGAGCTGGTGCTGGGGCTGGATCGGTTGTTTGGCGAGGGGGCGGCGCCCGCCCTCGCCGGGGTATCGGATAACGGGGTAGAAGCATGAACGGCACCATGATGATTGAACGGCTCAAGGCCCTGGCGCTGGCTGGCCGTATCCGCCAGCTGGATCTGCAATTTGCCAGGCTGGTGGCCGACCTAGGCGGCAGTCCCGAGCTGGTGCTGGGGGCGGCGCTCGCCTGCTTCGAACTGGGGCGCGGGCATGTCTGTCTGCCGCTGGAAATGTTGACGCATTCCGGTAACGAAAAGGGATCCTTGCGCCCGTTCGGGCTGGATCCGGATCAGAGTCGGGATCTGCTGGCCGATCTGGCGGATCCTGCCCGCTGGCCCGCCCTGTTTGCAGAGAGTCCCCTGGTTGGCAGCGAGCAGGATGAGGGGCTCGCCCCGCGCTGGCCGCTGCGGCTCTGGCACGGGCGGCTCTACCTCACCCGCTACCACGATTTTGAACTGGGGGTGGCCCGCCATCTGCGCGCTTTGAGCGAGCGAGCCGAATGGCCGGAGATTGCCCCGGCTCTGTCGCGGCTGTTTGCCCGCGACTACGGGTTGGTGTTCGCGGCGCTGCTCAAGGCCCGCCTCGCCCCCGACTTCTCGGCCCGCCACTTTACCCTGAAGTATCTCGATCTGGTGTTCCCGAATGAAGTGGACTGGCTCGCTATCGAAGGACTGCTGGCCAGCGCCCAGGCGGCGAGCGACTTGAGCAAACTGGATGCGCTGGTGCCCGAGGCGCTCTGCTGCAACGGCCAGAAGCTGGCGGCGGCCACCGCGGCGGCGCGCCCCTTTGCGGTGATCTCCGGCGGCCCCGGCACCGGCAAGACCACCACGGTTGCCAAACTGCTCGCCATTCTGGTGGAGACCGGCCTGCAAGCGGGCAAGGCCCCGGCGATCCGGCTGGTGGCCCCCACCGGCAAGGCGGCGGCGCGCCTGACCGAGAGTATCGGCTCTGCCCTGCAGGCCCTCGATCTGCCCCCCGAATGGGTCGAAGCGATCCCCACCGAGGCGGGCACCTTGCACCGGCTGCTCGGGGTCATTCCGGGGCGCAGCCAGTTCCGCCACCACGCGGGCAACCCGCTGCACCTCGACCTGCTGGTGGTGGATGAGGCCTCCATGGTCGACTTGCCGATGATGGCGCGCCTGCTCGATGCGCTGCCGAGCCACGCCCGCCTGATCCTGCTTGGCGACAAGGATCAGCTCGCCTCGGTGGAGGCGGGGGCCGTGCTCGGCGATATCTGCAGCTTTATCGAACAGGGCATCAGCCCGGCGCAGGCGGACTGGCTCTCCCGCCAGACCGGCTACCGCTTGCAGGGCTCGCCCGCAGGGGCAACCGTGCGCGACAGCCTCTGCCTGCTGGCCAAGAGCTGGCGCTTTGATCAGCACTCCGGCATCGGCCAGCTGGCGCGCGCCTGCAACAGCGGCGATGCCACAGCGGTGGAATCAGTCTGGGGCGCAGGATTTGCCGATATCAGCCTGCACCCCTGGGCCGGAGAGGCCTACGATGCCTTGATTGCCCAGGGGGTGGCCGGTTACGGCAGCTATCTGAAGGCGGCTCGCGCAGGGGAAGCGCCCGCCGCCGTGTTCAAGGCATTCAACAGCTTCCAGATCCTCTGCGCCCTGCGTGACGGCCCGTTCGGGGTGCTGGGGCTCAACGAGCGGCTCGAACTGGCCCTGTCACGGGCCGGCCTGATTGCCTGCGATGGCGACTGGTATGCCGGTCGCCCGGTGATGGTGGTGCGCAACGATCACGGGGTCGGCCTCTACAACGGTGATATGGGGCTCTGCCTGCCCGATGAAACCGGCCGGTTAAAGGTATGGTTTGAGCAGCCGGACGGCACCCTGCGGGCCCTGCTGCCAAGCCGCTTGCCGCCCCACGAGACGGTCTACGCCATGACCATCCACAAATCCCAGGGCTCGGAGTTTGCCCATACCGTGCTGGTGTTGCCCGACAGCCCCAGCCCACTGCTGACCCGCGAGCTGGTCTATACCGGCATCACCCGCGCCAAGGCGCGCCTCGATCTCTACGGCGACCGAGCCCTGCTGGCACAAGCGGTACGAAAAAAGACCGAGCGTTATTCCGGATTGGCGGAGAGGTTGGGGGAGTGAACTATTGGATGGCGGTAAACGAAATTTACCGCCATCAATATTTCAGCGAAATGCAGCTAGACTATTTCTTGAGGCAGATTGAGACGAAATATTAAATTTTTCAGTTCACCATCTATGTTAACTTTAGGTGGATTTATTAATATGCTCTCGTCAAAAGTATAACGTAACAGAAATCGCTCTTGAGATGATGATATAAAATACTTATCTATTTCAGTCGGTAGAGTATTTATTATTAATGCCAGTATGTCAATGCAAACGTTGATTGCTATAATAAATTTCTCATATAATATTATAAATGTGTTAATGTCATGAAAACTTTTTTTGTTTTCATCAAAGATTTTCTTTATATCAAAAGAACAAGAGCCACCATTCATAATCAACAATCCATCTTTAACTAAAGATGTATGTATCTGATTGGCTAATCCTGTAAGTTTTTCATATTCATTTACCAAAGTGTTGTAATTAAAAACAGCCTTCCCTATAAAAATAGGATTGGACACATCATGCTTATTAAGGCTATTCATTTCTTTAGTAATGAAACATAGCGGTGCCATGCTGGTTTTACATGGTGCAAGGTTATATGGATATGCATGTAATAATTTTAAACATCTTATCACATCATCGTCATTCCCTATGGCACTCATATAAGTTCTTTTTATCTCTGATAATTGCTCGAAGCAATTAACAAGCTCAATACATATTGAGGTAGAGTCTTGGGTGTATTGGTCATATCTTTTCTTTATATTATCTTCTTGAGTTCTTTTTTTTGTAAATTCATGAGCGAAAAGTGCAGACAGGAATATCCCTATGGCAGGTACAAGCCAACTAGGAATAGCTTTGACTGTATAGTTCAAGTAGCACAGCATAACTGTGCTACTTGAACTATCACATTTTGAAAAACCACCATCACTATAAGCAATTATAAAACCAGAGGCACATATTAAAATTAACATTGAAATAATGTATTTATACATATTGACGTCACATTTTTTGCTTTCATCAAGTGTATCACTGATGAATTTTTGAGTACAGGGTGAGAATATCTCTGCCTCGTGAACAATCTCGTATGTTGGGCTTAGCGAAGCCCAACGTTTACCGCGCAATCTCTTTTTTCGGCCCCTTATCCTCCTTTTTTAATAAACGGGGGAAGGGAGCAATGCCGTTACCGCTGTCCGATTACGCTTCGCTAATCGAACCTATGTGGCTGATGGATTGCGGTTAGCCAAACCGGTGTGGTGGGCGATCATATCCCCGATGCTGTTTTATCCCCTCTCCCGTTGGGGAGAGGGTGAGGGGAGCATTCAGGTATTAGATGGTGAGCTCCAGCCGGTTGCCTTCCGGGTCGAGGAAGGTGCTCTCGTAATAGCCGTCGCCGGTCCAGCGGGGGCCGTCCAGGTGTTTCACCTCGGCGCTCTTGAGCAGCTTGAGGCGGGCGGTCATCTTGTCCACCTCCTCCACGCTGCCGAGGGAGAAGGCGATATGGGCCAGCCCCTGCAACGGGTGTGGCAGGTGCAGATCCGCCGGAAACAGGATGGGGGTGTGCATCAGCTCCAGGCTGGCGCCCCCCTCGAAGCGCACGAAGTAAGAGCTGAATTGTTTGCTCGGATTGTGATAGCGCTCATTGGCCTGCCCGCCAAACAGGGTGCAGTAGAATGCCTTGAGTGCCTCCAGATCCTGCGCCCAGATGGCGACGTGATGGATATGCATGGCTGGTCTCCTGTGACTTGATGCCCTTGATGTTATGCTGGGGCCTGTTCCTTCGACATGGCTGAGCCCGTCCTGATGATGTCTGAAACTGCCAACACCGATCTTGTCGATGTCTCCCCCGACTGCCGCGAGCAGATCTGCTGTGACAGCCTGCTGCCGGCCCTCGCACAGGAGCAGGTGTGGCTGGCGGGCTATTCCCGTCTCAAGACTCGCTACCGCATCGCGCGCCGCTTTGCCGATGTGCACTGCTTTCTGCTGACCCTGGGTGGCGAGGGGGAGGTGCAGGTGGGGGATCGCCGCGAGCGGTTGCAGGTCGGCGAGTGGGCGCTGATCCCGGCCGGGGAGCCGCTCTGCTACCAGCTTAGTGAGCAGGTGAACGAGCCGTTGGATCAGCCGTTGAACGAGACGGGTGAGTGGGAGCTGGTGTGGCTGCTGCTGCACAAGGACTCCCCCTGGGATGCCTTCGCCAGCCACCCCCGGCTCGGTTGCACCTCCCAGCAGGCTACCGTGCTGCGCACGCTCGAGAACCTCTATGCGGAGCAGGAGCGCCATCAGGACCCGCTGCTCAGCGCCCTGCTGGTTGAGCAGCTCGGCTTTTACCTGCGCCGCTTGCTGCAAAAGGGGGAGGGGCAGCGGCGTGGCGAGCGGCTGGCGTTGCGCCTCGAATTGCAGCTCAAAGAGGCGCTGACCGAGCCGTGGGACATAGCGCGCATGGCCGGTGCCCTGCATCTTTCCGAACGCCAGCTCTACCGGCTCTGCCAGCAGCACTTTGCGCTGGCCCCCATGGCGCTATTGCAACGGCTGCGGCTGCAACGGGCGGCGCTCTTGCTGGCTAGCCGGACCGACTCGGTGAAGCTGCTGGCCGAGCAGTGCGGCTTCAAGAACGAGTACCACTTCTCCACCGCCTTCAAACGCCAGCACGGGTTGGCACCCAGCCACTATCGCAGCCTGCATCATCCCGCCTTTAAAACCGGACAAGGGTGAAATATTGAGCCACACTGGTTGCTACTGTTATTCAGACGAACCCGATGGCGGCCGATAACCGGAACAAGCGGTGGCGGTTT
Source organism: Aeromonas hydrophila subsp. hydrophila ATCC 7966 (assembly GCF_000014805.1). NCBI lineage: Bacteria > Pseudomonadati > Pseudomonadota > Gammaproteobacteria > Aeromonadales > Aeromonadaceae > Aeromonas > Aeromonas hydrophila. The sequence goes on along the minus strand of NC_008570.1, from coordinate 4,402,276 downwards.
TCATCGATCAACGGATAGCGGGCTGTGCAGCCGTCTGCCGCTGTCATTTCTCAACATCAGGCTGGAATGCCCCGCACCCTGCGGGGCGGCAAGACAAGGATGGTCTCCATGCTGCAGGACAGCGACACGATCAGGATCTCGGACGTCAGCGAGGCCGTGATACACGGCATTCTGGCGGTGGTGAGCGACGGGATCTGGGACTGGAATGCCAACACCGGCTTCGTCTATCGCAACCCGGGCTGGTATCAGATGCTGGGCTACGAAGCCCACTCCCTTGGCAACAACGTCTTCACCTGGGAGAGCGTGATCCACCCCGACGACATGGATCGGGTGATGGCCAGCTTCGATGCCTACCTGAGCGGCGCCGCCCCCGACTACCGGGTCGAGTATCGTTGCCGCAGCCGCGCCGGCGATTATATCTGGATCGAGGATTGCGGCCGCGTCATCGCCCGCAACCCGGATGGGTCGGTGGCCCGGATGATCGGTGCCCATCGCAACATCCACGCCCAAAAGCTGCTGCTGGAGCAGCTGGAGCGGCGCAATCACACCCTGGAGCAGCAGATTGCCGAGCGCACCGCCGAGCTGGTGCGGCTCAACGAGGCGTTGCAGCAGAAGGCGGAGGAGAACCGCCAACTGGCGGAGACCGATGCCCTGACCGGTGCCGCCAGCCGCTACCGGCTGGAGCGGGCCATCCGCCAGGAGTGCGAACGGGCCAAGCGCTTTCACCAGCCCTTCTCCGTCATCGCAATGGACGTGGATGACTTCAAGCAGATCAACGACAACCACGGCCACCACGCCGGGGATCAGACCCTGATCAACATAGTGGCGCTGGTGCGCAGCCACATCCGCGAAATCGATCTGATTGCCCGCTGGGGCGGCGACGAGTTCATGGTGGTGCTGCCCAATACCGGCCGGCTCGATGGCCGGCTGGTCGCCGACAAGCTGCGGGAGCTGCTGGTGCAGTCGCGGGTCTGCCAGCACTTCGACATCACCATGAGCTTCGGGCTGGCCGAGTACCAGCCGGACGAGCACATGAGCCAGCTGATGGTGCGGGTGGATCGGGCCCTCTACCAGGCCAAGCTGACGGGCAAGAACCAGATCTGCGAGTAGTCCGTCCATAGCCGGCGTCGGTGGTCCGGCTAAGCCGCCGTCATGTCGGATTATTCTGGTTATCCCCCCCGGATGCGTCTTGACCGCACCCTCATCTTGACTCCGTACGAGTACGCTGGTCTGATGCGCGCTCTTTAATCCCCCGCGAGACATGAAACGATGAAAAAGAGCATCCTGGTTGCCCTGACTGCACTGCCCCTGATGGCCAACGCCGGTCTGATGGATTCCCTGACCGACACAGTGACCAGCAGCGTGACCAGCACTGCCAAAGAGATGGCCGGCTCCGCCATGGACAGCGCCTCCAATGAAGCAATCAAGAAGGCGCTGGACATCAAGGAAGGCGGCTCCAACAAGCAGGCCATCAAGGACAAGCTGGGCGCACCGGCCAGCACCAAGACCGAAGCCGGTCTGGAAGTGTGGACCTATGACCTGGGCGCCCTGAACAAGGTATCTCCCATGCTGGCAGAGACCTCCAAGACCCTGTTCAAGGATGCCGAAGCCGCTCAGAAGAACGTGCTTATCAAGTTCGAAGGCGAGACCGTCAAGACCCTGAACCTGGTCGACAAGACCAAGGCTTGAGTCTGAACGACGTGCATGAAAAAAGGGGCCCGAGGGCCCCTTTTTGCTGCTTGTCGAATTACTGATGCGCTTCGGCGAACTGCTTCATCGCTTCGGCGTGCTTGGTCATGCCGTCGGCACGCAGGCTCAGGTTTTTCACGAATTCAGCCTTCTTGGCCGGGTCTTCGATCTTGTCGTAACGCTGCTGCAGGTGAGTCTGGATCTGCTCCGGCGTCATGTTCTGCATGCGGGCCATCTTGTCGTGGCGGCCGCCATGGTGCTTGCCGCCCATCATGCCGCTGCCGTCCATCGGGCAGTCGGTCATCATGCCGGGCTGGGCGGTGGTGACGGCTTCGCTGGCGGCATAGGCGCCGAGCGGCAGGCCAAGGATCAGGGTGGCGGTCAGCAGGGTCTTGGTCAGTTTTTTCATGGTCTATCTCCTTGCGGATTGAGTTCGGGGTCGGCTTGCTCGCCTTGACCCTAAGTAAACACCAGACTGGTGTCTGAACTTTGCCAGTTGAAGCCTATTTTGTAGCAGAGTGTGACACGGTGATGCTGTACAGGGCTTGACCGGGCGCATGCCGGACGGGAAATAAAAATACCCCGTCAGCGTCGCCCGCTGGCGGGGTATTTTTAGGCTGGGGCCGGCTTAGCGCTGGCGACCGCTGCCGACGCTGTAGGGCATGCGATAGCTGCTGCTCTCGCCGTCCAGGCTGAGGGTCAGGTCACCCTGGGCCCGCATTGGCAGACGCACCTGCTGCATCCCCTGCAACTCGGCAGGCACCCGCTTGAGCACGTCGCCGGTGGCGTTGCGGATCACCAGGGTGGGGTGTGCCTCATTGCTGCTGACTGCGTCGTGCCAGTTGACGAACAGCAGGCCGGGAGCGGCACTGACGTCGGCGGGGAGGGCGGCCTGGGCCAGGCCGGTGTGGGCCAGGCCGGCCAGCATTAACAGAGTCAGGCTCTTGTTGATCATGATATTGCTCTCCTTGGTATGACTCGCCGCAAGATGGCGGCAGAAAAGTCAGGGTGCGTAGCCGCCACCTGGCGGCCGCACATCATGACAAAGGGGGTTCGGTCGCACCCTTGGCGTCGCCGCGGCCGGGGGCCCTGTCGGCGGGGGATGTCTGCTGGTGGTCCGGGGGGCTCGCCGGTTGGGGTGAGCTGCTGCTCGCCTGTCTGGCAAGGGCTTCGCTGGCGGCAAAGGCCAGCAGCAAGGGGGTGGTGAGGGCCAGCATGGCCTGTCTACTCCTGCAACCGATGGGATGGCCACAGTAAACAGCCGGCTTGTGTCTCAACTTTGCCGAACGGGCGCTTTTTTGTAGCAGAGTGTGGCATCTTGCTGATCTGGCACACTTTGACACAAACCGCCCGGCAGATTTTCGTATACTCGTGCCAGCTCTAACAGGAGAGGCCTCATGAACCAAAGCAGCACCCACATTCTGGTGGTCGACGATCACAGCGAGATCCGCGATCTGCTGAAGCGTTTTCTGGAACAGCACGGCCTGCGGGTCAGTTGTGCCCGGGATGGCAAGGAGATGAAGCGGCTGCTGGAGGAGCGGGAGTTCGATCTGCTGGTGCTGGATCTGATGATGCCAGGAGAGGACGGCCTGACCCTTTGCCGCGAGCTGCGGGCCAAGTCCAGCCTGCCCATTATCATGCTCACCGCCATGGGGGAGGAGACCGACCGCATCATAGGACTGGAGATGGGGGCCGACGACTACCTCGCCAAACCGTTCAATCCGCGCGAGCTGCTGGCCCGCATCAAGGCGGTGATGCGCCGCACCCAGGTCGAACCGCAGCCTGCGGCCGAAACGCTGACCCGGGATCTGCGCTTCGATCGCTGGCTGCTCGACATCAACCGGCGCGAGCTGGTGGATGAGGAAGGGGTGGGCCTGAGCCTCTCCACCGCCGAATTCGATCTGCTGCGGGTCTTTCTGGAACGGCCGCAGCGGGTGCTGAGCCGGGATCAACTGCTGGATCTGGCCCGTGGCCGCGAGGCGGTGGCGTTCGACCGGGCCATCGACACCCTGGTGAGCCGGCTGCGGCGCAAGCTGGAGCGGGATCCCAAGAACCCGGAGCTGATCAAGACCATCTGGGGCGGCGGTTATCTGTTCGCCGCCGATGTGACCCAGGTATAAGGCCGTGGGGATCCTCAAGTGTGGCTGGTCGAGACTGTGGCCCAAGGGGCTGACCGGCCAGATCATCCTGGTGGCGCTGGCCGGGCTGGTGTTGATCCAGCTGCTCAGCATCCAGATCTACCGTACGGATCGGGAGGAGGCGCTCGGCTACATCAACAGCCGCAACGCCATGCAGCGCATCGTCTCCGTGGTGCGGCTGCTGGCCCTCTCGCCCCCCTCCCTCTATGACGAGATCATCAAGGCGAGTCGCAGCGAGACCCTGCTGCTGCGCATTGCCGACGAGCCGCTGCAACCGGACAACCGCAGCCCCCGCTTCGAGCAGCTGGTGCGCTCCCGGCTGGGCTACCCCTCGACCCTGATGGTGGAGATCAGCGCCGAACTCAAGCAGGATGCCCAGCGCAGCCGTGCCTGGCAGCACCACAGCCGGATGATGAAGGATCGCAAGGGGATGCCGCCGCCGCAGGACATGCGGCTGTACGGCTCCATCCAGCTGCCACGCGGTGGCTGGCTGCAGTTCAGCTCGCTGGTGGACAAGGAGTCGGCCAGCTGGTCCTGGCAGACCACCCTCAATCTGATGTTGGTGGCGAGCCTGGTGATCGGCCTGATGATCTGGCTGTTCCGCCGCGCCACCCTGCCGCTCAAGCAGCTGGCCGCCAACGCGGATCGACTCGGCCGTGGCGAGGACATAGAGCCGCTGCGGGAAGAGGGGCCGACCGAGGTGCGCGAATCCATCCAGGCCTTCAACCGCATGCACACCCGGCTCGACCGCTTCGTGCAGGACCGCACCCGGATGCTGGCGGCCATCTCCCACGACCTGCGTACCCCCATCACTAGCCTGCGGCTGCGCACCGAATTCCTGGACGAGGGGGAGGACAAGGAGCGGATCCAGCAGACCCTGCAGCAGATGGAGCAGATGCTGGCGGCGACCCTCAGCTTTGCCCGGGAGGAGGGGCAGCAGGAGGCGACCCGGGAGCTGGATCTGGTCAGCCTGCTGGAGAGCCTGTGCGACGACTATGCCGACACCGGCCAGCCGGTTACCTGCCTGGCCGAGGGCAAGCAGGTCTATGCCTGCCGCGCCAATACCCTGCGCCGGGTGCTGCAAAACCTCATCGGCAACGCCATCAAGTACGCCGGCAGTGCCGAGGTGTCGCTGGAGCGCACCGACAGCGAGCTGGTGATCCGGGTCTGCGATCAGGGGCCCGGCATCGATCCGGCCAGGCTGGAGGACGTGTTCAAGCCGTTCGTGCGACTCGACGAGGCCCGCAACACCGAATCCGGCAGCGTGGGGCTGGGGCTCGCCATCGCTCGCACCCTGGTGCACCAGCACGGCGGCGAGCTGACCCTGCACAACCGGGAACAGGGCGGGCTGGAAGCGCGCATCAGCCTGCCGCTGTAAGAGCGGCGGGAGCAGGGCGGGGAGGATGGCGACCAGCCTTCTCCCCGTTTTTTATCTTGCACTTATCTGACTGAAATCACGCCTATTTCATACTCGGTCATGCTTGTTCTTCTATGCTGAAGGTGGCGATAATCGATGGCCGCACAGACGGCCAAACAGCAAGGTTGGTGCAGGGATGGCGGGCGATTCTGGTTTTCGGTGGCGAGTCTGGTGCGGGGTGTGGTTGTTGCTCTTGGCACAGGCATGGCCCGTGTTGGCAAATACGCCTCTCAAGCCGCTCATCGTGACCAACTCCAAGGCCTGGCAGCCCTTCTCCTATCTCAATGAAGAGGGGGAACCCGATGGCCTGCTGATCGATCTGTGGCGCGAATATGGCAGGGTCACCGGTCGCCCGATCCAGTTCAAGCTGGTGGACTGGCAGGCCTCGCTGGACCTGGTTCGCAACGGCCAGGCCGATGTCCATGGCGGCCTGCTCTGGTCGCCGGAGCGCAATCTGGTCTACGACTACGGTCAGGCCCTCTCCCATGTCGATTCCCAGCTCTTCTTCGCCAACTCCCTGCGTGGCTCGGACGTGAACTACTACCTGTTGCACGAGAGCGTGGGGGTGGTGACGGGGGGCTACGAGGAGTACTACGCCCGCAAGCACTTCCCCACCACGCGCCTGCGCACCTTCGATGACAACGACGCCATGCTGCGGGCGGCCTTCAGCGGGGAACTGGATGCCTTCATCGCCGATCTGCAGGTGGCCAACTTCTACATCTACACCTCGGCGGATCCTACCCGCTTCATCCCGGTGCGCCACCTCTACAGCGACGAGATCCGCTTCGCCGTCGCCAAGGGCAACCAGGCGTTGCAGCAGGAGCTGGAGCAGGGCTTCTCCCGCATTGGCGAGGCCGATCGGGAGCGGATCGTCCGCAAGTGGATGCACATCGAGACCGTCTACCCGGTCCATCTCTGGCCTTGGCTGCTGGCCATCGGCGGCCTGGTGCTGATGGCCTACATCATCCAGTTGCGGCGGGCGGTGGCGAGCCGCACCGCCGAGCTTATCCAGGCCAACGCCAGACTGGAGCGCCTTGCCGGCACCGACTCCATGACCGGCATCCTCAACCGGCGCGCCTTTTTGCCGCTGTTGGAGCAGCGGCTGGCCAGCGGTCAGGCCTCGGCCCTGCTGCTGTTCGATCTCGATCGCTTCAAGGGGATCAACGATCACTTCGGTCACGGGGTCGGGGACGAGGTGTTGTCGGCCATGGTGGCGCAGGTACAGCGGGTGCTGCCCGCCAGCGCCCTGTTTGCCCGCATCGGCGGGGAGGAGTTTTGCATCAGCCTGCTTGTGGCGGACATGGCGACGCTGCAGCAGTGGGCCGCCCGGATCGGGCGGGAGGTCAATAGCCACAAGTTGCCAACCAGCGCCGGAGCGCTCGGCATCTCCATCAGCACGGGAGCGGTGTGGGTGCCGGCAGGGGGCGGGGCGGAAGGCCGACGGGTGTTGTTGCAGGCGGATCAGCTGATGTATGGCGCCAAATCGCAGGGGCGCAACACCTGGCAGGCGGCAAGCTACGTGAAAGAGGCGGCTGGCGAGGCGGGGAAATAAAAAGCCGCCGCCCAAGTCGGGCGGCGGCGGGTCATCAGAAGTTGTAGGTCATGCCCAGGGTGTAGCGACGACCATCCAGCACGGTGCCGAAGCTGGTGTAATCCACTGTCTTGTCGAACAGGTTGTAGACGCCGGCGGTGACATCCAGGTGCTCGTTGGCCTTGTAGACCAGACCGGTGTCGAAGAAGGTGTAGGAGGGGGTGCCCTCGGCCATCTTGACCCGGCTCAGGTAATCGGAGGTCTTGCTGCGGAAGTTGACCCGTGACCAGAGGCTGACGGTTTCGGTGGTCTGCCAGTCGACCGTGGTGTTGAACATGTGGCGCGGCATCTGGTTCAGCGGCTTGCCTTCCATCGCCCCACTCTTCTGCTCGGACTGGGTGAAGGTGTAGCTGGAGGCCAGCGACCAGGCGTCATTGATGGTCCAGTTGGCCGTGCCTTCCACCCCGCGCATGTTCGCCTTGTCGACGTTGATGCGGTCGCTGATGAAGTCATAGGTGTGACCGTTCAGGGTGCAGGAGGGGTTGCTCTTGCTTTCGCAGCGGCGGATCTCGGAGATCTTGTCCTCGAAGTCGGTATTGAACAGGGTCAGCCCTGTGTTCAAGCCTTGTTGACTATCCCACAGCAGGGCGATCTCCTGGCTCACGCTGGTTTCCGGTTTCAGCTCCGGGCTGCCGACCAGCATGCCGTCCTGAGTGCCACCGCCGGTGGCCTGGCCCCAGTTGGCGGCCGACATGCGCAGATCCGGTGAACGATAGCCGGTGGAGACACCCCCTTTCAGCGTCCAGGTGTCGGCCAGGTGCCAGACCCCGTACAGACGTGGGCTCCAGTGGGTGCCGTAGTTCTGGTCCTGATCCATCCGCACGCCGCCAGTCAGGGCGAAGGTGTCGGTCAGCGACCACTCATCTTCCACGAACATGGCCCAGCTCCAGCGGGTCAGCTGATTGGCGCGGTTGGCCACATTGAGCTGGTTGCCCTGATCCTGCAGATCCTCGTAGCGGTACTGGCCACCCACGCTCAGATAGTGAGCCCCCAGTTCAAACTGGGTGTGGGTATCGGCGATGGTGTTGATGAGTTTCATCTGACGGCCGGGGTTGGTGTTCTCTTCCCGCTGCAGGTAGCTGGTGGAGGAGCCGAAGTCATAGCGGCCGTCGTGGGTGATGGCGAAGTTGGTGCGCTCGTAGGTACTCAGGCTGGGTTTTGACTTGGCCGAGAGAGATTCACCCGGCGTGCGGTTGCGATCCTGCAGGCCGCGACTGGCCTCGAAATCGAAGCGGTTGTGCTCGTCCGGGGTCAGGCTGAAGACGGCCGTACCGCTGCGCATCTCCTGCTCGGCGAAACCGTTCTGGAACTGATCCTCGCCACGGTGGGAGAGCTGGCCGTTCACCCGCATCCCCAGCAGTCCATCCACCAGGGCGCCGGCGGTATAGGCGTTGGTCTGGAAGATGTCGCCGGATTCCTTGTTCTCCTGGAAGGTCGAATCGGCATGCAGCGAGCCCTGCCAGGCGGTCATGCTGGCGGTTTTGCGGGTGATGACGTTGATGACGCCGCCCATGGCGTCAGAGCCGTAGCGGGAGGACATGGGGCCACGCACCACTTCGATCCGCTCGATCGCCTGCAGCGGCGGCAGCCAGCCCTGCTCGATGCCGGGGCCGTCGCTGTTGGGACGGGTGCCACGGCTGTCGACCCGTTTACCGTCGACCAGCATCAGCGTGTACTTGGAGCCCATGCCACGAATGCTGATATCGCTGCTGCTGCCACCGCCGGTGATCACCACCCCGGGCACATCCTTCAGGGCGTCGGTCACGTCGCGATAGGCGCGTTTCTCCAATTGCTCGCGGGTCACCACCGAGATGGAGGCGGCGGTATCCTCGATCTTCTGCTGGAAGCCGGAGGCGGTCACGACCATGACCTCCTGCTCGGCGGCATAGGCGTGTGATGCGAGGGCGGCGAGAATGAGCGTGGTCAGCTTGTTGCGGTGCATTGTTATCATGTTGGCCTGAACTCTTTTAGTAAGAAGATGCATTCATCCTTTGGGTGAATCGATGGGGCGGTCTCATCGCATCCCGCGTGAAACCAGGACCAGAAAAGGTTCAATTGGATAATCACCAAGTCGGTCGGCAGGCATTGTAGTGATCACTGGATGATGTGTAAATGATAATTAATCTCATTAATATTGTGCGGTTATCCTCTCACCAGCAGATACGGGATGAGGAGCATGTGTGGCGCGGTGACGGGAAGCGGGGGCGAGACAGTGAGAAGGCTGAGAGGGTCGGCAGAGGGGGAATGGCAAATGGCAGACAACAAAAAACCCGCCGAAGCGGGTTTTTTCAATTCTTGCAGCGGATGGTACCAACCGGCATGAGCAGGCGGACCGGATCCCCGGCTTGAATTACAGAGCTACTACGTTAGCAGCAGCCGGGCCTTTCTGGCCTTGCTCGATGGTGAACTCAACGCGCTGACCTTCGTCCAGGGTCTTGAAGCCCGGGGTCTGGATGGCGGAGAAGTGAACGAACACGTCTTTGCTGCCGTCGGTCGGGGAGATGAAGCCAAAACCTTTCTCGGCGTTGAAGAACTTGACGGTACCAGTCATTTTGTTGGACATGATAATTTCCTTAAATAGTGTTTAAAGTGCCAAATGGCAATCTATGATTTTTCGTCAGCAATACGTATGGGGAGCACTAAAGAAGGAGAATTATTTGATAAGAAGAATCATGGATAATTCTTATACTAATCGCTGCTTTACTAAAATGACTGCCTAACATAACCAGGTCTGAACTACCGAACCATCGCAAAAGATTAAAACATGCCCATTTTCTTAAAGCAAATTTTATCTCGCTGCGAGTGGTCGGATATCAACGCAGCCACTCCTGGTGTGGGTGTCTGCAGCGCAGGATCCTGCGCCGTTGCAGGTCGCTGGACGCACCATGGTAGAGGGCTGTTCTCCGCCATGGTGTGAGTTGGCTGGTTGAGGTAGGTGGCGCTTGAGCGGGAGGATTGGCCGTCAGCGTTTGCTGCGAAACTTGTTGCTGACGGAGTCCACCCAGCTGAATGTCTCTGGCAACACCTGCTTGTTGGCACGTTCCTTGGCCTTTTCCCGTGCCAGTTTGGCGGCCACTTTGGCGGCGGCAGCACGGTCTGCGACTATCTTGAGTCTGCCTTCCTCGCGGATGCGGTTGCGCTCGGCATTGCTCAGTTGATGATCTGTATTGGCCTGTGCTTTTTGGAGCAGCAGGGTGATCTCGGCCTTTTCGGCATCGGTGAGGTCCTTCATTTCCAACTTTTTCACGGCGTGCTCCTGATGGCGGGAATAGTCCACCCTACCACACCTGCCGGCCGTTTATTGCACAATCGACACCGTTTTCGAATACCGCTCCACCGGATGGCCGTTGTCGAAGGGAATAGCCCGTCGCATTCCCCTCGCACGGCTCAGCGCCGTTAACCATGCCCGCTCGGTTCAACATGGATCAGCACGACGGCGTGGGGGAGGTGTCGCATGATACCCTGCTCTATCCGATCGCAGATGGCGTGGGAGTGCTCGATGCTCATCTCTTTTGGCAAGGTCAGGTGGAAGTCGATGTGACGACGGCGTCCGGCCTGCCGGCTGCGCAGATCGTGAAAGCCGCCATGCTCCGGGCAGCACTCCTCGATCACTTGGGTGGTGATGGCCAGCTCTTCCTCGTTCATGCTGTGGTCCAGCAGGGGTTGGAAGGCCTGCTTCAGCATGGCGATCGCCTCCTTGAGGATGAACAGGGCGACACAGATGGCAACAATGGGGTCAAGCAGATAGAGGTTGTAGCCCAGTCTGGCGGCAATCCAGATACCGAGCAGGCCGACGGCGACCCCGAGCGAGGTCAGTACGTCCGCCTTCAGGTGCAGTGCATCGGCGGCCAGGGCCACGGACTCTTCCTCCTTGGCCACCCGGTAGAGGTAGGCGGAGACGCCGCTGTTGACCAGTGCCGAGAACAGCATGACCAGCACACCGAGCCCCACCCCCTCGATCTGGGTTGGCGTGATCAATTTGCCGACGGCCTCGAATATTATCCAGCCGGCTGCCAGCAGGATCAGCAGCGCTTCGATCACGCCGGAGACGTTTTCAATTTTGTCATGACCGTAGGGGTGGCGTTGGTCGGGGGGAATATCCGATTTACGTACGGCCACCAGCGCGATCAATGCCGCCACCAGGTCCATGGCCGAGTGAATGGCCTCGGAAATAATACTGACGGATCCGCTCAGTATGCCGGCAAATATCTTCATGATAATCAAGGTGATATTGGAGCAAACTGAGACCAAGGCCGCTCTGGTTTTTCTGGTCATGGGACGTCCTTATTCTCGCTGGAATATTTTCACAAATAGGGCTGGATAATATCAGCTTGTCCAGGGAGGCGCTGCTTTGGGTTGTAACTTTTTGTTTCTGGCGATAGTGAGAATGCTTATCTAAATTATCTCTCATTATTTAAAGAGAATTCATTTTGGCATTCAGTGGTTTATTTCACACCCCCATAAAATAAATCTGTTTGGCGTTATTTTATAAGGAATAAATCGCTTCTCCGGCCGTTCATTCCCCAGCCGGATCGGGTCAGCGGAAGCGGGTGAACACCTGCTGCCACTGGGTGATGGGATGAGGGTGGATTCTTGCGCAAGATTAGGGGTATGCTGGACTGAGTGCGATCGCAGGATCGTCACTGAAAGCGTACTGTAGTCTACGATTCGGATGGCATGCTGGAACCTGGGTTCCAACTGTCTGGGTAACATTTTTGGAGTTTGATGATGAGTAACAAAGAACATCACAACGGCAAAGATGCCAAGAAAAAACCGCAGATGTCACTGAAAGAGAAGCGCGAAGCCAAACGTCAGAAAGCAGATCTGAAAAATGGCGGCGCGATGAAGTAACGCTCCCCATGCTGTAGTTCCTTTGGAGCCAGTAACAAAAAGCCAGCCTTTTCGGGCTGGCTTTTATGTTTTCAGGAGGCTCAGGGCGTGGCCCCGTAGCGGGCAAATATGCGCTGATAACGGCCATCGGCCCGCATGGCATCGAGCCGGCGATCGAACCAGCGCTGCTGCGCCGCCTGGCGAAAGGCAAAATGGTAGTGAGTCGGCGCAAACAGATCGTATTGCCGAACCCGACCGGGAGCATAGAGCTCGGCACCATATTTGCTGTTGGCCAGTTGTGCCAGATAGTAATAGAAAACCCGCTGCTCCAGGATCACCGCATCCACCCGTCCCAGCATCAACCTGTGCACCTGCCCCTGCTGTTTGGCGACCTCTTCGTAACGGGGATTCTGGTCAGCCATGCTGGCAAAGGCACCTCCCAGCACCTGACGGGCCCGCTGGAAGGCACTCACCCTCAGCGTCTTCATGTCGTCCAGAGTGCTGATGTGGGTTTTATTGAGGGTGAACACCCGATTGTGGAAGGCGATCACCGGCTGCGACAGGAAGACGTCGTGCAACATGCCGGGTTTGACGTTGATGATGGCATCGAGCTTGCCGGACTCCAGCATGCGGAAGGTGCGCTCCAGCGGCAGGTATTCGAATTGAGGCTCATAGCCGCTGTCCCGAAAGGCCTCTCTCATCAGGTCGAGCTCGATCCCGCGACCCTCTTCCTCGATCACATAGGGCGGGATGGCGAAGCTGACCCCCACTCGCAATGGCTCGCCGGCCAGCAGCAAGGATGGCAGCAACAGGGTGGCGCAAGCCGCCACGCACAACAAGATTCGATACCAAGACCCCATGCGTTCTCTCTGGCAACTGGATTGCCCCGATCATAATCCCAAGGCGAATGATATGGGGACGTATGGCTGGCAAGACCGGCCAGGAGGCTGGATTGCGCGCCACGTCTGCGTCAATAACAGGCAAAAAAAGGCCCTGCATGAACAGGGCCTCCGGGATCTGACGTTGCTTAGAACGGAATGTCGTCGTCGAAGTCCATCGGCGGCTCATTGTACACCGGCGGTGCAGACTGCGGCTGCTGGGCCGGACGAGCATAGCCGCCCTGTTGCTGCATGTTCTGCTGCGGAGCCTGGGCAGGACGCGCCTGGTTCATCGGCTGTTGGGACTGCATGCCCTGCTGCTGACCCCAGTTACCCTGAGACTGGCCACCCATGCCCTGGCCGGCGCCGCCTTGCGGACGGCCACCCAGCATCTGCATCACGCCGCTGAAGCCATCGACCAGCACTTCGGTGGTGTAACGCTCCTGGCCGCTTTGATCCTGCCACTTGCGGGTCTGCAGCTTGCCTTCAACATAGACTTGGGAACCTTTCTTCAGGTACTCGCCAGCCACTTCGGCCAGCTTGCCCATGAAGACAACGCGGTGCCACTCGGTACGCTCTTTCTGCTCACCGGTCTGCTTGTCGCGCCAGGTGTCGGAGGTGGCCAGGGTGATATTGGTCACGGCACCGCCGCTCGGCATGTAGCGCACTTCCGGGTCTTGCCCCAGGTTACCGATCAGAATGACTTTATTGATGCCTCGACTGGCCATAATCTCTCTTCCACCCTTTATATACCGGCCGGGCCATATGCCCGGGCCAATTCAACATATCGTTTGTTTTCTGTGAGATAGGCGATGCTGCTGGGCGGCCCCGCCACTCATGTGATGACTGTGTCCGGTTCAGCGCGCCAGTTGGCCGCCTCCCCGTTTTCAGATTTTGCCCGCAATAGTAACAGTTGGGGAGAAAGAGCGCACATCTTCCTGACGCTCCATTCCGTGTCCGCCGAACGAAGGATTAACTTACACGAGGCCGACCTTGGCCAGCAAGTGAACAGCAACGGGGAGTCATATCATCGAACGGTCGAGACGAGAAGGGGGGGGCGGAGGCCGGTGTGACAGCCCCTGTCCGGCCAGGGGCCAGTATTTCACCCAAATGGGGGGGCTCGGCTAGTTATTTGTATTGCTTGGAAAATTGGTGAGTTTCAAAGGAGGCGCATCGGCGTCTAATACTTTTTTAATGCTGCAGCCTGCGGGGGGCTTGGTACTCTCTGCTGCCGAAAAACACCATGGCCGGAATGTTCAAGGACCAGCGCTTCATGATCACCCCATATCCCATCGTATTGGTAACCGAAGACAATGCGCAGGCGACCAGCTTTCAGAGCTACCTGGCCGAACAGCTGGCTCTGCCCATCCTGCTGGTGAGCGCACTGGAAGCCCTGCCTCAAGCGGATGAACTCGAGCCGCATCCGTTGTTTCTGGTGGATCTGGATTACCTCAAGTCGAGCCAGCAAACGGGGTGGCCACGGGAGATCTCCAGCCGCTTCGGGGAAGCCAATACCGTGCTGCTCAATGCCCCCACCAGTACGGATCGGGAGCTGCTGCTGATGTGGCCCCATACCAGCGGGCTCTTCTTCTGTCAGGATCCACTGGATCGGCTGGTGCTCGGCATTCGCAAGGTGCTGGAGGGGGAGTACTGGATCCCGCGTCATCTGCTGTGCGATCTGGTCAACTACTACCGCAAGGGCGGGGAACACCACCTGCGCAATCAAACGCTGCTGACCGTGCGCGAGCAGGAGATCATCCGCTACCTGATGACGGGTGCCTCCAATACCGAGATCGCCGACAGCCTGTTCGTGAGCGAGCACACCATCAAGTCCCACCTCTACAATGTCTTCAAGAAATTGAACGTGAAGAACCGCCTGCAGGCGGTGAGCTGGGCCAAGGAGTATCTCTGATATCGATGGGATGATGGATAAAACCTGTCTATTCATCCAGTAGTCTCTATGCCATACTGACTCGCTCAGGTTTCCGTATCGAGCGTGCAACAAGATGGAAAAGATCGTGGTCCGGGGTGCTCGCACCCACAACCTCAAGAACATCAATCTGACCCTGCCCCGCGACAAGCTGATCGTGGTCACCGGCCTCTCCGGTTCGGGCAAGTCCTCTCTGGCGTTCGATACCCTCTATGCCGAGGGGCAGCGCCGTTATGTGGAGTCGCTCTCCGCCTATGCCCGCCAGTTTCTCTCCCTGATGGAGAAGCCGGACGTCGACCATATCGAGGGGCTCTCGCCCGCCATTTCCATCGAGCAGAAGTCCACTTCCCACAACCCGCGCTCGACCGTCGGCACCATCACCGAAATCTACGACTACCTGCGTCTGTTGTTCGCCCGGGTCGGTGAGCCGCGCTGCCCGACCCACGCCATTCCGCTCGCCGCCCAGACTATCAGCCAGATGGTGGATCAGGTGCTGGCCCAGCCGGAGGGGAGCAAGCTGATGCTGCTGGCCCCGGTGGTGCGCGATCGCAAGGGGGAGCACACCAAGCTGCTGGAGAATCTGGCGGCCCAGGGCTACATCCGTGCCCGCATCGACGGCGAGGTGTGCGATCTCTCCGACCCGCCCGCACTGGAGCTGCACAAGAAGCACACCATCGAGGTGGTGGTGGACCGCTTCAAGGTGCGCGATGACCTGGCCCTGCGTCTGGCCGAGTCGTTCGAGACGGCGCTGACCCTCTCCGGCGGCATCGTACTGGTGGTACCGATGGACGGTGAAGAGGGGGTTGCCCCCATGACTTTCTCCGCCAACTTCGCCTGCCCGGAGTGCGGCTACTCCATGTCGGAGCTGGAGCCGCGCATTTTCTCTTTCAACAACCCGGCCGGTGCCTGCCCGACTTGTGACGGCCTCGGGGTGCAGCAATATTTCGATCCGGCCAAGGTGATCGGCGATCCGGCTATCAGTCTGGCCAATGGCGCCATCCGTGGCTGGGATAAACGCAGCTTCTACTACTTCCAGATGCTCAAGTCCCTCTCCGAGCACTACAAGTTCGATCTGGAGACGCCGTGGGAGGATCTGCCACTGAAGACCCAGGAGGTGATCCTGCGCGGCTCCGGTCGCACCGAGATCGAGTTCCGCTACATGAACGATCGCGGCGACGTGGTGGTGCGCAAGCACCCGTTCGAGGGGATCTTGCACAACATGGAGCGGCGCTACCGGGAGACCGAATCCAACTCGGTGCGCGAAGAGCTCTCCAAATACATCGCCAACAAATCCTGTACCAGCTGCGGTGGCAGCCGGCTGCGGGAAGAGGCGCGTCACGTCTTCGTCGACAACCGCAACCTGCCGGCCATCGCCGAGCAGTCTATCGGCGATGCGCTGGCTTTCTTCGAAGGGTTGAACCTCACCGGCCAGCGCGCCCAGATTGCCGAGAAGATCTTGAAAGAGATCGTCGAGCGACTCGGTTTCCTGGTGAACGTGGGCCTCAACTATCTGAGCCTGTCGCGCAGCGCCGAGACCCTTTCCGGTGGCGAGGCCCAGCGGATCCGGCTGGCCAGCCAGATCGGTGCCGGTCTGGTGGGGGTGATGTATGTGCTGGACGAGCCCTCCATCGGCCTGCACCAGCGCGACAACGAGCGGTTGCTCAAGACCCTCACCCATCTGCGCGATCTCGGTAACACGGTGATCGTGGTGGAGCACGACGAGGACGCCATCCGCCTCGCCGACCATGTGCTCGACATCGGCCCGGGGGCCGGGGTGCACGGCGGTGCCATCGTCGCCCAGGGTACGCCGGAAGAGATCATCAATAATCCGGAGTCACTGACCGGTGACTACCTCTCCGGGCGCAAGCAGATCGCTATTCCCGCCGAGCGTACTCCGCTCACCGGCAAGTGGCTGAAACTCAAGGGGGCGAGCGGCAACAACCTGCGCAACGTCAACCTGGATCTGCCGATCGGGGTGATGACCTGCGTGACCGGCGTCTCCGGCTCCGGCAAGTCGACCCTGATCAACGATACCCTGTTCCGCATCGCCCACCGCGAGCTCAACAAGGCCACCGAATCCACCCCGGCGCCCTATCGCAGCGTCGAGGGGCTGGAGCATCTGGACAAGGTGGTGGATATCGATCAGAGCCCTATCGGCCGTACTCCGCGCTCCAACCCGGCTACCTACACCGGCCTGTTCACCCCGATCCGCGAACTGCTCTCCGGCACCCAGGAGGCGCGTTCCCGTGGCTACCAGCCGGGTCGCTTCTCTTTCAACGTGAAGGGGGGGCGCTGTGAGGCCTGTCAGGGGGATGGGGTCATCAAGGTGGAGATGCACTTCCTGCCGGATGTCTACGTGCCGTGCGACGTCTGCAAGGGCAAGCGCTACAACCGCGAGACCCTGGAGGTGAAGTACAAGGGCAAGAACATCCACGAAATCCTCGAGATGACGGTGGAAGATGCCCGCGAGTTCTTCGATCCGGTGCCGGCGGTGGCGCGCAAGCTGCAGACCCTGATGGACGTGGGTCTCTCCTATATCCGCCTCGGCCAGTCGGCCACTACCTTGTCTGGCGGTGAGGCGCAGCGGGTCAAGCTGGCGCGCGAGCTCTCCAAGCGGGATACCGGTCAGACCCTCTACATTCTGGATGAGCCGACCACCGGGCTGCACTTCCACGATATCCAGCAGTTGCTCAAGGTGCTGCACCAGTTGCGGGATCGTGGCAACACCATCGTCATCATCGAGCACAACCTGGACGTCATCAAAACCGCCGACTGGATCGTCGATCTGGGGCCGGAGGGGGGCGCCGGCGGTGGCCGCATCCTGGTGACGGGGACGCCGGAGCAGATGAGCCGTTGCGAGGATTCCCATACGGCCCGCTTCCTGGCGCCGCTGCTGGCACGATAATCCGTTCAATAATGTGACAAGGGGCCCTGGGCCCCTTGTTTTTATTGTGGTAATTCAGTGACCTCCAGACGGGCCGATACTCCATACTTGGGGCAAGACCCTTCCCGTTTCGCATTGCCATTCAAAGGATATTGGCGCCCATGGCTCAACCGTCCCGCTCCATCGATCATTTGCTGGCCTACTCCATGTTCCCCGTCTGGGCTGGCGCCATCCTGATGCTGCTCATCGTGATCGCGCTGGCCCAGGTGCCGGCGGCGCAGCGGGTCGAGGAGCGGCGGATGCAGGATCATCTGCAACGGGTGGTCAGGGCAGTGCAGGGCGACATCAATGCCATCAATGCTTTCACCCGGGATTGGGGGATCTGGGACGAGAGCTACCACTTCCTGGCCAGGCCCAATCAGGGCTATATCCACTCCAATCTGCTGGTCGACACCCCGATGCGGGACTTTGAGCTCAACGTGCTGAGTTATATGGATTTGCAGGGCTCTGAAATCTGGACTCGCACCCTGCTGCCGGAGGCGCCTGATACGGACACCACCCTGCTCCCCTTCTTTCTGGATGACCTCAAGCTGCAACTGCTGCGTGAATCACGGCAGGGGGGGATCCACAGTCTGAGCGGGGTGAGAGGCTCATTATGGGGGCCGCTCATCTTCTCGCTGCAGCCGGTGACCAATACCCTCGGCGATGCCAAACCCAATGGCTATCTGCTGGCGACCCGTTGGCTGGATGAACGCTATCTGGACGATCTGGCGGCGCGGACCGCGCTCGCCTTGACCATTGCCCAGCCCAGATCTGGCGAGCATCTGGGCTCTTTCAAGCCGTTCAAGCCATACATGAGCTACCGGCTGGTGGATCTGGGGTTGCAGCGTGTCAGAGGGGAGGGGCTGCTGCTCGACAACGACGGTACTCCCGTCTTGACCCTGATTGTGGAAGAGGAGCGTGACGTGTTGCGGGGGGCGATGGAGGGGGCGATCTGGACCTTCATCGGCATGCTGCTGATAAGCTTCGCCTGTATTCTGATGGCGCTGGCCCGCTTGCGCGCCATCGTGCTGGGGCCGATTGGCGAGCTGGTGGGGGCGCTGCACAAGTTTGCCGAAAAGCAGGATGTGAGCGTGTTGCCGATCATCGACAGCAGTCAGGAGATGGCGCTGCTCAGTCGTAAGTTCCGGGAGATGGCGGCCAGGATCAGTTTGCACCATAGCGCCTTGCAGGCCTATTCATCCCGGATGGAGACGGCCGCCTATACGGATCCGCTGACCCACGCCTTCAACCGGCGCTACCTCGATGAATGGTTGCTCAATCGCGATGCGCTGGCGGCAGGCAGGGTGTTGCTGATCCTGGATCTGGATCACTTCAAGCAGGTCAACGATCGCTTCGGCCACGACATCGGCGATCTGCTGTTATGCCAGCTGGCGGAGTTGCTGCGGGGGGCCCTCGCTGAGGAGGAGCCGCTGATCAGGCTCGGTGGCGAGGAGTTTTTGCTGCTGCTGGTTGGCGATGAGCCGACACGGGTTGCCGAGCGGGTCGAGCGTCTGCGCCGCAAGATTGCCGACTGCCGCTTCGGGCGCGAAGAGCTGCCGCTCTGGATGACGGCTTCACTGGGGTTCTGCGATTACCCCCTGCATCGGGAGCTGGAGGATTCGTTCTGGAATCTGAGCTTCAAACTGGCGGACATGGCGCTGTACCGGGCCAAGCAGGAGGGCAGGAATCGCTGGCGCGGATATAGCGGGGAACTGGGGCAGGCGCAGTGGGATTTGAACCCGGAGCAGATTGTAGCGGGGGAGTGGCTGCGGTGTCAGGCGTCTCACACCAGCCAGTCGGCCTAGTGGGTCAGAATTAATAGCGCCATGCCGAGAACGAATCCCAATAAAATAAACAGGAAGGATCCAATACCCCAGATGGCTGCCAGTATGGCTACTATTTTGTCCCTTCTGGTTTGTGGTTTCATAAAGAATTTCTTACAGCCCGGCTACATGGCTCGCAAAAATACTCTGGTTGAGCGAGTGAAACAACCATTTTTAGCCGTTTAAAGCTTCGATAAGGTGCATTTAAATTATTCTTTAATGTGGCTGGTTTGATTTTGAATTGACGTATCAGTATGTTTTTATTGTTTATTATGCCAATTATCAGCCATATCTCGGGAGCCTTAAGCTGCTGTACACATCTATCTATTTCTTGGTAACGTTTGAGCTAAATCAATAACTCCGCATTCACATCCCTTTATAGTTTTCAGGCTTGCAACATATAAAACGAAAACTAAAAGGAAAACGTGATGAAAAAGATCCTTCCTCTGATGATCGCGGCCGCGCTCGCTTCTCCCGTCGCCATGGCCCACCAGGCTGGTGATATTCTGGTGCGCGGCGGCCTGGCCTTTGTTTCTCCGCAAACGAGCAGTGACAACGTGCTGGGTACCGGCGAGCTGGAAATCGACAGCAATATGCAGCTGGGTCTGACGCTCTCTTATCTGATCACTGACAACTGGGGTGTCGAGCTGCTGGCTGCCACACCCTTCTCCCACTCGGTATCCACCGCCGGTCTGGGTGAAGTGGCCAAGGTCAAGCACCTGCCGCCAACCCTGATGGCGCAGTACTACTTCGGTGATGCCAACAGCAAGGTACGACCCTATATCGGTGCCGGTATCAACTACACCACCTTCTTCGATGAGCAGGGCCGCGGCGCGCTGGATGGCACCGACGTGAGCGTGGACTCCTCCTGGGGCATGGCCGGTCAGGTCGGTCTGGACATGGCGATCAATGATCGCTGGTTCGTCAACGCCTCTGCCTGGATCATGGATATCGATACCGACGTGCACACCGCCGTGGGTACCATCAACACCTCCATCGATCCCATGGCCTTCATGTTTGGTGTCGGCTATCGCTTCTGATAGGACACAGGGTTGGCCCCCCCACGGGCCGTTACAGCTAGCATGTCTCTTTGGCCCGGCACAGTCCGGGCCCTTTTACGCGCAAAGCGTCCCCCGTCAACTGTGATCCCACCCCATATAGATCAATAAAATACCCTCGGTCTCCCCTCTATAATTCGCCCCTTGTGCCGATAGTGTCTATGTTCACGTTACCTTTCCCCCACGAGTGAGGATGTCTCCATGGGTTTATCTATTGTGCAGCGGATCATCGCCGGATTTGTGTTGATGCTGCTGCTGTTGATCCTGCTGGGTGTGATCAGCACCCTGAAGATCAGGGGCATCAACGACGGCTTGTCACAGGTCTCCGACCGGGCAACCCCGTTGGTGATTGCGGTGGCCGGCCTGAAAGGCGCCCTGCAGGACAGCAACCGCTGGGTGCTGGTCTACCGGACCAACGAGGATGCAAGCCAGCTGCCGCAACTGGCCAGCCAGTTCAAGGAGCAGCAGGCGCGTTTCAGTCAGCTGAGTCAGGAGATGGACAGGTTTAGCGGGGTGGCTGAGGCCGGCTCTCGTTTTCAGCAGGTCGATACCGCCACCAAGCAGTTCTACGGCCTGGCTGAACAGGTGCTCTCCCAGCACAGCCAATGGGTCAATGCCCAGGATCAGCGCCACAAGCTGGAGATTGCCTTCATCCGGCTGGAAGACACCTACCAGTGGGCTGCCGATCTGCTGCTGCAGCAGACCGCCAGCAAACGCTCCATGCGCAACAAGGCTGAACTCATCACCTCGGGCATCGCGCGCGATCTGAAGAACATTCGCCGGGCCGATGCCAAGACCGATCTCAACGAGCTGGAGAAGGTGCTGAGCAAGGACATCGAGATGGCCCGCAAACGGCTCGATCGGGTGCTGGTACCGGATGACGTGAAGCAGCGCTTCGTCTCCAACCTCGACCGGATGCAGGAGCTGGCACTCGGCCAGCAGGGGCTGCTGGCGACCATGCGCAATGCCCAGCAGCTGGCCGCCTCGCTGCAGACCCTCAATCAGCAGCTCGATGCCAGCCTGATCAACAGCCTGGGCCTGCTCGACGAGATGGGACAGTCGGCCGGCTCGATTGCCAGCCAGAGCCGCACCACGGCGGATGATGCGGTCAGCAGCGCCAGTTTCTGGATCCTGGTGGTGGCCGCCATCTCGGCTGCTGCCGCCCTCATCATCGGCTATACCACGGCGCGCAGCATTCAGCGTCCGCTGCAGATGATCAACAAGGAGCTGGACTACATGGCGGCCGGGGACATGACCCGCCGCATCAACTATCGCAGCAGCTGCGAATTCGGCGCACTCTCCCGCTCCATCGATACCCTGGCCGGCAAAACCGGCGAGCTGCTCTCCCAGATCAATGCCGGCTCCCGCCATCTGGTGGAGGAGGCGAGCCGCGCCGCCGAGATAAGCGAAAGGGCCGTGTCCCGGGTACAGGATCAGAAGAGCCAGACTGATCAGGTGGCTGCCGCCATCACCGAGCTGGAGGTGAGTGCCACCGAGGTGGCCCGTTCCACCGATGGCACCAAACGGGAAGTGGATCTGGCCGATGATGAAGCCCGCAGCGGTCGCCAGAAGGTGGCGACCACCCGTCGTATCACGGAACAACTGGCAGGCGCCATGGAAGAAGCCGTTGGCATCACCTACAAGCTGGGTGAGTTCAGCAACAACATCGGCAGCATCCTCGACGTGATCCGCAGCATCGCCGAGCAGACCAACCTGCTGGCGCTGAACGCCGCCATCGAGGCGGCACGGGCCGGCGATGCCGGTCGTGGCTTCGCCGTGGTGGCAGACGAGGTACGGGCACTGGCCAACCGGACCCAGACCTCGACCGAAGAGATCCAGGCGATGATCGAGAACCTGCAGAGCTCGAGCAAGTTGGTGGTGGAGGTGATGGGGCGCAGTCAGGAGCAGACCCACAACTGTGTCGAGCAGACCCGGGAGATGGATGCGGCCCTGCAATCCATCGCCGACCGGATGAGCGCCATCAAGGCGATGGCGGATCAGGTGGCGCACGCCGCCCAGGAGCAGATCTCGGTCAGCCAGGGGGTGGCCCGCCATATCTCCGGCATCGCCGAGGTAGCCTACGAGACCGAACGGGAAGCGCGGGAGTCGGCCGGCAGCAGTGAAGTGCTGGCGGAGCTGGTCGCCAAGCAGCAGCAATTGATCGCACATTTCAAGGTTTAGGAGGGCTTATGTCTAACAAGTGGATCGGGGCCCTGAGTCTCCTGTTGTGTGGTCAGCTGATGGCCAGCGAGCTGGTGATCGAGAGCTGGCGGATTGATGACAAGGCCTTGTGGGAGCAGAAGATCATTCCTGCCTTCGAGGCCTCCCACCCGGGCATCCAGGTGAAGTTCAATGGGGTGCAGAACGTCGACTACATGCCGACCCTGTGGGCCAGTCTGAAAGAGGACAAGGCGGGGGATCTCATCACCTGCCGGCCGTTCGATGACTCCCTAGCCCTGTTCAAGGCGGGCCACCTGGCGGAGTTGACCGAGATGTCGGGGATGGAGAACTTCCCAAGTTTTGCCCAGTCACCCTGGCAGACCGACTCCGGCGCCCAGACCTTCTGCGTGCCCATGGCCTCGGTGATTCATGGCTTCTTCTACAACAAGAAGATTTTCAGTGAGCTGGGGCTGAGCGTGCCGCAAACCCGGGATGCCTTCTTTGCTGCGCTGGACAAGGTGAAGGCCGATGGCCGCTATGTGCCGCTCGCCATGAGCGGCTCGGAAAGCTGGGTATCCTCCGAGCTCGGTTTTCAGAACATAGGCCCCAACTACTGGAAGGGGGAGGATGGTCGACTGGCGTTGATCGGGGGGCAGGAGCGTTTTGACAACCCACCCTACGTCAAGGTGTTCGAGGAGCTGGCGCGCTGGCGTCCCTACCTCGGCGAAGGGGGCGAGAGCCGCGACTATGCCGCGACCAACGAACTGTTCACCTCGGGCAAGGCCGCCTTCTACGTGGCGGGTTCCTGGGAGATCGCCCCCTTCACCGGCAAGGTGGACTTTGGCGTGATGCGCCCGCCCGTGGCAAAACAGGGCGATGGCTGCTTCTTTACCGATCACACCGACATCGGGATGGGGATGAACCCGGCCAGCAAGAACAAGGAGGCGGCCATGGCCTTCTTGCAGTGGCTGACCACGCCCCAGTTTGCCGAGCTCTATACCAACTCGCTGCCCGGCTTCTTCTCCCTCTCCAACCACTTCTTCGAGGTCACCAACCCGGCGGCGAAGGAGATGATGGAGTGGCGGGATCAGTGCGACTCCACCATCCGGGTGGCCACCCAGATCCTCTCCCGTGGTACGCCCAAGCTGGGGGACGAGCTGGCCGAAGTGAGTCAGGCTGTTCTGCTCGGCAAGATGGAGCCCAAGGCGGCAGCCGATCGGCTGGAGCAGGGCCTGAAGGGCTGGTATCCGCCTCATCAGGGCAACAAGGTGAAGGGAGCCGATTGCCAGTGTGACGTCCCGGCCGCCGCGCCCGCAGTCTCGGCCGCCGCTGCGACCACCGAGCCTCCTGCCGCTGCATCCACCGCGACGCCGGCGGTGACAGAGACACCAGCCACCCCGGCGCCGTCAGCAACGCCTGCCGCAGCGGCATCTGCGGCGGCCGCGCCGTTGCCGGCTCCGTCGGCCGAGGTGGAGCAAGCGCTCTCCAACGAGCTGGAAACACCGCAGCAATAGCTGCCGGTAGATAAACAACGGGAGGCATCAGCCTCCCGTTTTCTTTGCTGTCAGCCAGCGACGTTACTGCACCGGGTGGGGCCAGCGGCAGAGGCTGCCGATGCGGGCCACCGGGGCGAACCCGAGCGAGCGATAGACGCGCTGGGCGTGATAGTGCTCGTCGGCCACTATGATGAGCCGGTCGACCCGCGTCAGCCCGTGTCTGGCAACCTGGCTCAGCAGCTGGCGGCACAACCCCTGATTGCGCCATGCCTGCCTTGTGCGCACCAGCTGGAAGCGGCCCAGAGTATCGGTGAAGAAGAGGCCGCAACTGGCGACCAGCTGCTCCTGCTGCCAGATCCCCCACCACTGACCCAGCCCGTCCCCGATCATCGCCTCGTACAACTGGCGGCGTGACTGCAGATAGGGCAGGTAGCTCTGTTCCGAGTGACCGGGATCCCGCTCTTCCAGTTCAAAGGCCAGCCACTCGTCCCAGTCGGCCGGGGTAAAGGGGCGCGCAGCCACCGTCGCGGCTGGCGGTTGCCAGTCGGTGGCCTCCAGTGCCAGCACCACGCACTCCATGTACTGGTATCCCGCCGCCACGAAGCCGGCGACCCGGCTGTTCTGGCCGGCCGCGAGAGGCCACTGGAAGGTGCGGTGTCTGACCCGGGGATCCTGCCCGATCAGCTTGTCGAAACTGGCCTCGAGCCAGCCCTTGTCGTGATCGCTGGGGGGAAAGGGAAGCAGCAGATAGTTGCCGAAGTAGTAATCAGGAGCATCGGGGGTGCGCACGGCCCAGAACTGCTCATGGTCGACCACGTTGCCTTGATAGCGATCGAACAGCAAGTCGGTGGCAAAGCCGGGGTGGGTGTCCATGATGATGCTCCTGCGAATGGTTCAATTGGTTATCGGCAGGAAGGGGAAGAGGTTGAAAAGGGGCCGGAGAAACCTCCGGCCAAACAATCACACGCAGATTCAGAACGTCCAGGACGATCTGCGTTCATCATAACGCGACTCGCCGGATTTTGGGATGGGGTGCCAATCGTTACTTTGGCTTTATTGCCAAATAAAAATCGGCGGCCTTCCTCTTGCTGTAAAACAGTGTTGACTTTGTGCCATTTTCTCATAAAGATAGAAAGACGTTTAGACGTCCAAACATCCGTTTTGACGTAGAGAAATGGATTGCAGGGCAGGGAGAGAGCAGATGGGATTTCACAGCGCACGTCAGGTTGAGGCACTCAACCAGAGTCTGGCAGATTTGAGTGGCGACATATCGGTCAGTTTCGAGTTTTTTCCGCCCAACAGCGAAGGGATGGAAAATACCCTGTGGCAATCCATCGAGCGCCTGAAAGTGCTGGAACCCAAGTTTGTGTCGGTGACCTATGGCGCCAACTCGGGCACCCGGGATCGCACGCACAAGGTGATCAAGGACATCAAGGAGCGGACCGGTCTGATCGCCGCCCCGCACCTGACCTGTATCGACGCCAGCCGCGATGAGCTGCGCACCATTGCCCGCGATTACTGGAACAGCGGTATCCGCCATATCGTGGCGCTGCGCGGTGACTTGCCCCAGGGGCTGGAGAAGCCGGAGATGTATGCAACCGATCTGGTGGCCCTGCTCAAGGCCGAAGCGGACTTCGATATTTCGGTGGCCGCCTACCCGGAAGGGCACCCGGAAGCACGCAGTGCGCAGTCGGATCTGCTCAACCTCAAGCGCAAGATCGATGCCGGTGCCAACCGCGCCATTACCCAGTTCTTCTTTGACGTCGAGACCTACCTGCGCTTTCGGGATCGCTGCGCCGCCATAGGCATCGATGCCGAAATCGTGCCGGGGATCCTGCCGGTTTCCAACTACCAGACCCTGGCCAAGTTTGCCGGCTTCACCAACGTGAAGATCCCGCGCTGGATGCATCAGCGTTTCGAAGGGCTGGATGACGATCAGATGACCCGCAACATGGTGGGGGCCAGCATCGCCATCGATCAGGTACGGGTGCTGAGTCAGGAAGGGGTGAAGGATTTCCACTTCTATACCCTGAACCGCTCCGAGCTGACCTACGCCATCTGCCACACCCTGGGGGTGAGGCCGAAAGGCCAGCCGTAACGGATCGCGGGCACAAAAAAAGCCAATGAGTCGCTCATTGGCTTTTTTGTTATGGCGACCAATCAGGGTCTGGTAGGGGCGATCTCTTTGGGTTCGAGATCGATCACCGCATTGCCGGCGGCGCCGGGATACTGGTGATAGCTCTGGTCCTGCTCCAGGGTGTAGAAGGTATCCAGATAGTCATCGTTGTTGGTCATCCAGGAGTCGGGCAGCGCCTTGACGATGCGACCGCCGAGATCGAGGAAGGGCAGTGCCTCGGGCACGCCGCCAGCCGTGAAGGCCAGCTTGAGGGCATCGATGAACAGGCCGCTCAACTCCTTGTAGTTGACGTTGTCGTCCTGCTCCATCATGACGATGTCGACGGCACCCCAGCGATAGCGATCCCAGTAAACCAGGATCTGGTTGGGGGTGTAGTCGGTGTTGTCATAGTCGAGATAGGGCATGTCGACGATATCGACCACGGGCTCATCCCGGCTGGGATTGACCCCTGCGACCACCGCATACACCTCGGCCGCACCCAACAGCCAGGGCTCCTGATCATCCTTCAACCGAATTTTCTTCAGGATGCTGGTCTTGAGTGGTGCCGTGCTGGCAGCCGCACGGGGAGCCACCTGCATATCGGCGGCAGCCAGCGCCTTGCGGATCACCTTGAGGCCGGCGTTCTTGGCCTTGACGGGATCAGCTTCCACGACCAGGACCGGACGGGCCGGTGCCTTGTCCACATCCAGATAGACGGGGTTGCCGGCGCTGTCGAAGGCTTCGATGGCGCTCCAGCTCTTCTCATCGCCGCTCGGTACATAGGCGACCAGCGGCTCGACACCCTGCTGCAGCGCGGCGGCCTGTTCCGGGTTGGCCAGTCGCAGCTGCATCAGCTCCTTGACCTCGCCGTCCAGCCCTTGCCGGCTGATGGCTGCCTGGTTGGCATCCCGAGCCTGGCGTTTCAGGCGCGGACTGGCCTTTTGCAACAAGTTGGGCAGCGGGCTCTGGTACTCCTGATTGCTCAGGAGCGGCAGCAGGTTTTTCTGCTGCAGCGCGAGCTGGCGGGCCAGTTCCCGATCGGTGTCGGCAGCGTGGGCGGTGGTGGCGCCCAGCAGTGCCAGTAACAAAATGACAGCCTGATTCCTCATTATTATTCTCCAGTTTATGAGTCTGACATGAGGCACGCATCGGGGAAGAAGAAGTGCCTCGACACCACTTAATGGCAATTAGTTTCAGCTGTGAACCAATTTTTCTGAATTATGTGCGGTGTCTCACGGGGGGCTCCCCAGATGGTCAGGTCAGTTTCTCCGCTGGTTGACTTGATAGAGGATGATGCCGACGAGCAGTCCCCAGCAGGCGGCACCGATGCCGAGCAGGCTGATGCCGGAGGCGGTGATGATGAAGGTCAGCAGGGCGGCCTCACGGGCATCGTCGTGCTGCAATGCGGTGTGCAGGCTGCTGCCGATGGTGCCGAGCAGCGCCAGCCCGGCGACACAGGTCACCAGTGCCGCCGGGAAGGCCGTGAACAGCGCCGCCACCGTGGCCCCGAAACAGCCAGTCAGCAGGTAGAAGCCGCCGGCCCACACTGCCGCGGGCCAGCGCCGGTTGGCGTCCGGATCCACCTCTTTCCCCATGCAGATGGCCGCAGTGATGGCCGCCAGGTTGAAGGCATAGCCGCCGAAGGGCGCCAGCAGCAGACCGGTGAGGCCGGTCCAGGTGATGAGGGATGAGGTGGCGGGCTGATAGCCGTGGGCCCGCAAAATGGTAATGCCCGGCATGTTCTGGGAGGTCATGGTGACGATGAACAGTGGCAAGGCAATGCCGAACAGGGCACCAAGGGAAAACTCTGGCCAGGTCATGACCGGGCCGGCCAGTTGCCAGTGGATGGTGTCAAGCTGCAGCTGGCCTCTCAGCAGGCAGATGAGAATGCCGGTCGCCAGTACCAGCACCATGGTATAGCGTGGCCAGAGATGACGGCCGAGCAGGAACGCCAGCAGCAGGCTGCCGAGCAGCAAGGGATCTGCCGGGGCGACCTTGAACAGATCCAGCCCGAACTTGAGCAATACCCCGGCCAGCATGGCCGCCGCCAGCTGGGCTGGGATATGACGCATCAGCCGATCGAACCAGCCGCTGATGCCGCACAGGGTGATCAGCAGAGAAGAGATAACGAAGGCGCCGATGGCCTCGGCCAGGGTGAAGTGACCCAGGCTGGTGATGAGCAGGGCGGCACCCGGGGTCGACCAGGCGGTCAAGACAGGGATGCGATAATAGAGGGAGAGGCCGATGCAGCTGATACCCATGCCAATGCCCAGCGTCCATAGCCAGGACGCAAGCTGGGCTGCATCGGCCCCCGCTGCCGTGGCTGCCTGAATGATCAGGATGACCGAACTGGTATAGCCGACCATCACGGCGATGAAGCCGGCGACCAGATGAGGAAGGGCAAAGGGCATGGTGACGTCCTTGTGGGGTTGTGACGGTTTGTGCGTTATTACGTACAATATTGCTTCAGACTATATCGTTGTGCGTTATAGCGCACAAGGCGATTCAAGCAAGCACAACAAAGAGGCAGTCATGCAAGAGATGAATCAGCATCTGGCCCAACGTCTGAAGGGCTTGCGCAGCGAGCTGGGCTGGAGCCTGGATGTAGCGGCGCGGGAGACGGGAGTGAGCAAGGCCATGCTGGGCCAGATTGAACGGGGGGAGTCGAGCCCGACGGTGGCCACCCTGTGGAAGATTGCCACCGGCTTTCGAGTTTCTTTCTCCAGCTTCATCGAGCCGACTCCGGCAGAGCAGGGGGAAGTGCTCTATCGCACCGCAGATGCGATTCGCCAGCAGCCGGCGGGAGAGGGCATGCAGGTCGCCCCTCTCTTCCCTTATGAGGGGCGCTTTGGATTCGAACTGTTTGAGCTGACTCTGTTGCCCGGCTATCAGCGAGAATCAGAACCCCATGAACCCGGGGTGACCGAGCATGTCATCGTCATCAGCGGCCTGATGGAAGTGCTGGTGGAAGGGGAGTGGCGCTCATTGACGCAGGGGGAGGCGGTACGTTTCGCGGCCGACCGCCCCCATGGCTATCGCAATCTGGGAGTGGCTCCTGCCATCTTCCACAATCTAATCCACTATCCGGTCAGCAGATCTTGACCCCTGGGTCAGCCTGGACGTCCATCAGCCCGGGGGCTGGTCAATATGGGAGCATAGACCCAGACAAACAGACCATACGCCAGGCTCCAGGCCAGGCCGCTCAGGTTCCAGCCGTGTAGGGTATAGGCCGGCCAAAGCAGCGGGATCAGAACCCGGATCAGGGCCGCCATGATCACCAGCGCGAAAGCGCACTGGATCCTGCGCCCCACCTGCAAGGCCCGGCCGCTATGACCAAGAGAGACCCGGGCTATCATCCCCAGGATCATGGTCCCCATGCAGCCGGCACTGAGCAGGTGGCTGGCCAGCGACAAGCTGATGGGCAGGCCAGCCGCCAGAGCACCAAGGGCGAGCAGGCCGAGAGGAATAAACAGGTAGGCGAGGTGCAGCGACCACAAGAGGGGTTGGCCAAGAGTGGAAGGCAGCCGCCAACGCAATTGGCGCCACAAGTGCAAAACAGCCGCCACTATATATAGAGGAAGCAGGTAGAGGCTGGTGACCCATGGGGTGGGCAGCAGTAGCCAGCTCACCAGGGTGAGCCACAGTGTGGCAAGGGCAGCCCGCTCCAGCCAGAGAATAGGGACAGCTTTTTCCATCCCGGTGGCTCTGGCGGTAAAGAAGGGGA
>NC_008570.1:4257500-4367500 GCF_000014805.1 Aeromonas hydrophila subsp. hydrophila ATCC 7966 | reverse complement strand
GGTCCTAAGGTAGCGAAATTCCTTGTCGGGTAAGTTCCGACCTGCACGAATGGTGTAACCATGGCCATGCTGTCTCCACCCGAGACTCAGTGAAATCGAATTCGCCGTGAAGATGCGGTGTACCCGCGGCTAGACGGAAAGACCCCGTGAACCTTTACTACAGCTTGGCACTGAACATTGAACCTACATGTGTAGGATAGGTGGGAGGCTTTGAAGGCGTGACGCCAGTTGCGCTGGAGCCGTCCTTGAAATACCACCCTTGTATGTTTGATGTTCTAACGCAGGCCCGTGAATCCGGGTCGCGGACAGTGCCTGGTGGGTAGTTTGACTGGGGCGGTCTCCTCCCAAAGAGTAACGGAGGAGCACGAAGGTTGGCTAATCCTGGTCGGACATCAGGAGGTTAGTGCAATGGCATAAGCCAGCTTAACTGCGAGACGGACAGGTCGAGCAGGTACGAAAGTAGGTCATAGTGATCCGGTGGTTCTGAATGGAAGGGCCATCGCTCAACGGATAAAAGGTACTCCGGGGATAACAGGCTGATACCGCCCAAGAGTTCATATCGACGGCGGTGTTTGGCACCTCGATGTCGGCTCATCACATCCTGGGGCTGAAGTCGGTCCCAAGGGTATGGCTGTTCGCCATTTAAAGTGGTACGCGAGCTGGGTTCAGAACGTCGTGAGACAGTTCGGTCCCTATCTGCCGTGGGCGTTGGATGATTGAAGGGAGTTGCTCCTAGTACGAGAGGACCGGAGTGAACGAACCTCTGGTGTTCGGGTTGTCACGCCAGTGGCACTGCCCGGTAGCTAAGTTCGGAATCGATAACCGCTGAAAGCATCTAAGCGGGAAGCGAGCCCTGAGATGAGTCATCCCTGACCCCTTGAGGGTCCTAAAGGGCCGTTGGAGACCACAACGTTGATAGGTGGGGTGTGTAAGCGCGGCGACGTGTTGAGCTAACCCATACTAATTACCCGTGAGGCTTAACCATACAACACCCAAGAAGTGTTTCGAGCCTTGTGACAAATACGAAACTACTTATGTCAGCTTTCTCAGATTGAAGAATTTGCCTGGCGGCCATAGCGCCGTGGAACCACCTGATCCCTTGCCGAACTCAGAAGTGAAACGCGGTAGCGCCGATGGTAGTGTGGCATTCGCCATGCGAGAGTAGGACACTGCCAGGCACCCAACACGAGAAACCCCGCTCAGATGAGCGGGGTTTTTTATTGCCTGAAATTCGTCTTATCTCACCCCTGATATGCGCCTTTGGATGGAGAGCCTGCACTGCTTTCCACCCTGTTGTTCACTCGGCTCTCTAGTGCCGAAACCCGGCGTGAGCCCTGCAATTAGGGTTGTATCTGCCTCATAACTCGGTAGAGTAAAGGCATCTTGGGTTGGCCCGTACTCTCTCATGCTGGTTTCTTTAGTACGGATGCAACTTGGCCTGCTTTTATCAACCTTACGTCAGTGGTATCGATATGGAACAAGTAAACAAGTCCACCTTCAGCGATGTACTGGAATATGTGCGTATGTCCCGTCGTCAGAACAAACTCAAGCGTGAAATTGCGGACAACGAGAAGAAGGTCCGTGACAACCAGAAGCGGGTGCTGCTGCTCGACAACCTGAGCGATTACATCAAACCGGGTATGAGCATCGATGAGGTGCAAGCCATCATCGCCAACATGCGGGCTGATTATGAAGAGCGTGTGGACGACCACATCATCAAGAATGCCGAGCTGTCCAAAGAGCGTAAAGAGCTGAGCACCAAGCTCAAGGCGATGAGTTCCAGCAAATAAGCCTGCTCACTGTCTTCTCAAAACACCGGCCATAGGCCGGTGTTTTGCTTTCTGCCATCAGCTCGGATCTCTCACTGCGCTGCAACAATCGGCTCCCCTTTTCATGATCGCCCTGTTACCATCACTACAAAGCGGTCAATAGTTTTCAAGCCATTGACTTGAAACGACTAAGCTTGAGTGAAACACAATAAATTGCGCAACCATGGTGGGGCTGATATGGGCGCATCAGAACAGACGGATTTGAACAAAGTGGCATCTCAGGATTCATCTGTCCCAAGCGCGGACGGCAAGTACAAGCGCAAGCGTCGTTCCTGGTGGCGCTGGTTGTTCTGCTTTTTCTTTTTGCTGTGCCTGGCTGCGGTGATTGCTCTGGTCGGTTATGAGATGCAGACTTCCCGCCTGCAGTCGCAGGAGATCTCCCGCTATGCGGCCAAGCTGACCTATCAGGTCGAACCGGGTCCCAGCAAGCAGATTGCCTTCCCCGAAGACGGTCCCTTCGACAAGCGGCTCGGCTATGTGCTGTTGCCCATGATGCAGGAGCGCTTGCTGCAACGGGGTTATCAGGTCAGCGAGCAGGTACATTTCTCCGATGCCTTGTATGACTATGCCAGTCGCGGCTTTTTCGTGCCTTATACCGAGAAGGTGCAAGCCGGCCTGACCCTGCACGACTGCCGGGCGGAGCCCTTCTATCAATTCAAGTATCCGACCCACTATTACCCGGATTTTGCCTCCATCCCGCCGCTGGTGATCCAGTCGCTCCTGTTCATCGAAAACCGTGACCTGCTCAGCAACGAGCAGCCGCTGGCGAACCCGGCTGTGGATTGGCCCCGTTTTGCCAAGGCGGCCATGTCCCAGGTCGGCAAGGCGCTCGATATGCAGGATCAGTCGGCCGGCGGCAGCACACTGGCGACTCAGGTCGAGAAGTATCGCCACTCGCCGGATGGCCTGACGCTGTCCCCCACCGAGAAGATCCGCCAGATGGCGTCTGCCAGTGTGCGGGCCTACCGGTTGGGACCCAAGACGCTGGAGGCGCGCAAACTGGTTGCCTGGGCCTATCTCAACTCGGTCCCGCTCTCTGCGGCTCCTGGCTATGGAGAAGTGCACGGCCTGGGGGATGGTCTCTGGGTATGGTTTGGCGCCAATGTGGACGAGGTAAACCGGCTGCTGGACCCTGCGCGCAACCAGGATGCCTCGCTGGCAGAGCAGGGCCTGGCGCTGCGCCAGGTGGTCTCGCTGATGATTGCCCATCGCCGACCCTCCTACTATCTGGCGCAGGGGCGTGATGCACTGGCGACCCTGACCGACAGCTATCTGCGGCTGTTCGTACAGGAGGGGATGATCACGCCGCCGTTGATGGAGGCCGCGCTGAAGGCCAAGATCTCGTTCCGTGATTTCCTGCAGTCCCCGGCGGTGACCAAGGTCAACAACAACAAGGGCCTGCAAGTTGCCCGCACCCGTTTGAGCCGTCAGCTCGGGGTGCAGCTCTACGATCTGGATCGACTCGATCTGACGGCCGACACCAGCCTCAACATGCCGCTGCAAAACGAGGTCTCTCGCTACCTGCAGCAGCTGGCCGACCCGACGTTTGCAGCCCAGGTGGGGCTGTTTGGTGAGCGCCTGCTCTCGCCGGAGAAGACGGGAGACGTGAAGTACAGCTTCACGCTGTTCGAGAAGTCCCCGCAGGGCTTCAAGGTGCGGGTGCAGACCGACAACACGGATCAGCCGTTCGACATCAACGAGGGCAGCAAGCTGGAGCTGGGGTCAACCGCCAAGCTGCGGGTGCTGACCACCTATCTGGAGATCGTCTCCGAGCTGCACGATAACTACGCGGACATGTCGGCCGAGAGCCTGCGCAAGATAGAGGTATCGGAGCAGGACAACATCAGCCGCTGGGCCGTCTCCTACCTGATGACCGCCAAGGACAAGAGCCTGCCACCCATGCTGGAGGCGGCGCTCGATCGCAAATACTCCGCCAGCCCGAACGAGGGATTCTTCACCGGCGGTGGCATGCACACCTTCAACAACTTCCGGCGTGAGGACAATGGCCGCATCCCGGCCATTCGCGACGCGCTGCGTGAATCCATCAACCTGCCGTTCGTGCGCCTGATGCGTGACATCGTTCGCTACAGCCTCTACCGGGAGGGCAACCGTGCCCAGTTGCTCAAGGATGACAAGGATCCGCGCCGTACCGAGTATCTGGCCAAGTTTGCGGATAAAGAGGGGCAGACCTATCTGCTGCGCTTCTGGCGCAAATACCGTGGCAAGACTGCGGATGAGCAGCTCGATACCTTCCTGGATGGTCTCAAGCCCAGCGCCGTGCGCCTGGCAGCCGTACACCGCTACCTGATGCCGGATGCGTCGCAGGAGACGTTCGCTGCCTTCCTGGCGAAGCGCCTGCCGCGGGAGAAGTTGAGCGATCGTCGTATCGAGCAGCTCTATACCAGCTATGGTCCCGGCAAGTATTCGCTGCCGGATCAAGGCTATATCGCCCGGGTGCACCCGCTGGAGCTGTGGCTGCTCTCCTATCTCAAGGAGTTCGACAAGGCGACCTTCGCCGATGCCGTCGAGGCGAGCCGGGACGAGCGGCAGGAGGTCTACAGCTGGCTGTTCAAGACCCGCCACCGTAGCGCCCGCGACAGCCGGATCCGCACCATGCTAGAGGTCGAGGCCTTCCTGGACATCCATCA
The DNA here is from genome assembly GCF_000014805.1 of Aeromonas hydrophila subsp. hydrophila ATCC 7966. Classification (NCBI taxonomy): domain Bacteria; kingdom Pseudomonadati; phylum Pseudomonadota; class Gammaproteobacteria; order Aeromonadales; family Aeromonadaceae; genus Aeromonas; species Aeromonas hydrophila. Next base: position 4,363,023 of record NC_008570.1, on the reverse strand, counting down.
ACGCTGGGCCAGACTGGGCTACCCGTTCGATCACCTGGTACCATCGCTGGCAACGGCCCTGGGCAGCTCGGGCGATCGCCCTGCTGCGTTGGCCGAGCTGATGGGGATCATCCAGAACGGTGGCATTCGTGCGCCGACCCTGCGCATCGAGCATCTGTCGTTTGCCAAGGGCACGCCGTTCGAAACCGAGTTCCAGCCAGCGCAGACCGAGGGGACCCGGGTGCTGCCGGTCGAGGTGGCCACCGCGCTGCGCAACGCGCTGTCGAAGGTGGTGGAAGGGGGCACGGCTAGACGGATTGCCGGCGCCTTCGCCCTGCCGGATGGTACCGTGCTGCAGATGGGTGGCAAGACGGGGACGGGCGACAACCGGATTGAAACGGTCGGCCGCTACGGCAACGTGACCAGCTCGCTGGCTCGCAACCGGACCGCCACCTTCGTCTTCTATCTGGGAGAGGATCACTTCGGCACCCTGACGGCCTATGTGCCGGGCAGCCAGTCCGACAAGTTCCGCTTCACCTCCGCCCTGCCGGTGCAGGTGCTCAAGGGGATGGCCCCGCTGCTGATGCCGTATCTGCAGCCAGGCACTCATACCCAGTGCATGGCGGGCAGCTGACTGCTGCAGTGACACGAAAACGGGGCCATATCGGCCCCGTTTTATTTGTACTGTTCATCGCCGGTCGGCGACGGTGAGTCATCACTTACAGCAGATCTTCGATCTCGCCGCGCAGGTACTGGTACATCTCGCGATAGGCCACCGGCGGCTTGTTCAGCTCCCGCTCCTTGTTGGCGGTGCGGATCAGCTGGCGCAGCTTCTGGCGGTCCAGTTCGTGGAACTGGGACATCAGCTCGTTGAGGGCGCTGTCGCCTTCATTGATCAGTCGCTCACGCCACTGCTCCAGCCGGTGCAGGCGGGCGTTTACGGTGGAGTGGCGATTCTTGATGATGGAGAGCGCCTCGACGATGGGCTCCACATCGCGGCTGCGCATCAACCGGCCGATGAACTGCAGGTGGCGACGGAAAGACTCGTCCTTCTTCGGCTTGAGCTTGCGGCCCAGCTCGACCGCTTCGGCCAGCTCTTCATCCAGCGGGATCTTCTCCAGCTCGCTGTGGCTGAGGGAGACGATCTCTTCCCCCATTTTCTGCAAGGCTTCGGCATCGCGCTTGAGCTGGCTTTTACTGGGGCCCCAGTCTTCCCACTCGTTGTCGTCTTGATATTGACTCATCGGTCTCTTGATTCCTGTCATTCACGTTTGGTGGATATGTTACCAGCTTCTCCCGCTGGGCGCAGGGGTCTGATATGCTTAGCCCCTTTCCTTCCTTCATACAGATGTGAGTTATGGATCAGCAAGACCAAATCCGCCAGGATCAAGCCCATCTTGAAGCCGTAGTTGCCGAGGCCCTGGAGATTGCCAAGGGACTGGGCGCCGGGCTTGCCGAAGTCTCCATCAGCAAGCAGACCGGGTTGTCGGTGAACACCCGGGGTTGTGAACTGGAAAGCATCGAATTCAACAAGGACGGGGCGCTCGGCATCGCCGTCTATCGCGATGGCTGCAAGGGTTCCTCCTCCACCACGGATCTGAGCCCGTCGGCCATTCGTGCCGCCGTCGAAGCGGCCATGGAGATTGCCCGGCACACCTCGCCGGATGCCTGCGCCGGTCTGGCTGATGCCGAGCTGCTGGCCTGGGACGCCCCGGATCTGCAACTGTGTCATCCAATCGAGCTGGATCCGCAGCGCGGCATCGAACTGGCCATCGAGTGTGAACGACTGGCGTTGGGCCGCGATACCCGTATCAAGCACTCCGACGGTGCCGGTTTCTCCAGTCACCTCGGCATCAAGGTGTATGGCAACAGCCATGGCTTCGTCAAAGGCTACGCGGCATCGCGCAACTCTCTGAGCTGCGTGCTGATCGGCGAGCAGGACGGCGACATGCAGCGCGATTACGGCTACTCCTCCAGCCGTACCCTGGACGGGCTCTGGAGCCCGCAGCGGATCGCCGACGAGGCGGTGGAGCGCACCCTCTCTCGTCTGGGGGCCCGCAAGATCAGCACTCGCCACGCTCCCGTGCTGTTCCATCCCGATACGGCGGCCGGTCTGTGGGGTCATCTGGTGATGGCCATCAGCGGTGGCAATCTCTACCGCAAGTCGAGCTTTCTGCTGGACAAGCTGGGCAAGCAGATCCTGCCCGAGTGGCTCACCATCCAGGAGTTTCCCCACCTGCTGGGGGGGCTCGCCAGTACCCCGTTCGATGGCGAAGGTGTGCTGACACGCGACATGGACATAGTGCGCAATGGCGAGCTGATGAGCTGGCTGCTTACCTCCTACTCCGCCCGCAAGCTGGGGCTCACCACCACGGGCCACGCCGGCGGCATCCACAACTGGCAGGTCTCCAGCACCGGTCAGGATTTCAATGGCATGCTCAAGGAGATGGGCACCGGCCTGCTGGTGACTGAACTGATGGGGCAGGGGGTCAACATCGTCAATGGCGACTACTCCCGCGGCGCTGCCGGTTTCTGGGTGGAGAACGGCGAGATAGCCTATCCGGTCGAAGAGATCACCATCGCCGGCAATCTGGCCGAGATGTTCAGCCATATCGTGGCGGTGGGCAGCGACGAAGATGAGCGTTCCAGCCTCAAGACCGGCTCGGTGCTGGTCGAGAGCATGAAACTGGCCGGCCACTGATCCCGGCATCAGCGGATTGCAGCCATGAAAAAGGCCCCTCGCAGTGCGAGGGGCCTTTTTGTATCGGCGTGCGCAGGGGCGGCAATCAGCCCTTGATGCGCTCGATACGGCCGCCAAGGCCTTGCAGCTTGTGCTCGATGTCTTCGTAGCCACGGTCGATGTGGTAGATGCGATCGACGATGGTGGAGCCTTCGGCGACGAAGCCGGCCAGCACCAGACTGGCGGAGGCGCGCAGGTCGGTTGCCATCACCTGGGCACCCTTGAGCTGCTGGGTGTCGCGGCAGATGGCCACATTGCCCTGCAGTTCGATGTCGGCGCCCATCCGTACCAGCTCGGGTACGTGCATGAAGCGGTTCTCGAAGATGGTCTCGGTGACCATGCCGGTGCCCTTGGCCACCGCGTTCAGCACGGTGAACTGGGCCTGCATGTCGGTCGGGAAGGCCGGGTAGGGGGCGGTCTTGATGGTGACCGGCTTGAGGGTACGACCGGTCATGTCGAGAGTGATCCAGTCTTCCCCCTTCTCAATCAGGGCGCCAGCCTCTTCCAGCTTGACCAGTACCGCTTCCAGCAGGGTCGGGTCGGTCTTGCGGCAGGTGATCTTGCCGCCGGTGACCGCTGCACCCACCAGGAAGGTACCGGTTTCGATACGGTCTGGCTGGACGCTGTAGCTGCCGCCATGCAGACGCTCGACACCGTCGATGGTCAGGGTGTCGGTGCCCGCGCCCTGGATCTTGGCGCCCAGCGCGTTGAGGAAGTTGGCCAGATCGACCACTTCCGGCTCGCGCGCGGCGTTTTCGATCACGGTGCGGCCGTCAGCCAGGGTGGCGGCCATCATCAGGTTCTCGGTACCGGTGACGGAGACCATGTCCATCAGGATGTGAGCCCCCTTCAAGCGGCCGTCGACACGAGCCTTGATGTAACCATCCTCGATGGCAATCTTGGCACCCATCAGCTCCAGACCGTGCACGTGCAGGTTGACCGGACGGGCACCGATGGCGCAGCCGCCGGGCAGGGAGACGTCAGCCGCGCCAAAACGGGCGGCCAGCGGGCCCAGCGCCAGGATGGAGGCGCGCATGGTCTTCACCAGCTCGTAGGGGGCGACATGGTTGTTCACCGCACCGGTCAGCACGGTGACGTTGCCGTTCACCTTGGTGGTGGCACCCAGCATCTCTAGCAGCTTGATGGTGGTGCCCACGTCTTTCAGGCGCGGCACGTTGGAGAGGTGGATCTCCTCATCACACAGCAGGGTGGCGAACAGGATCGGCAGAGCGGCGTTCTTGGCGCCAGAGATGGTCACTTCGCCGTTGAGAGTACAACGACCATCGATCTTGAATTTGTCCATTTACGTTTGATACCAAATCAGGAGGGCAGTAGGAATTTACGTTCGCGTTTCCACTCGGCATCGGTAAAAGCCTTGATGGAGAGTGCGTGAATGGCGTTGCTGGCGATCTTGTCCATCAGCGGGGCATAGATGGCCTGTTGCTTCTTGACCCGGCTCATGCCGTCAAACATGTCGCCGACGGCGATCACTTGGTAGTGACTGCCGTCTCCTTTGACATGGACTTCGGACAATGGCAGAGCCTCGAGGAGTATCGCTTCAATTTCAGAGACTTGCATTATGCGTCCTCAGTTGTGAGCGGAGTTGACTGAAACAATCCGGCCACCCCGTAGAGGTTGGCCAGGGTATAAAAATCAGTGGAGGCGCCCACCAGTTGCGGTGTGGCGCCTCGTGCCAGAGCGGCTTTGGCCCATTTGACCAGCAGGGCAAGCCCTGCCGAATCCAGGGTGGTGACGTCGCCGAGCTCGATCTGGTCTTCCTGCCACCAGTCGGCTCGCCGTTGCCACAACTCAACGACCTGGGCTGCCTGCAGCTCGCCGCTCAGTCTCATTTCTTGAGTACCAGCGGCTTGGCATTGTGGGCGCGCAGCTGGGCGATCACCGCATCGATGCCGTTCTGGCGGATGAGGCCACCCAGCTCGTTCTGCTTGGCAGAGAGCAGGCTGATCCCTTCGGCAACCATGTCGAAGGCTTTCCATTCGCCGGTCTTGTTGTTCTTGCGCAGCTTGAACTCGAGGAAGATGTCCGGCTTGCCGGCCTCTTTCACGCTGACGTTGACGGCGGTGATGTTGCTGTCACCGGCGGCCTTGCCCGGCTCGACCTTGACGGTCTGCTTGTCGAAATGGGCCAGGGCGTCGGCGTAGGAGCTCACCATGTACTCGGTGAACACCTCGACGAAGGCGTCACGCTGGGCCGGAGTGGTCTGCTTGATCTGGTTGCCGAGCACCTTGTAGGCGGCGAAGCGGTTGTCCACGTAGGGCAGCAGCTCTTCGCGGATGATCACCCGCAGGTGGTCCGGATTGCTCTTCACCTGGGCCTGATCGGCCTTCAGGCGGGCGAAGGTCTGCTTGGCCGCCTGATCCACCAGGGCATAGGGATCGGTGGCATCGGTGGCTTGCGCGGTCAGGGAAAACAGCATGCTGGTCATCAGGCCCAGCAGCAGGGCGATCTTCTTGAACATGGTTACTCCTTACTTGCTGTCTGATTTTGTGTCGGAAGACTGGCTGTAGAGGAACTTGCCAATCAGGTCTTCCAGCACAATGGCGGATTTGGTGTCTTCAATCATGTCGCCATCCTTGAGCATGCTGGTGCCCATCTCCTCATCGGTAAAGCCGGGCATCAGGCCTATGTACTGCTCGCCGAGCAACCCCGAAGTCAGGATGGAGAGGGTACTGGTCTCGGAGAACTCACCGGCGCTCTTTTGCATCTGCAAAGAGACGATCGGCACCTGGCTCTTGGCGTCCAGAGTGATGTCGCTGACCCGACCGACGACCACGCCACCCACCTTGACCGGTGAGCGCACTTTCAGGCCGCCGATATTATCGAAATGGGCGCGCAGGGTATAGGTTTCTCCTTCCGGTTTGAAACTCAAACCTGCCACTTGCAGTGCCAACGCCAGAATGGCACCGATGCCGGCCAGCATGAAAGCGCCAACCAGGAATTCTACTTTGCTGAACTTCATCTTTACCTTATCCAAACATGACTGCGGTGAGTATAAAATCCAGGCCGAGCACGGCCAGGGAGGAGTGGACCACGGTACGGGTCGTGGCCTGACTGATCCCGGCCGAGGTCGGCTTGGCATCATAACCGTTAAAGAGCGCAATCCAGGTGACCACCAGGGCAAAGATCAGGCTCTTGATGGCCCCCTGCATGATGTCATCCTGCCAGTCGACGGAGGCCTGCATGGCGGACCAGAAGCTGCCTTCGTCCACCCCCAGCCAGTCCACGCCGACCAGCTTGCCGCCGAAGATGCCGATCAGGCTGAACATGAAGGCCAGCAGCGGCATGCTGATGACCCCGGCCCAGAAGCGCGGCGCGACCACCCGGCGCAGCGGATCCACCGCCATCATCTCCAGGCTGGAGAGCTGTTCGGTGGCCTTCATCAGGCCAATTTCGGCGGTGAGGGCCGAGCCGGCGCGGCCGGCAAACAGCAGCGCGGTCACCACGGGGCCCAGCTCCCGCAGCAGGGAGAGGGAGACCAGCGGCCCCAGGCTTTGCTCGGCACCGAAGTCCTTCAGTACGTTGTAGCCCTGCAACGAGAGCACCATGCCGATGAACAGGCCCGACACAAGAATGATGGCGACCGACTGTACCCCGACCACATACAACTGCTGCACCAGCAGCGGGAAGTGCTTGCGCGGCGCGGGTTTTCCCGCCAACGCGTGAAACAACATGATGGTGGCGCGGCCGATGGCGCTGATGAATCGCACCCCGCTTCGCCCCAGTTTGCTTACCTGGCTTGTCAACATCAGAGATCCTGTAGCAGGTCGCCTGCCGGAAAATGAAACGGAACAGGACCGTCGGGCAATCCTTTCAGGAACTGCTCGACCTCGGGATTGTGCTCCTCGCGCAGCTGGGCCGGCGTGCCGTGCGCCACCACCTTGCGGTTGGCGATGATATAGGCGTAGTCGGCAATGCTCAGCACCTCTTTCACGTCGTGGGTGACGATGACGGAGGTGATGCCGAGGGCATCGTTCATATCCTTGATGAGCTTCACCAGCACCGCCATGGTGATGGGATCCTGGCCGACGAACGGCTCGTCATACATGATGAGGTCCGGATCCAGGGCGATGGAGCGGGCCAGCGCCGCGCGCCGGGCCATGCCGCCGGAGAGCTCGGAAGGCATCAGTCTTGCCGCGCCGCGCAGGCCGACCGCCTGCAGCTTCATCATGACGATGGTGTGGATCAGCTCCTCGGGCAGGCCGGAGTGCTCGCGCAGCGGGAAGGCCACGTTGTCGTACACCGTCATGCCGGTAAACAAGGCGCCGCTCTGGAACAGCATGCTCATCCGCTTGCGTACCTCGTACAGGCGCGAGCGGGAGAGGGTGGGGATATCTTCCCCGTCAAACAGGATATGACCGGATTCGGGCTTGAGCTGGCCGCCGATCAACCGCAGCAAGGTGGTCTTGCCGATGCCGCTGGGGCCCATGACCGCAGTGACCTTGCCACGGGGAATGGTCAGGTTTATCCCGTCGTATAACAGCCGATCTCCGTGACTGAAGGTCAGGTCGGAGATGGTGATCAGGTCATCGTTCAAACAATTGTCCATCCGGTGTAAATGAAGAGCGAATTTTATGGGCTAGTCTAGGTCTAAGCAACAGCAAGGAACAACTATTGAACAGCCTGCCTGCCCAGACGCGCGACAGTTTTTTGTAACCAATTGTCTCTCTTTTCAGGTCGGGAAGTATCCGATTCGCTTATCTCGACAGACTTTTTTATAATCCCGCAGCAAATTTCAGCCCGGAGCTGTGCCTTTATGTCTGTAAAGTCTGAAAAAGTGTCTGAACTGTTCGATTTTCGTCGCAGCGCCCGTACCGTGCTGGACATCGAGAAACAAGCGATTGATGGACTCTACCAATACCTGAACGATGCCTTCGATCAGGCGTGCGAGATGATACTGCGCTGCAGTGGCAAGATAGTGGTCACCGGCATGGGCAAGTCAGGTCATGTCGGAAGCAAGATTGCGGCCACCCTGGCCAGCACCGGCACTCCCGCCTTCTTCCTCCATCCGGGTGAAGCCAGCCACGGCGATCTGGGGATGATTTCCGGCGGCGATCTCATCATCGCCATCTCCAACTCCGGCGAAAGCGACGAGATCCTGGCCCTGTTGCCGGTGCTCAAGCGCCGTGGTATCCCGCTCATCTGCATGACCGGCAACCCGGCCTCCACCATGGCGAAAGAAGCCAACGTGCACCTGTGCATCAAGGTAGAGAAAGAAGCCTGCCCGCTGGGGCTGGCGCCCACGTCCAGTACCACCGCGACCCTGGTGATGGGCGATGCGCTGGCGGTGGCCCTGCTGGAAGCCCGCGGCTTTACCGCCGACGATTTTGCCCTCTCTCACCCGGGCGGCTCCCTTGGCAAGCGACTGCTGCTGCGGGTCGGCGATCTGATGCACAGCGGCGAGCTGTTGCCCCAGGTGGGGATAGATGCCACCATCAGCCAGGCACTGCTGGAAGTGAGCCGCAAGGGACTCGGCATGACGGCCGTGGCCAATGCCGATGGCCGCCTGGCCGGCCTGTTCACCGACGGTGACCTGCGCCGCATTCTGGACCTGCAGGTGGATATCCACCACACCCCGATCAGCCGTGTGATGACCGTCAACTGTGTTACCGTGGGACCTGAGATGATGGCAGCCGAGGCCGTCAAACTGATGGAAACCAGAAAAATCAACGGATTACTGGTTGTGGATGGCGACAAGCGCCCGCTGGGTGCCTTCAACATGCACGACCTGCTGAAAGCCGGAGTAATTTGATGCAAAACGTACCGACCCTCTATGGTCCGGTGACGCGCAGCCAGTTTGAGAAGGCGGCACAGATCCGCCTGCTGGTGTGCGATGTGGACGGGGTGCTCTCCAACGGCCTCATCTACATGGGAAATGACGGCGAAGAGCTGAAGACCTTCTGTACCCGCGACGGTGCCGGCATGCGGGCGCTGCTCAACGCCGGGATCGAGATTGCCATCATCACCGGGCGCAACTCCCGCATCGTCAGCGATCGGATGAAGAGCCTGGGGGTGCAGCACCTGGTTCAGGGTGCGGATCAGAAGCTGCCCCACTTCGAGGCGCTGCTGAGCAAGCTGGCACTGACCCCCGAGCAGGCGGCCTACATCGGCGATGACACCATCGATCTGCCGGTGATGCAGGCCTGTGGTCTCGGCATCGCCGTGGCCGATGCCCATCCGCTGGTGCTGGCGCGGGCCGACATGGTGACCCGGCTGGCCGGCGGTGTTGGCGCGGTGCGCGAGGTGTGCGATCTCATTTTGCAGGCTCAGGGGCTGGGTGACTATCAGCCAGAGGCCTCGGTATGAGCAGACAGACCCTGTTGTTCGCCCTGCTGTTCCTGGTTGCGCTGGCTGCCTGGCAGCTCGGTGACATTGAGCTGGCGCCGGAGCCGACCACCAAGGTGGAGAATTATCAGCCGGACTTCACCGCCAAAAATCTGGTGACGACCCGCTTCGATGTCGAGGGGCGTCGCACCGAGCGGCTGGAGTCCCGCTATGCGGAGTACTACCAGATCCTCGAGCAGGCCACTTTTGACAAGCCGGTGGTCTACATGTTCGACAAGCAGGGTGAGGCCGAGTGGAAAGTCACCGCCGATACCGGCGTGCTCAACACCGATGACAACGTGATCCTGCGGGACAAGGTGCATCTGGACGGCTTGCTGCCCACCTCTTTCATCTCCACGCTGGATACCCCCTATCTGGAGCTGGATCTGGTGACCCAGAACGTGAGAAGCAATCAGCAGGTCAGCATAGTGGGTAAGGATTTCCAGACCGAGGGCGTCGGCCTGAAGGGTCATCTGGAACGCAAATATTTTGAATTACTGGATCAGGGCCATGCCATCTATTTCAATGAAAAACGCTAATCTGGCCCTCGCGGGCCTGCTGCTGTGCGGCACCGTGAGCGCCAAAGAGTCCGACTTTGCCGAGAAGGTCTATGTGGATGCGGTCAAGCAGGTGGCCGAGATGCAGGACAACCGTATCACCTTCGAGCAGGATGTGACCATTACTCAGGGCACCATCAAGATCAAGGCGGACAAGGTGGTGGTGATCCGCTCCGGCGAGAAGGGTGCCGAGGTGATGACGGCCTATGGCAAGCCTGCCACCTTCTTCCAGATCCTGGACAACGGCAAGCCGGTCAATGCCCATGGCAACAGCATCCGTTATGAGCTGAAGAACCGTCTGGTGACCATCACCGGCAACGGTCAGCTCAAGCAGGAAGACAGCCAGGTCAATGGCGACCTGATCCGTTACGACATCGTCAAACAGAAGATGATTGCCGAGAGCAAGACCCCGAACCAGCGGGTCAAGACGGTGTTCCTGCCGGATCAGGTAGAGAATTTCGACAAGCCGGCCGATCAGAAGAAGCAGGGAAAATAAACCATGGCAGTGTTGAAAGCAGCCGGCCTGCAAAAAAGTTACAAGCGCCGCATGGTAGTGAGCGATGTGAGCCTGGAAGTGGGGACCGGCCAGATCGTCGGGCTGTTAGGTCCGAACGGCGCCGGCAAGACCACCTCCTTCTACATGATCGTGGGGCTGGTGCAGAGCGATGCCGGCCTCATCACCATCGATGATCAGGACATCAGCCTGCAACCCATGCATATCCGTGCCCGCAACGGTATCGGCTATCTGCCGCAGGAGGCCTCCATCTTCCGTCGCCTGTCGGTGTTCGACAACCTGATGGGGGTCATGCAGACCCGCAAGGGGCTGAGCCGCGAAGAGCGGGAGGACAAGGTCCAGCAACTGCTGGAAGAGTTCAACATCACCCATATCCGTGACAGCCTGGGGCAGAGCCTGTCGGGCGGGGAGCGGCGCCGGGTCGAGATCGCCCGGGCACTGGCTGCCGAGCCGCGTTTTATCCTGCTGGATGAGCCCTTTGCCGGGGTCGACCCCATTTCTGTGATAGACATCAAGAAGATCATCCAGCATCTCAAAGATAGAGGCCTGGGTGTCTTGATCACCGACCACAACGTCAGAGAGACTCTGGACGTATGTGAGAAGGCCTATATCGTCAGCCACGGCAAGATGATTGCCGAAGGTGCACCGGCCGACATACTGGCCGACGAACAGGTCAAGCGCGTCTATTTGGGCGATCAATTCAGTCTATAGTAAGGGGGCATCTCTTCATTTCCTGTGACGACTGCCTCGCTGAACATAAGGATATCCCGACGTAGATGAAGCCGACATTACAGTTGCGTCTCGGCCAGTCCCTGACCATGACGCCGCAATTACAACAAGCGATTCGTCTGCTCCAGCTCTCCACTCTGGAACTCCAGCAGGAAATTCAGCAAGCGCTCGACAACAACCCCTTGCTGGAGCAAGAGGAAAATGATGTGCAGGAGACCAGCCCGGAAGAGCCGGTCGATGCCAGCCAACTCGACTCCAGCGATGCCATGTCTCAGGACAACATGCCGGACGAACTGCCGGTAGATACCACCTGGGAAGAGGTCTACTCGGCCGGCACGGCCCAGAGCGCGGGCCCGATCCACGACGGTGAAGACAGCATCTATCAGGGCGAAACCACCGAAAACCTGCAGGATTATCTGTTGTGGCAGATGCGCCTGACGCCGTTCAGCGACGTGGATGCCGCCATCGCCCTCGCCATCATCGACGCCATCGACGAATCCGGTTATCTGACGGTATCGCTGGAAGATATCCAGACTGCGGTAAGCAGCGAGGATGTCGAGGTGGAGCTCGATGAAGTGGAGGCGGTGCTCAAGCGAGTGCAGCACTTCGATCCGGTCGGCATTGCCGCCCGCTCGGTACAAGAGTGCCTGCTGATCCAGCTGGGCCAATACTCCCCCGACCTGCCCTGGCTCAACGAGGCCAAGGAGGTGATCCTCGAGCACATGGACTTGCTCGGCAATCGCGACTACCGCACCCTGGCGCGCAAGACCCGGCTCAAGGAGAGCGACCTCAAGGAGGTGCTGGATTTGATCCAGCAGCTGGAGCCGAGACCCGGCAACGGCGTCATCCAGAGCGAATCCCAGTACGTGATCCCGGATGTTTCCGTGGTCAAGAAGGGCAACAAGTGGGTGGTCGAGCTCAACCCGGACTCGGCCCCGCGCATCCGGGTCAACGAGACCTATGCCGCCATGGCCCGTCAGGCGCGCACCAGCCAGGATACCCAGTTCATCCGCTCCCACCTGCAGGAAGCCAAGTGGTTCATCAAGAGTCTGGAGAGCCGCAACGACACCCTGCTCAAGGTGGCCAGCTGTATCGTCGAGCAGCAGCAGGGCTTTTTCGAATACGGTGAAGAGGCCATGAAACCCATGGTGCTCAACGACATCGCCGAAGCGGTGGAGATGCACGAGTCAACCATCTCGCGGGTTACGACCCAGAAGTACATGCATACGCCGCGCGGCATCTTCGAACTGAAGTTTTTTTTCTCCAGTCATGTCAACACGGAGGGAGGAGGAGAGTGCTCATCGACCGCAATTCGCGCGCTCATCAAGAAGCTGGTCACGGCGGAGAATCCCGCCAAGCCGCTAAGTGATAGCAAGATCGCGGATTTGCTGGCCGAACAGGGTATTATGGTGGCGAGACGCACGATCGCAAAGTACCGTGAATCCTTGTTGATCCCGCCATCCAATCAGCGCAAACGCCTGGTTTAGGCAAAACAAAAGGAAGACGTTATGCAAATTAACCTGACCGGACACCATGTCGAGATCACCGAAGCTCTGCGTGATTATGTGAACAATAAATTTGCCAAACTCGAGCGTCACTTTGACCACATCAACAATGTTCATGTGGTGTTGAGCGTAGAAAAACTGAACCAGATCGCCGAAGCCAAGCTGCATGTCAGCGGGGGTGAGGTGTTCGCCAATTCGCAGCATGCCGACATGTACGCTGCGATTGATACCCTGCTGGACAAGCTGGATCGGCAGATCATCAAGCACAAAGATAAGTTAAATCAAAAATAACCATGCAACTTGAACACATACTGAGTCGGGACTGCACCAAAAGTGCGGTCCCTTGTACCAGCAAGAAACGCGCCCTGGAGATCATCAGCGAGTTAGCCGCTGAGCGCCTGGGGACCTCTCGTCAGGTGCTCTTCGAGTGCCTGCTGGCGCGAGAAAAAATGGGCAGTACCGGGATCGGTGCCGGTATCGCCATTCCCCACGGCCGGATTGGCGACGAGTTTCCGCCGACCGCCATCCTGATGACCTTCGCAGAGCCGATCCCCTTCGATTCCATCGACAATCAACCGGTTGACCTGCTGTTCGCCCTGCTGGTGCCGGAAAGCGAGTGCAAGCAGCACCTCAAGACCCTTTCCCTGATGGCATCCAAACTGGGCGACAAGGCGGTATGCCGCCAGTTGCGCCAGGCAACCAGCGACGAAGAACTCTATCAGATCATGACATCGGCCTGAGATGCAGGCCCTTGCAATGACGCCAAGCGGTGAGGGAACAAGATGCAATTAATAGTGGTGAGTGGGCGCTCCGGCTCGGGCAAGACAGTTGCCCTGCGTGTGCTGGAGGATCTCGGTTATTACTGCGTGGATAACCTGCCGGTCAACCTGCTGCCCCAGCTGATCGTCTCGGTCGAGAGCCAGTATGACAAGCTGGCGGTCAGCATCGACGTGCGCAACCTGCCGGCGAGCCCGGACAAGCTGGAAACCCTGCTGGCCCAGGTTCGCAACGAGGGGCGGGTGGAGTTCTCGAGCTTCTTCTTCGATGCGGAAAACTCCACCCTGCTCAAGCGCTACGGCGAGAGCCGCCGGCTGCACCCCTTGTCACGCAATCAGCTGTCGCTGGACGAGGCGATTCGGGAGGAGACCCACCTGCTGGCACCGCTCTCCTCGACGGCCGACCTGCGCATCGATACCACCAACCTCAGCATTCACGACCTGAGCGAGCTCATCAAGACCCGGGTGCTCGGCAAGAAGGAGAACGAGCTGGTGCTGGTGTTCGAGTCGTTCGGCTTCAAGTACGGCATTCCCAAGGATGCCGACTTCGTGTTCGACGCCCGCTTCCTGCCCAATCCGCACTGGATCCCCGAGCTCAAACCCTTCACCGGCAAGGATGAGCCGGTGGCCCGCTACCTCTCCAGCCAGCCCGACGTGATGCAGTTCATCCTGCAGATCGAGAATATGCTGGCGACCTGGTTGCCTCACCTGGAGCGCAACAATCGCAGCTATGTGACAGTCGGTATCGGTTGCACCGGCGGCCAGCACAGATCGGTGTTCATTGCCGAGCAGCTGGCCGGCGCCTTCCGCCTGCTGGGCAAGAACGTCCAGATCCGCCACCGCACCCTCGACAAGAGTGCACCGCAATTTTGATGGACCAATAGGAAGATCAGATGACCGTCTCAGCCTCGGTGGAAGTGAAAAACAAGCTGGGCATGCATGCCAGACCGGCCATGATGCTGTTCGAGCTGGTGCAGGGGTTCGATGCCCACGTGTTGCTGCGCAATGAAGAGGGGGTCGAGGCCGACGCGGACAGCGTGATCGGCCTGCTGATGCTGGACTCCGCCCAGGGCAAGCAGGTGGAAGTCCAGGTGGAGGGGCCCGAGGAAGTGGAGGCCCTGGCCGCCGTGGTGGCGCTGTTCACCTCGGGCTTCAACGAGGAGTAACGCACCTCGGCATGCTCAAGGTGCGCTGCGTGCCAGCGTCTTGAAGGCGGCAAAATCCCGACAAGCCAGCAGACTCCTGCTGGCTTTTTCGTTCATCAGCGCCAGGAACAGGTCATAGAGCCCCATGGCCTCTTCGTAGTCGGCCTTGGCGATGGCCAGCACGAAGACGAGGGTAGCGCTCTCGCCGTTGCCCCAGTCGATCCCCTGCGGGGCCAGCACGGTATAGACCAGGGTGCAGCGCGCCAGCAGACCGAGGGAGTGGGGCAGGGCGATGCCGTCCCCCAGCATGGTGGAGACGATCCGCTCCCGTTCCTGCAACGATCCCCGAAAGCCGCTTTCCACCAGATCTTCCACCTCCAGCTGGCTGCAGATGCGATCAAACAGCGCCGCCTGGCTGAGCGGTTCGGTGACCACCATGAAGTGGTCGGCATCGAAGTACTTGTCGAGCAGGTAGGGGCGGGTGCGATCGACCAGCACCAGTTTGCCGAGCTGCTCCAGCTGGTACTGGGTCGGGAAGGGGGCGACCTGCACCACGGGCACGTTCTTCTCGCCGGCCTTGACGGTGCTGATGACGAAGTCCTGCTCGATCCGCGCCAGCCCTTCGTAATCCCGCACCGACTCCAGCATGGTCAGCTGCAACTGGGGATACTCCCGCTTGATGCGGGCCTCCAGCACCCGGAAGGTGGCATTGCCCGCATCGCACAGCAGCAGCGCCTGGGGACGGCGGGTGTAACCGATGTCGTAGTGACGCTCCAGTCCGACCCCGATGTGGATCACCAGGTAGCCTATCTCGTGGTGGGTCAGCCGATAGGGAGTCTGCCTGATCCACTCCGAGATGGCCGCCAGCGTGATGTCGTAGGCGAGGGGGTAGTACTGCTTGATGTGGTCCGCCAGCGGATTGTGGCTGCCGATCTGGTATTTGACCCGCAGCAGCATGGCGCTGATATGAGTCTGCAGGTCGGCCCGCAGTTGCAGATCGCCGCGCAGGTCATAGGGGTAGTGCTGGTGGATGTAGGCCAGCAGATGTTCCACCAGCTGTTCGCTCTCGGCTGCCATGGCCGGGCTGAGCTGGGGGGCATCGGCGGTGAGGCGGGCCTGGATCTGGATGGCGAGACAGGCTATCTCCTCCTCCCCCGGCGGAGTCAGGGTCGGCAGCTCGCCATAGATGTCGCGGGCGACCGCCAGCAGAGGTGCCGTGAGATCCTCGCTGGTGAATTGGCGCAGCTCGTGGCCGGCCGCCTGGCGCAGCAGGGCGACGGCGCAGTAGATGGCGAGCTGCTGCAGACTCTCGTCGGCCAGGCGCAGCTGATGACGGCCGAGCTGTTCGTGGATGTGATTGCCCACTACCTCCAGCGTCTTGCTGGGACAGAGGTTGGGCAGCAGACTCTGCAGCGGGTTGCTGTGCAGCAGTTCCTGATAGAGCAGCTGGGTGAGGCAGGCGCGGATGGCCGTCTCGCCCCCCTGGATCCGCATCCCCTGCCTGGGTTTGCTGTCGATGGCGAGTCCGAAGTGGGCGAGCCGCTCCCGTACTTCCGCCATGTCCCCCTGCAGTGCCGCCCGGCTCAGATACCAGGTGTCCGCCAGCTCGTCGAGCTTGATACCCTGCTCCGCCGTCAGCAGCAGGATCTGCAGGTGCAGCACTCGCTCGCGGCTGGTGCGGGGCAGTCCGCTCTCCTGCTCCTGGGCTGCCAGCAGCGCCTCGAACAGCTCCTGATTGTAGATCTTGAGCTGGTAGCCGCTACCGCGCTGGTGGATCAGGTGGGCGCCCTGGGTGGCGATGATCTCGTTCAGGGTCGCCACGTCGGTGCGCACGGTGCGGGTGGAGACACTGAGGCGGCGGGCCAGCTCCTCCTGCGGCAGCGGTTCGGCGTGGAGCAGGGTGAGCAGTTGATGGAGTCTGGGGTGGGGCAGCTTGATCATGAGGGGGAAACGGACTCCTGTCGCGGAATGAAAAATCGATGTTAACAAGCGGGTCATTAACAAGCCAGGCACCGGTCAGTGATCGGACCGGTGCCTGAGGGCCGTCAGGCCAGCAGCCGCTTCACCGTGGCCAGCAGGGTGCGCACGTCCTCGGGACGGGTCTGACCGCTCGCGCTGTCGATGATGGAGCTGTAGATGTGGGGGATCACCTTCTCGACCCCGGCATCCAGCGCAATTCGCACTATCTCCTCAAAGTTGTCGAGATCGATGCCGCCGGTGGGCTCCAGCCAGAAGCTGTGGCGGGCACAGGCCTCGGCCACTGCCTGATATTCGGCGCGGCAGGTCAGCCCCCCCATGGGGAAGAACTTGACCGAGCTGCCGCCCATGTCCCTGAGCAGGGCGATGGCGGTGTCGATGGGGACGATGCCGTCCGGCTGCTGGCTGCTCAGGGGTCCGGTGGAGATCTTCACCATCCCTGGGGTGCCGGTGGGGGAGACAAGGCCATTGACGAGGGTGTCAGGCTGGCCGAGCAGCGCCCGGCTGGCGCCGACGCCGGTGAACACCTGATTGACGTGCTGGGGCTGCAGCTGGCGAGCCAGCTCGGCCACCATGGCAGACTGGCGCGGATCGCCGGCCCCCAGTCCGATGGAGAGGGCGTTGTCGATAAGCTGGGCGTAGGCCTGCATGTCAGCGACGGCGGAGGGCACATCCGGGTAGTTTTTGGAGAGCACGCCGACCAGCACGTGGCCCTCGGCGGCCTCATAAATGTCGACGGCATTCTGTCGGGAGCCGGCCAGTACGTTGAGGCAGACCCGAGCGCGGTAGTAATTGGGAGTCAAAGACATCAGTTGTTCTCCTGAACGAGGTGGGCAATGGCGGCATGGATCTGGTCGAGCTGGGGCACGGTGACGCTGCGCACGTCTATCTCGAGGTGCCCCTCGTTGGCCTTGTAGCCACGGCAGTAGATGGCAGGGGTGCCCTGCTGCAGACGGGCGACGACCTGCACTGTGGTCATGCCGATCTGCTGGTGGTCGAAGGCGATATCGGTGCGGGCGATGTCGCGCCCCGCGCTGTCCCACACCACCTTGGCGCTGACGCCGGGCAACTGGTTGAGGCGCTCGATGAAGGGGGTCATCTTGGCGACCATGGCGGCGCCGCTCTCCTTCTCCTTGGCCAGGTAGCGCTCGATGGCGTGGGTGAGGCCGAGGATCCCCTCCTTGCCCACCTTCATGGCACGGCCGATACCGTTGGCCTGCTGCTTGACCCACTCCACGTACTGGCGCTTGCCGAGTACCAGCCCGCTGGTGGGCCCTTCGATGGCCTTGGCGCCGCTGTAGATGACCAGATCCGCCCCCAGGTTGTAGTAGAGACGCAGATCTTCCTCGGCCGCGGCATCGACGATGAGCGGGAGCCCGTGAGCCTTGGCTACCTCGGCCGCCTCGGCCACCGACAGAATGCTCTTCTGCACGCAGTGGTGGGACTTGATGTAGAGGATTGCGGCGGTACTGGTATTGATGGCGGCGGCCAGCTGGGCGGCAGAGCACTCGTTGGCGTAGCCGGCCTCCACCACCTTGCCGCCACCCAGGTTGACCATGGTGCCGACCGGGGCGCCGAAGTTGACGTTGTGCCCCTTGGGCAGCACGATTTCGCTCGGCACATTGTGGGCATGGGCGTGCAACTGCTCGAGGCGGTAGGGGTCGCCGCGCACGATCACCGCGGCCACCGACTGGGCGATGCCGGCGCTGGCGCAGGAGACCACCACCGCATCTTCCACGTCCAGCAAGCCGGCCAGGTAGGCGCCGGTCTTGTTGACCAGATCCTTCACCTCGAAGTAATGGCCGAGGCCGAAGTTGACCGCATCGACCACCTCCTGCTCGGGGGTGGATACGCCGAGAATGGTCATGCGTCCGGAGGCGTTGATCACCGGTTTGAGCTGATATTTCTCATACACAGAAGGCATGGTGTGATTTCCCATAGTGAGTCAGAACCAGTTCGCCACCGACCAGGGCGGCGAGGGGCAGCAACTGCCGATCGCCATTGCGGGCGCCGGCTTCGGTATCGGTAAAGAGGGTGGGGCCGCTGCTCACCTCGAACAGGGTCAGGTCGGCAGCGGCGCCCACCTCGAGTCGCCCCTTGCCGGACAGGCGCAGGGCATCGGCGGCATGGTGGGTGACGCAGGCCAGCACCTGCTCCAGGGTCATGCCGATGGCGAGAAACTTCGACATCACGTGGGCCAGGCTGTAGACCGGCCCCTTGATGCGGTTCTTGCAGTAGATGTCGGAGCTGATGGTGCGGGGCAGGATCCCCTGGGCAATGGCCAGCTCCGCCACCTCGAAGCTGAAGCTGGCGCCGCCGTGACCGATGTCGAGCAAGAGTCCCCGCTGCATCGCCTCACGCACCGCCTGGCGCAGTTCACCGGCCGGGGTCAGGATGCGGTTGGGCTTGCCGTTGAAGCAGTGGGTCAGCAGATCGCCATCGCCCAGCAGGGCGACGATCTCGTCCAGATCCGGTGGCGTGTTGCCCACGTGTACCATCAGCGGCAGCCGACCGTGGGCCTGTTGCAGTGTCTTGGCCATGCGCAGCGGTTGCAGGCCGTTCTCACCCACCACGCTGCCGCTCATCCGCGCCTTGATGCCGACGATGAAGCCGGGGTGGCGGCGGATGGCCGCGGAGGCGAGATCCATGTCGAGGTCCCGGCTGTCGGCCAGCTCGTTCTGGCGCAGCAGGCCGATGCGGGAGATGTTGAGCAGGGCGTGCACCCGGGTCTTGCAGCCGGCGGCGAGACGCTGGAAGTCATCCACGTCGTCGGCCCCGGTACTGCCGGCGTCGATGACGGTGGTGACGCCGGACTCCACGCCCACCTTGTCCGGCTCATCGTGATAGATGGGGGAGGCGGGGTAGCAGTGAGTGTGGCCGTCGATCCAGCCGGCGCTCACATGTACCCGGCCGCCGAGATCCAGGGTCTGCTGCGCCGCTGCCGTCTCCGGCAGGGTGCCGATGGCGGCTATCTTGCCCTCCATGATGGCGATATCGACGAGCTGGCCATCTCCCTGGCGCCCCGCTCTGATGATGATGTCGTACATGCTAGATGGCCTCTCGAGTGCCGCCCCGCAGGGCGGCGGATGGTTATGCAAGTGCAACCGGGAAGAAGGTGCCGAGCAGCATGGCCCCCAGGATGGCACCGCCGGTGATGGGCTTGCCCCACACGTAGAACAGCAGCGCACCCAGCAGGGAACCGATACCGATCGGAATCGAGGCGCCCATGGCGGAGAGGATGATGAGGGGGCCGAGGAAGCGGCCCGAGCTGTTGCCAGCCCCCATCATGACGTCGGCGCCGTAGGTGGAGTTGCTCTGGTTGATGGTGAACTTGCGCGCCAGAATGATGACGTAGCCGATGGCCAGACCAATCCCCATGCCGGTCGCCAGGGAGGCACCGAAGTTCTCCACCGGATAGACGATGCCGGCCCCCAGCAGCAGGGCGGGCACGCCGAGACCGACCCCGGTCTGGATGGCGCCGCCGATATCCAGGATCCCCACCAGGGAGCCCTCGATGATGCGGGCAAACAGGAAGCTGGCGCCGAAGGCCGCCACCGCGCCATAGGCACCGGTATCCATGCCTGCTTTGAGCATGGCGACGAAGGCCACCTCGTTGAAGGCGCCGACCCCGTACAGGTAGAACATGTGGGTACCGGCGAAGACCCCGGCGGAGAGCAGGCCGACAAAGATGGGGAAGGACCAGTCGGCGTACCAGAAGTTGTTTTTCAGTTTCTCATCCACGGTGTGACCCCTTATTTGCCGCTCAGCAGGTTATGGACGTTTTCCAGCCACAGGGGAACACCCAGATGGAAGGACTCGATGAGTTTCATGTCGAAGCCGCGGAAGAAGCCGCTCAGCACGAACAGCAGGACGATGGCTGCCATCATCACCTTGGTGACATGGTTCCAGCCGCTCTCTTCCACGCCCTTGCCAATCAGGATGCCGAGCACCAGGCCCGGTACCGCGTTGCCCATGATGAGCTGGGCCAGACCGCCGAAGATGGTGGCCCAGAAACCGGACTTCTTGCCCGCCTCGATGGCGGCCAGCCAGAAGATCACCGGCATGACGGTGTTGACCAGCAGGTTGGCGGCCGGTACCAGCACCTTGACCGCGGTGACCTGCAGGGCAGCCGGTACGGCGGCGGCCGTGCTGTTGAGGAAGGCAACCACGATGGCACCTATGATGCCGCCGGCAATGGCCATCTTCTTCGGGTCGTGCAGGGTGGTGGCAAGATCCCGGTTCTTGAACAGCAGTGCCGCCGTGGCCCAGTGCGGAATGATGCGGTGGTCCACATCCTGGGTGAAAGCGCCGGCCGCCACGGTGGAGGCCCAGGCGTTGAAGAAGAAGCCCAGACCAAACGAGAAGTGGGAGGCGGGGTCCCCTTCGCAGGAGTTGAGCTCACCCAGGGTACGGAAGGCGCCCATGCCCTGTACGGTCGGCGCGTGGAACATCCGTGCTGCGCCGGCCCCCACCCCGACGCCTACCAGGCCGCCGATGATGAGTGACTTGATAAATATGATTAGAAACATCCAACGTATCCTTCTTGTGGGGTGGTACCTGCGGGCGGTGTCACACCAGGGTGAACGTTACTTGCTCGGCATCCAGGCTGGTGACCTTGACCGTGATCGCCAGCTGGACCCGGAATTCGCGGCGCTGGCGCGGCAGGAAGAAGAACAGGAACTTCTCCACCCGGGCCGACTCTTCGGCCTTGAGCACCTGCACCTCGAGCGGCTCGATGCGCAGCATCACCCGCGGGTTGTCCTTGAGCAGCGTTGGCTGCACCTGGCTGAGGGCGGCGGCGAACGCCTGCTGGCGAGTCGGCCCCTTGCCGCTGACCATGACCTGGGTGGTGAAGTCCTCTTTCATCAGGCGCGTCCGTGTTTCTTGGCGAAGGCTTCGATCAGCTTCTGACCCAGCTCTTCCTTGTCCATGAAGCCGAAGCCCAGCACCACGCAGCCTTCGTTGATGGCGGTCACGCCCTCTTCGATGGATCGCATGCCGTAGCGGCATTTGTAGCCGTACTTGGTCTGGGCCGTGATGGCACCGGCACCACCGCTGCCGCAGAAGGAGATGCCGAGATCCGCCTGCTCCTTGTTCATCACGTCACCGAGCTTCATGTCGGCGGCCATGCCGGGGATGATGGTCACGCTGGCGCCGGCGGTTTCCGCGCCTGCCCCCACTTTCTGGCCCTTGCCGAGTCGATCACCGATCACGAGTTTGATGGCTGTCATTTAGCTTTCTCCTTTCACTGAGCTGAGTTCGTTTTCTTTGGCAACTTCGAAATGGACGGACAGCAGATGGGCCTCTTCATAGGCCAGCTTGTCCAGCCAGGCGACGACCTGTTCGGCCAGGCGCAGGGAGAGGGGGGAGATCTCCTCGAACAGGCTGAGATCGACCTCCGGCAGCGATTCACCGCTGTAGGAGCGCCACACCATGGCTTTGACGTGGGAGGCCAGCATCTGCTGCTGTACCTCGTTGGGGCGGATGCCCTGCTCGCCGAGCAGGGTGTGGATGCGCGCCAGCGTGTGGTCGGTCTGGCGCAGCAACGCCGGGCTATCCGGGGTCAGGTTCTGGTCATGGGTCTCTGTGTGCAAGGTCTGCTCTCCAAGGCTGGCAGAAGGGATAGCGCTACCCTAAGCCGGCAGTAGAGGAGAGAGGAGGCACTGTTTTTCCGATTCGAAGCGGAAATTCCCGCACGCTTGGGCTGAAAACGGTGATTTTTGTGGGGTGGAGGGGCAAAGGGCTGCTATCGGGGCTGACTTTGTGTGATCGAGGGCGCACTTGGCCCGTCGAGCCGGGCCGAGCAGGCTTGCTGGAAACTGTGAGTCGCCTCACGGATGGGGGAGTATGGGGGAAGCAAACAGGGGCGGTTTACCGCCCCTGTCGAAGGGGATTGGCGGGATCAGCTGGCGGTGGCGGCGCTCGCGCTGGCCCGGTTCTGGTAGCGCAGATCCTCTTCGATGGTGACCTCCACCTCCAGCGGCTTGCCGTCACGGATCACCGAGATGGTGAGCTTGGTGCCCGGCCGGCTCTCGACGATCTTGTCCATGGCGGTGCGCACGCCGCTGATGGCCTCGCCGTTGATCTTGAGCAGCACGTCGCCCCGCTTCAGCCCGCCTCTGGTGGCCGGTCCGTTGGGATCCAGGCTCTCCACCACCAGGCCGCGCAGGTCGCCCAGGTTCATCATGCGGGCCACTATGGGGTTGATCTCGACGCTGGAGATGCCGAGGTAGCCGCGGATCACCCGACCGTTGGCGATCAGCTCATCCATGATGCGCTTGGCCAGCTTGTAGGGGATGGCGAAGCTGATGCCGTAGCTCTCCTGGTTGCCGTTGAGGTGGTAGGCGGCGGTGTTGATGCCCACCAGATCGCCGCGGGCATTGACCAGGGCGCCCCCCGAGTTGCCCTCATTGATGGCGGCGTCGGTCTGCAGCAGATCCTGCCGGCCGTTGCTGTCCGGGCCCATGCTGGAGAGGCCGATGCGGCCGGTGGCGCTGATGATGCCTTGAGTGATGGTCTGGCCGACGTTGTAGGGGTTGCCGATGGCGAGCACCACGTCGCCCACGTCGGGCAGGCGCTCCGGATCCTGTGGGATCACCGGCAGATTGTCCGACTCGATGTAGAGCACCGCCAGATCGGTCAGCTGATCGGAGCCGACCAGCTCGGCGCTGAATACCCGCCCATCCTGCAGCGCGACGATGATCTGGTCCGCATCGGCGATGACGTGATAGTTGGTCAGCACGTGGCCACGCTGGCTCATGATGACGCCGGAGCCGAGCCCCTGCGGCCTGAGTTCGGCCTGATTGCCCTGGTTGCGGGCAAAGCTGCGGGTATAGATGTTGACGACCGCCGGCCCGGCGCGGTGGGCGGCGTAGGAGAAACTCAGTTCACGGGCATTGGTGATGAGGCCGGGCAACTGGGCCCCGCCACGGAAATTGGGAAACAGCAGCAACAGAAGAGCCGCCACGGTGAGACCGAAGCCGACAGACTTGCCCAAGTAACTGACTAGAGGGGGGATTTTCATGTCATTCTCATCCGTACATACAGCGCGCAGAGAATAACACTATCGGTGGATAAAAATCACCCGCGGCGAGGGCCGCGGGTGAGAGGCAGTTAACGGATCACCAGATAGAGGGAGGATTCCCCGCGCTGGATGTTCAGCGCCAGCACATCCGGCTTGTTCTTCAACGCCTTGCTCAGCTCTTCCAGCGAGTTGATGCGCAGGCGGTTGACCCCGATGATGATGTCACCCTTCTGCAGGCCGGAAGCGGCGGCAGGCGAGCGTGGATCTATGTCGGCCACGGCCACACCGGTCACCGGCTCGGCGGTGGTGCTCAGCTTGGCCCCTTCCAGTGCCGGGTGCAGGGCGCTGGCCAGGATCTCGCTGTCATCCGCCTTCTTCAGCGTGACCTTGACGGTCTGCTCCTTGCCATCGCGGATGAGGCCCAGAGCGACCTGCTTGTCAGCCCCCATGGTGGCGATCTTGGCGCGCAGCTCACCAAACGAGCGGATGGCCTTGCCATCGATGCTGATGATGATATCGCCGGCCTTGATGCCCGCCTTGGCGGCGGCGGAATCAGGCATGACCTGGTTGACGAAGGCGCCATCTTTCTTGTTGTAGCCGAAGGTCTTGGCGATTTCGGAGGTAAGCTCGGTGCCGGTGATGCCCAGTTGGCCGCGGCGCACTTCACCGTATTTCACGATCTGCTCGGACAGGTCGCGCACCATGTTGGACGGAATGGCGAAGCCGATGCCGATGTTGCCGCCGTTCGGGCCCAGGATGGCGGTGTTGATGCCGATCAGCTCGCCGCGCAGGTTGAGCAGGGCGCCACCTGAGTTGCCGGAGTTGATGGCGGCATCGGTCTGGATGAAGTTTTCCAGATTTTCGATGTTGAGGCCGCTGCGGCCAAGCGCACTGACGATGCCGGAGGTGACGGTCTGGCCGAGGCCAAACGGGTTGCCGATGGCCAGTGCATAGTCACCGACCCGCAGCTCGTCGGAGTCGGCAAACTTGATCTGCACCAGATCCTCGGCCTTGATTTGCAGCAGCGCGATGTCGGACTGCTTGTCCTCGCCGATCTTCTTGGCGGCGTATTCACGGCCATCCTTCAGGTTGACCTTGATCTCGTCCGCCTCGTGCACCACGTGGGCGTTGGTGATCACGTAGCCCTTCTTGGCATCGATGATGACGCCGGAGCCCAGCGCCTGGAAGGGCTGCTCGCTCACCTGCTCGTCGGGCATGTTGGGGCCGAAGAAGAAACGGAACTGTTCCGGCAGACGCTGGCGGGTGATCTTCTTGCCGGAGACTGAAATGTTGACCACGGCAGGGGTGACCTGCTCGAGCACCGGCGCCAGGCTCGGCATCTCCTGATTGTTCGCCAGCAGAGAGGGCAGTGCAGCCTGTACAGGGGCCGCAGACATGGCGATACCGACACTGAGGGCTAACACACTGAGCACAGAAAGAGGTTTACGCATATGAAAAACAGCTCCCAGAAAAAGTTGCAATGCAATCGTCAAGGTCTGACCACGCTACCGCGCAATTAGTTCCGCAGGGAACTAACTGGACTGCTTGAGCAGACCGGAGGCCCCTGCATAGTCACGGGGTGGTACGCCCGGTTCTTCATTGGCCGGGACATCGCTGCTCTCGTCGAGCAGGGTTTCACGGAACAGCGGCTCCTGAGCCTTGGCCAGGAACTTGCTCTGCTCCGCCATATGGCGATAAAGGGTCTGGTACTGCTCGGCCAGCTGCTCCATCAGGGCGGCGCTGTCGGCGAAGTGGGTATTGATCTGGCCCTGGTAGCTTTCCAGTTCCTTGTGAGCCTTCTTCAGTTCTTGTTCCAGACGGCCGGCATCCCGGCTGCGCACTGTGAAGCGGCCGATGATGACACCGATAATCAAGGCGGCGACAGCCAGCAGGATCCCGTTTAACAGACTCATAGATGCTCCTTGTTACAGCTAAATCAATGTGGGTTGATGCGGCCAAAGCGGCCGCTACGCCTTGATGGCACTATACCGTGCACCCCGAGAGCGTGATACCATTTTGTCCTTCATTCAGGGACTTGAAGGCAATCGACAGGATGACCCCGCAGCAAAAGTATCAGCAGGATTTGCAGCGCCCCGGCTTCGTGGCCGACCCCGCCCAGGCGATGGCAGTGGCCCGTCTGGAGCGACTCTATCAGGATTTATGCCAAACCCCGACTCCGACCAGATCCCGCGGCCTGCTGGGCTGGCTACAAAAGCCGAAGCCTCGCACGCCCATCCTGGGTCTATATATGTGGGGCGGAGTGGGCAGAGGCAAGACCTGGCTGATGGATACTTTTTTCGACAGCTTGCCGGGAGAGCGCAAGCTGCGCATTCACTTCCACCGTTTCATGCACCGGGTGCACGATGAGCTCAAGGGGCTGACCGGTCAGGCCGATCCGCTCAAGCTGATCGCCAGCAAGCTGGCCGGCGAAACCGACGTCATCTGCTTCGACGAATTTTTCGTCTCCGACATCACCGACGCCATGTTATTGGGGACCCTGTTCCAGGAGTTGTTCGGCCATGGAGTGGTGCTGGTGGCGACCTCGAACATACCGCCGCAGGATTTGTATCGAAATGGTCTGCAGCGCGCCCGATTTCTACCGGCGATTGCGCTCATCGAGCGCCATTGCGAGATACTTAACGTGGACGGCGGCACCGATTATCGCCTGCGTACGTTGGAGCAGGCGGAGATTTATCACTTCCCGCTGGATCAGCAGGCAAAATCCAATCTGGATCGTTATTTTCGGCAGTTAACCGGGCTGGAAGAGGCCCGGGCGGGCAGTGTCGAGATCAATCACCGTCAGCTGGCGTCGCTGGGGATGGGAGAAGGTGTGCTCTATATGGAGTTTGAGCAACTTTGCTGTACTCCCCGCTCACAGGGCGATTACATCGAGCTGGCCCGGCTGTTTCACACCGTCCTGCTGGCCAATGTGCAGCCAATGGGGGCGGGCACGGATGACGCGGCGCGCCGCTTCATCGCCATGGTGGACGAGTTCTATGAGCGGCACGTCAAGCTGATCATATCGGCGGCGGTGCCCATGCAGGAACTCTATGGCAACGGGCTGCTGAATTTCGAGTTCAAACGTTGTCTTTCACGGCTTCAGGAAATGCAATCGCACGAATACCTTGCCAGAGTGCACCTTCCTTAGTCACAATACCGCGCCTGCCAGTCGGATGGGCATCTGCGGCAGGTAGGGCCGGGCGACATTTGCTAGCTTCATGGCAGTGAAATTAGCAGGTGATATTTAAGGCAACTTCACTTATAATCGCCCGGCCCACGTTACAGCTGTCGATAAGACAGCAACACTTTAAGCTTTACTTGTATTCGAAGGGGTACAGGTAGGCCATCGTTTGTTGTTTGTGGGAGAGCCCCCATAAGCAATTGGGTCTGTAACAGGTAATTGGGTTTAACTTAATGAAAACTTTCGTTGCCAAGCCAGAAACCGTAAAACGTGACTGGTACATTGTGGACGCAGAAGGTAAAACTCTGGGTCGTATCGCAACCGAGATCGCTGCTCGTCTGCGTGGTAAGCACAAAGCTGAGTACACTCCGCACGTTGACACCGGTGATTACATCATCGTTGTAAACGCTGAGAAGGTACACGTAACCGGTAAGAAATTTACCGACAAAATGTACCATGCTCACTCCGGTTTCCCGGGTGGTATCAAGTCCATCAGCTTCGACAAGCTGATTCAGCGTAAACCGGAAATGGTAATCGAAGCTGCCGTCAAAGGCATGCTGCCGAAGGGTCCGCTGGGCCGTGCCATGTTCCGTAAGCTGAAAGTTTACGCAGGCGCCGAGCACGCTCATGCTGCTCAGCAACCTCAAGTACTGGATATCTAACGGGAACTGGCAACAATGGCAGAAAATCAATACTACGGTACCGGCCGTCGCAAAAGCTCCACTGCTCGCGTATTTATCAAAGCGGGTAGCGGTAAAATCGTAATCAACCAGCGCTCCCTGGAGCAGTACTTCGGCCGTCCGACTGCCCGCATGGTAGTTCGTCAGCCGCTGGAACTGGTTGAGATGACCGAGAAACTGGACCTGTACATCACCGTTAACGGTGGTGGCATCTCCGGTCAAGCTGGTGCGATCCGCCACGGTATCACTCGTGCTCTGATGCAGTACGATGAAACCCTGCGTTCCGAACTGCGTAAAGCAGGCTTTGTTACTCGCGATGCCCGTAAGGTTGAGCGTAAGAAAGTCGGTCTGCACAAAGCTCGTAAGCGTCCGCAGTACTCCAAGCGTTAATTCGCTTTTGGTACGCACTCTCGCGAGTGTCAAAAAAGCCTGGCCATGTGCCAGGCTTTTTTTATTGGTAATATTACCAACGGTATTGCTAACACCACGTCACAAAAGACAAAAAATTGTGTATTTATTGTTTTTGACCTTCGCTTCTCTTTCTTGTCAAGTTGTTATCTTTTCTTTAAAATTCCCTCGGTTTTTCTGTGACAATTGTAACTCCGCTTCCGCCGCTGTTGTCACGGAAGAAAGGGGAACAGGGACACAATAAGAATGTGCGGAGTCCACATGGGAGAGTTTTTGGATGAGCAATGCGCCAGTTGATACCGGTCGCCGCAGATTTCTTACCTGGTCAACGGTCGCCGTTGGTGGGGTAGGAGCTGCTTTTACCGCAGTGCCGTTTATTAAGTCATGGAACCCGAGTGCCAAAGCCAAAGCGGCGGGTGCTCCGGTAGAAGTGGATATCAGTAAGTTGGAACCAGGCCAGCTCATCCGTGTTGAGTGGCGAGGCAAGCCGGTCTGGGTGGTGAAACGCACCAAGCAGACGCTGGATGCCCTGGCCGCGCACGACGACAAGTTGCGCGATCCGGCTTCCGACGAGCCCCAGCAACCCGACTATGCCCACAACGGTTACAGATCCATCAAGCCGGAGATCTTCGTGGCCGTCGGTATCTGCACTCATCTGGGCTGCTCCCCCTCCTATCTGCCGGACAGCTTTGGCGAGCAGGTGCAGGGCGTGACCTCAGGCTTCTTCTGCCCCTGTCATGGCTCCAAGTTCGACATGGCTGGTCGAGTGTTCCAGGGGGTGCCAGCACCCTTGAACCTGGTCATTCCGCCGTACAAATATCTTAGCGACACCACCATCCTGGTCGGTGCCGATGGCAAGGAGGCCTGACCATGTTTGCCAAACTGATGGGCTGGATTGACTACCGCTTTCCGCTCACTGCCATGTACAACGACCACATGGCCAAGTACCCGGCGCCCAAGAACCTGAACTTCTGGTACTTCTTTGGCTCGCTCGCCATGCTGGTGCTGGTCAACCAGATCATCACGGGTATCTGGCTGACCATGAACTACAACCCCTCCGCCGAAGGTGCCTTCGCCTCCGTGGAGTACATCATGCGGGATGTGGACTACGGCTGGTTGCTGCGCTACATGCACTCCACCGGCGCGTCTGCGTTCTTCATCGTGGTCTATCTGCACATGTTCCGCGGCATGATCTACGGCTCCTACCAGAAGCCGCGCGAGCTGCTATGGATCTTCGGCATGTTGATCTTCCTCTGCCTGATGGCGGAAGCCTTCATGGGCTATCTGCTGCCGTGGGGTCAGATGTCGTTCTGGGGTGCCCAGGTCATCATCTCGCTGTTTGGTGCCATTCCGGTCATCGGTGACGATCTGACCCTGTGGATCCGCGGTGACTACGTTATTTCCGGCGCTACCCTGAACCGCTTCTTCGCACTGCACGTCATCGCCCTGCCGCTGGTACTGGTGATGCTGGTTGCCATGCACATCCTGGCGTTGCACGAAGTGGGTTCCAACAACCCGGACGGCATCGACATCAAGAAGCACAAGGACGAGAACGGCTGGCCGCTGGATGCGGTGGCATTCCACCCCTACTTCACCGTCAAGGACATGATTGGGGTCGCTGGCTTCCTGTTTCTGTTCTGCGCCATCATCTTCTTCAAGCCGGACATGTGGGGTTATTTCCTCGAGAAGCCGAACTTTGAAGTAGCCAACGGTCTGAAGACCCCGGCGCACATTGCCCCGGTCTGGTATTTCACTCCCTTCTACGCCATCTTGCGGGCGGTGCCTGACAAGCTGCTGGGCGTCATCATGATGGGGCTCTCCATCGTGGTGCTGTTCCTGCTGCCCTGGCTGGATCGCTGCAAGGTACGTTCGGTGCGCTATCGCAGTACCCTGCACAAGCTGAACATCGCCCAGTTCGTGGTCTGCTTCATCATTCTCGGGGTGCTTGGCGTCTTGCCATCGACTCCAACCCTGACGCTGATCGCCCAGATCTGTACCCTGGGTTATTTCGGGTTCTTCGTCCTGTTGTTCTTCTACAGCAAGAATGAAAGCACCAAGCCGCTGCCGGAGAGGGTGACATTTAAATGAAAAGAATAATTTTTGCAGTGCTGACCCTGCTGCCGTCGCTGGTGTTTGCCAACACCGGGGCAGTGCACCTGGACAAGGCCAACTATGACCTGAACGACAAGGCGTCGTTGCAGCGTGGTGCGGCCACCTTCATGAACTACTGCTTTGGCTGTCACAGCACCCAGTACCAGCGTTACAACCGGGTGGCGGCAGACATCGGTATTCCGGAAGATCTGATGGCGGCCAACCTGATCGTCAATGGTGCCAAGATCGGCGATCTGATGGAAAACTCGGTACCGGACAAGGATGCGGCCAAATGGTTTGGCGCTCCGCCCCCCGATCTGACGCTGGTTGCCCGGGTACGTGGTGCCGACTGGATTTACACCTACCTGCGCTCCTTCTACGTGGATGAGACCCGTCCGTTTGGCGTGAACAACGTAGTATTCCCGTCCGTGGGCATGCCCCATGTGCTGGAGCCACTGCAAGGCACGCCCCGCGCCGAGTTCGCGACCCACACCGTCGACGGAGTGGAAGTACAGCAGGTTGTCAGTGTCAAATCTGACGGCAACGGTGAAATGAATAACGAAGAGTATGATCAGACGGTACTGGATCTGGTAAACTTCTTGGTCTACTCGGCTGAACCGGTACAACAGGAGCGCGAACGCATGGGCTTCTGGGTACTTGGCTTCATCGTGATCTTCTTCATCTTCACTGTGCTGTTGAAGAAGGAATTCTGGCGCGACGTTCACTAAGCGACCAGATCCGGGTAATATAATGCACGGCAATGAAGACCAAGAGGCTTCATTGCCGTTTCTGCTTTTTAATGACGGGAGGGTTCAATGGCTGTAGCTGCCAATAAGCGTTCGGTAATGACGCTGTTTTCCGGTGCCAACGATATGTTCAGCCATCAGGTGCGTATTGTCCTGGCGGAGAAGGGTGTTAGCGTAGATATCTGCCAGGTTGACCCAAGCAACCTGCCGGATGAGCTGGCCGAGCTGAACCCCTACAACACCGTACCGACCCTGGTCGATCGCGAGCTGGCGTTGTACACCTCACGCATCATCATGGAGTATCTGGACGAGCGCTTCCCGCACCCGCCCCTGATGCCGGTCTACCCTGTGGCCCGCGGCAACAGCCGTCTGATGATGCATCGCATCGAGCTGGACTGGTATTCTCTGGCCGACAAGATCATGGCGGGTACCGACGTGGATGCGGCGCGTGCCGAACTGCGGGACAACCTGCTGGCCATCGCGCCGATCTTCGGTGAAATGCCCTATTTCATGAGCGAAGAGTTTGGTCTGGTCGATTGCTACATGGCCCCGCTGCTGTGGCGTCTGCCGAGCCTTGGCATCGACTTCACCGGTCGTGGCGCCAAAGAGCTGAAGGCCTACATGGTTCGCCTGTTCGAGCGCGAGTCTTTCCAGGCTTCCCTGACTGAAGCCGAGCGCGAGATCCGTGCCGGCGTATGAGCATGGAACCGACAATGACACCCAGTCGCCCGTACCTGCTGCGGGCGTTCTTCGACTGGTTGCTGGACAATGACCTGACCCCGCATCTGGTGGTCAACGTCAACATCCCTCATGTGATGGTGCCGATGCAGTTTGTCCAGGATGGACAGATAGTGCTGAATATCGCACCCCGTGCGGTAGGGCAGTTCCACATGGACAATGAAGCCATCAGCTTCAGCGCCCGTTTTGGTGGTGTCTCCCAGCAGGTTTACATCCCGATGGCGGCCGTATTGGCCATCCATGCCCGGGAAAACGGCGTGGGAACCCTGTTCCCGCCTGAGCCGGGTTATGACCTCTGGCTGGAGCAAGCCGAAGCACCGGTGGAACCCGAGCCGGAACCGCCGCGTCCGAGCGGTCGTCCGACCCTGAAGGTCATCAAATAAAAAACGCAGCCAACTGGCTGCGTTTTTTTATGCCGAGCGTCGGTAGTCAGTGTTAGTTCTGGGCGAACTCGAAGGCCTTGATCACGCGCTTCACGCCGCTGACGTGGCGGGCGATCTCGACGGCGTGCTCCCCTTCCTGGCGAGTGACCAGGCCAATCAGGAATACCTCACCATTCTCGGTGACCACCTTGACCTTGGCACTGTCAAAATTCTTGGCGCCCAGCATGTCTGTCCGCACCTTGGAGGTGATCCAGGAGTCGTTGCTGCGAACCCCTATGCTGACCGGCTGGCCGAGGCGCAATTCGTTGTAGACGTGGCGCACACCCTCGATGCGGGCCACTATCTTGCCAGCTTCGAGCTTGTAAGCGTCAGAAGGTGTCTGGCCGACCAGCAGCACGCGGCCGTTGTTGCTGTAGACGCTGATCTTGCTGGCCGCGCTGAGCGGCTTGTTGTCAGCCAGCAGGTTGGCCGCTTTCAGCTCGATAGCCTGATCATCCCACTGGGCGCCCAGGGTGCGGCGATCGCCGGAGGCTTTGGCGGTGCCGGCGGCACCGCCTACCACTACGGCCGCGCAACCTTGCAGCAGCAGGGTGCCGGCCAGCAGGCCGAGCAGGAGTATTTGCTTGTTCATGGTTTCAATCTTCCTGTTGCGGGAAAAGAGTCTGGTCGATGAGATCACACAGGCAGTGCAGGGTCAACAGGTTCACTTCCAGAATGCGGGGGCGACGAGCCGACGGTACCCGGATCTCCACGTCGTTGGGGCCGAGCAGGCCAGCGATCTCGCCGCCGTCACCACCACCCAGCACCACTATGGTCATGTCGCGGGAGAGGGCGGCCTCGGCGGCCTTGATCAGGCTGCGGCTGTTGCCGGTGGTGGTGATGACCACCAGGATGTCGCTGGGCTGACCGAGCGCCCGGATCTGCTTGGCATACACCTCTTCAAAACCGTGGTCGGTGGCGATGGCGCTGATGGTGGCCATGTCAGGGGTCAGCGCCATGCCGGGCAGGGAAGGGCGCTCGGTTTCGTAGCAGTTGACCAATTCCGAGATGAACAGCTGGGCCAGCGCTGCGGAAGGACCGTTGCCGCATGCCATCACCTTGTGGCCATTGAGCAGGCAGATGGTCAGCATCTGGGCTGCGGTATGGATGGCATCCGGCAGCGCCTCGGCGGCGGCTATCTTGGTCTGGATGCTCTCGGTGTAGTTCTCTTTGATGCGGTCAGTCATGGGGTCCTCTTAAAATGCGTTCTGGATCCAGTCTGGCTGGTCGCCCTCGAACGCGATCACATCGAATCGGCAGGCCTGGCTGGCCTCGTTGATGGCATGTTGCTTGAAATAGTGGCGTGCTGCCAGCACGATCTTGTGCTGTTTGCACCGGGTGACCGAGGCGGCGGCGCCGCCATGGCTGGTCTGGGAGCGGTAACGGACCTCAACAAACACCAGGGTCTCCCCCTGGCGCATGATGAGATCGATCTCGCCGCCCCGGCAGCGGTAGTTGCGGGTCACCGGCTGCAGGCCGCGGGCCTGCAACCAGCGTTCCGCTAGCTGTTCAAAGTGCTGTCCCTTGCTCGGTGCTGACGGGAACAGGTTCTGCCACTGCTGGTGCATCCGTGCCAATAGACCCTTCATGGGGGGCTCCCTCGAGCTGAGGCATGGCACTGTCGCTGACCAGCTTGCCGTTCTGGTAGGTGGCCCAGTCCAGTACCCGCATTATGTTGCCGCTGGCATCCACGCTCAGCTGGCCGCTCATGCCCGGCTGCTGCATGGCATTGACCTTGCGCATCTGCTGCAGGTTTTCTGCCAGCGCCACGGCATCGTAGCCCAGCGCGAATAGGCGCAGCAGATCCCCCTGGGTTTGCGGCCAGAGCAGGGCGATCTGTTCGCGCTGCTTCTCGTAGCCCCCCAGCAGCAGCGGCATGTCGGAGATATGCATGCCGTTGAGCTCGGAGGCCACTTCGGTGGTGGCGCTGTCATAGCTGCGCGAGCTGCTGTAGATCGGCAGGCTGCCCATCGGATTGACCGAGATGTCCACATACGGCTTGATCATCCGGGTCTCCAGGCTGTTGGCGACCACATAGACCACGTCGATGCTGCGCGGCGCCGTGTCAGCAAGCTGTACCACTTCGCCGGCCCGGGCGGTGGAGCGACCGCTCAGGGCGTTCTTGACCATGCCCTGCACTTCGTTGCGAGCGCCGAAGGTGGCGACGACCGGCTTGTCCTGGCTCACGGTGGCCCAAGCCTGTTCAAACGCCTTGATGCTGCCATAGCCGATCCGGCCCTGGGCGGCGATCAGCAGCGGCTTGCGATAGCCCTGACCGTAGAGGTACTGGGCGGCCTGCGCTGCATCGGCGGCGGCGGAGAGGGAGAAGTAGAAGGTGTTGTCATTGACGATCGGCTTGTCCAGCTCGTTGAGAGCCAGTACCGGCACGGTCGGATTGGACTTGAGCAGCTCCTCGACCCGGTCTTTGAGCAGTGGGCCGATGATCATGTTGGCCCCTTCCTGAATCGCCTGTTTGTAGAGCTCGCCCATCGACTTGGTCTGGGTGTCGTAGAAGTTCAGGGTGAACTGGCCCTGATTCTCCTTGTAAGACATCAGCATGCCGTTGCGGATGGCGGCGCCCTGAGCCTCCAGATTGCCGGAGAGCGGCAGGAACACGGCGATCTGCTGCAGGGTATTGATGTTGCTGGTCGCCAGATCACCCAGACCCGCCGGCATGTCTTTCTGGGCCGGGTGGTTCGGGAAGGCCTGCTTCCAGCCAGCGAGCTGGCGTGCCAGCTGATTGGGCTGGGCGCCGAACTCGTTCACCAGCGCCGCCAGTCGCAGCCAGCCGGTAGTCACGTCGGGAGCCGGCGCCTCTTCCAGTGCCTGCAGGGTGGAGGGGGTCATGCTTTTGAGCAGTGACCAGATTTGCTGGTGATTGGTGGCCAACTCATTCTGGGCCAGATAGGGCTCCAGCAGGATCAGCGACTTGGCGGCACCGAACTTGTTGTTGATGTCCAGTTGCAGCACCACCCGCTGGCGATACCAGTCCTTCTGGGTATCGGCATCCAGCGCCACCTCGGGCTTGCCCTCCAGCAGGATCAGCGCCTGGTTGGCGTTGCCCTGGGCGAGCAGCAGGTGAGCCTGCAACAGTTGCAGCTGGGCTTTTTGCTCGGCGCTCTGGCCCTGCTTCTGCAGTTGCTGGAACAGGGCCGCGGCCGGTTTGGCCTGGCCGAGCGCCAGATAGCTGCGTGCCGCCATCACCTGCCAGGTGAAGGCTTCGGCCGGTTTGGCCGGGTCCACCTGCGCCAGATACCACTGGGCATTCTTGGTCAGATCCGAGAAGGCCGACGGCATGCCGGATTGTCCGGCTGATTGATTGGGCTCCGACGCACAGGCGGCAAGCAGTACTGCCGCGAGTAGGATGCCGAAGAGTCGTGATACACTTAGCTGCTTTGTAACCCGGTTCAAGTTCATTCCCCGACCAGTGTTGAAATTCTCCATAGTGTAAACGGGCCAATATGGCGACACAATTGTCGGGACACTCGGAGCTCCCATGAGTGACATCCCAACCCTGTACATAGTCCCCACCCCGATCGGCAATCTGGCTGATATTACCCAGCGTGCATTGGACATTTTACGCAGTGTCGATCTGGTGGCAGCCGAGGATACCCGCCATACCGGCATCCTGCTCAGCCACTATCAAATCTCGGTGCCCACCTTCGCGCTGCACGATCACAACGAGCAGCAGAAGGCTGATGTGTTGATCGGCCGGATAAAAGAGGGCAAGAGCGTGGCCCTGGTCTCCGATGCCGGTACGCCACTCATCAGCGACCCTGGTTATCACCTGGTCACCCGTTGTCGCGAAGCCGGGGTCAAGGTAGTGCCGCTGCCCGGCCCCTGTGCTGCCATCACGGCGCTTTCCGCGGCCGGGTTGCCCACCGACCGGTTTGCCTTCGAAGGTTTTTTGCCTGCCAAGAGCAAGGGGCGTGACGACCGTTTGCAGGCGGTGATCGAAGACACCCGTTCACTGGTGTTCTACGAATCCCCGCGTCGGGTACAGGACACGGTGGAAGCGATCGCCCGCATTCTCGGTGAACGCCAGGTGGTGGTGTGCCGCGAGCTGACCAAAACTTTCGAGTCGATCCACGGTCTGCCTGCCTCCGAGATGCTGGTCTGGCTGGGCGAGGACGAAAATCGCTGCCGCGGCGAGATCGTGCTGGTGGTTGCGGGCGCCAATAAAACGGAGGAGGAATTGCCGGCCGAGGCGATCCGTACTCTTGGGCTGCTGGTGGCCGAACTACCGCTCAAAAAAGCGGCAGCGCTCACCGCCGAGATCCACGGGGTCAAGAAGAACGCGCTCTACAAGTACGGCCTCGAACATTACTGAGGCGGATAAATGCAGGCAGGAGGCCAGCCTTGGCGTTGTCTGGCCTGGCTCCGAATGCGATTAACTCGGTCAAAACTCAATTGCAGGTTTACCCGAGGTGCCGGACAAGGCTATAATCCGCGCCCGGAGTTGGCTGGGCAATCGCTGCTTCGTCGTTGTGTCCCTCGGGACAGACGGGCGGAGGGGAGGAAAGTCCGGGCTTCATAGGGCAGGGTGCCAGGTAACGCCTGGGGGGCGTGAGCCTACGACCAGTGCAACAGAGAGCAAACCGCCGATGGCCCGCAAGGGATCAGGTAAGGGTGAAAGGGTGCGGTAAGAGCGCACCGCGCGACTGGCAACAGTTCGTGGCACGGTAAACTCCACCCGAAGCAAGACCAAATAGGCCCCTATTGGCGCGGCCCGCGTTGGGGGCGGGTAGGTTGCTTGAGCCAGCGAGCGATTGCTGGCCTAGAGGAATGATTGCTACCCGGGGCAACCCGGTACAGAACCCGGCTTACAGGCCGACTCCGACCTATTCCTGAAGAGCCTTGCGATTTATCGCGAGGCTCTTTTTTATTGGCGAGAAAATAGCAGCTTGTACCGAGAGATATATGCGTTGGTGAATAGTGAGATAGCAGTAAATATGCATATAAATCAGTTTGTTATCGTTTTTCTCATACACAATGCCTGAGTTATGTTGGTACCTGTGACTCTGAGCGGATCATATCGCTGCTTATTGGTTCACCCTGCTGAACTTTTAATTCTTCGCAATTAATCGGATTGCCGTAAACACAAATAACTTGTGGAAAATCAACTCATTTAATCCTCGCTGCTGAAACGCTGCGTCAATATGTTCCCCATGCCCGAGATCCTTGCTTGAAAAGCCCTCAGCACGTCCTTAAACTTCAAGGTGGGGAAAAGTGGATCAAAGTGGTTTTTATCGGGCGATTTGCCCCCTTTAACTCATTTTCAGGGACTGCAATTTGTTGCGTGGTGCGCATGCCATCAGCCTCGACAGCAAGGGGCGATTGGCGATTCCGACCAAGTACCGTGATTGGCTGCGCGACGAAAGCGAGGGCCAGCTGGTCTGCACCATCGATATTGCCCATCCCTGCTTGCTGCTTTACCCCCTGAACGAATGGGAAGAGATCGAGCGCAAGCTCAAGACGCTCTCCAGCATGAATCCCCTTGAGCGCCGCCTGCAGCGGCTGTTGCTCGGGCATGCGACCGAATGCGAGCTGGACGGCAATGGCCGTCTGCTGCTCAGCCAGCCACTGCGCAGCCACGCCGGGCTGGACAAGAAGATCATGCTGGTGGGCCAGCTCAACAAGTTTGAGCTGTGGGATGAAGCCCGCTGGCAACAACAGGTCAATGACGACATTCAGGGTCTGCCCGAAGATGACTGGGCAAGCTCGCCACGACTACAGGATTTCTCTTTATAAATGACCCAAGCCGCTGAACACATCACAGTGCTGCTGCACGAAGCCGTTGAAGGGCTGGCCATCAAGCCGGACGGCATCTACGTCGACGGTACGTTTGGCCGGGGTGGTCACTCTCGTCTCATTCTCCAGCAGCTTGGCCCCAACGGCCGGCTGATCGCCATCGACCGGGATCCTCAGGCCATTGCCGAAGCGGCCAAGATTCAGGATCCCCGGTTCGAAATCGTGCACGGCCCCTTCTCCGGCATTGCCTCCTATCTGGATGAACGCGGCCTGCTGGGCAAGGTAGACGGTTTCCTGCTGGATCTGGGGGTCTCTTCTCCCCAGCTGGACGATGCCGAGCGCGGTTTCAGCTTCATGAAGGACGGTCCGCTCGATATGCGGATGGATCCCACCTCCGGTCAGAGCGCCGCCGAATGGCTGGCTCGCGCCGATGTGGACGACATCGCTTGGGTGCTGAAGACCTTCGGCGAGGAACGTTTCGCCAAGAAGATCGCCCGCGCCATCGTGCACGATCGGGTGACCGAGCCCTATGTGCGCACTCGTCAACTGGCGGAGATGATTGCCCGCGTCAATCCGAGCAAGGAGAAGGGCAAGCACGCCGCCACCCGCAGCTTCCAGGCCATCCGCATCTACATCAACAGCGAGCTGGACGAGATCGAGACAGCGCTCAACGGCGCCCTGCAAGTGCTGGCTCCGGAAGGTCGTCTCTCCGTCATCAGCTTCCACTCGCTGGAAGATCGGCTGGTGAAGCATTTCATTCGCAAGCATGAGAAAGGCCCGGAAGTGCCGCACGGCATTCCGTTGACTGAGGCCCAGCTGGCCGGCGGTCGCAAATTGAAGTCGGTCGGCAAGGCGCTTAAGCCTTCCGAGCACGAGGTCAATGAAAACAGCCGATCCCGCAGCTCGGTGCTGCGGGTCGCCCAGCGGTTGGCGGAGTAAGCCATGAGCGAGGTGCGCGTTCATCTGGCCAGGGAGATCCTCGGCGATCTCTGGCGGCACAAGCTGCAGGTGGTGCTGGCCATCGCCGTGCTGATCACCGCCTTTGCGGTGATCCTGGTGACCAACATGACCCGCGGTCTGACGGCCAAGCAGAACGACCTGATGGCGGAGGAGGATCGGCTCAATATCGAATGGCGGCATCTGTTGCTGGAGCAGGGCACGCTGGCCGAGCACTCCCGGGTGGCGAGTCTGGCCATGGACAAGTTGCAGATGGCTCGCCCGCTGGTGACCACCGAGAAGGTAATTACACAACCATGAAACGCAAGGCTTCCGCCAAGGCCCAACCCAAGGTCAAAGCTCCGTCACTCTATCCGTGGCGCTTTCGCACGCTGGTGTTCTTCATCGGCATTGCGTTTGCCGGCTTGATCCTGCGACTGGCCTGGATCCAGGTGATCGACCCGGATCGGCTGCGTCAGGAAGGGGACATGCGTTCGCTGCGTACCACCGCCACTCAGGCGGTGCGCGGCATGATCACCGATCGCAACGGCGAGCAGCTGGCTGTGTCGGTTCCCGTGGAAGCCGTCTGGGCCGATCCCAAGACGGTGCACGAGTCTGGCGCCATCCATAACGAGCGGGCCTGGCTGGCCCTGTCCGCCGTGCTCAAGCTCGACATCAACACCCTCAAGCACCGCATCTCCAACCCGAGCAAGCGCTTCGTCTACCTGCAACGCCAGGTAACGCCGGCGGTGGCGGAATACATCAAGGGCCTCAAGCTGGGTGGCATCTATCTGCGCCCCGAGGCACGCCGTTTCTATCCGACCGGCGAGATCAGCGCCCACCTGGTGGGGGTAACCAACATCGACGGCAGCGGCATCGAGGGGATCGAGCGCAGCTATAACGAGTGGCTGACTGCAACCCCTGGCGAGATGCGGGTGCGCAAGGACAGACAGGGCCGGGTCATCGAGCGGCTTGGTCTGGTCAAAGAGGGCAAGAACGCCAACGACCTGCAACTGAGCATCGATCAACGGGTGCAGGCACTTGCCTATCGGGCGCTCAAGCGGGCCACCGACGAGAACAAGGCGACCTCCGGCTCCATGGTGATGCTGGACGTCAAGACCGGCGAAGTGCTCGCCATGGTCAACACCCCCTCCTACAACCCCAACAACCGCGGTCAGTACCAGAGTTTCCGGGTGCGCAACCGGGTGGTGACCGATACCTATGAACCGGGCTCCACCGTCAAGCCGCTGATCCTGCTCAGCGCCCTGCAGGCCGGCGTCACCAGCTGGAAGGACACCATTCCTGGCGGCCCTCTGTTCATCGGGGCCAAGCAGATCCGCGACGTGAGTATCCACAAGGCCACCAACCTGTACGACATCCTGCGCTACTCCTCCAACATCGGCATGTCGCGCATCGCGCTGCGGATGCCGGCGCAGGAGATGATCAACACCCTCAGCATGGTGGGCTTCGGGATGGATACCGGCAGCGGCCTGATGGGTGAGAGCAGCGGCATGCTGCCCCAGCGCCGGCGCTGGTCCGACATCGAACGGGCCACCCTGTCGTTCGGCTATGGCCTGCGGGTCACCCCGCTGCAGCTGGCCTCCGCCTATGCCACTTTGGCCAACAAGGGCAAGCGGGTGCCGCTCTCCATCGTCAAGGTGACCGAGCCTCCCAAGGGGGAGCAGGTCATCGATCACAACAACGCCACTGCCATGTTGCAGGCGCTGGAGTACGTGGTCAGCAATGCCATTCCCAAAGCACAGATCCCCGGTTACCGCGTCGGCGGCAAGAGTGGTACCGCCAAGGTCGCGGTTGCAGGTGGTTACGGCAAGGACTACATGGCCTGGTTCGCCGGTTTCGCCCCGGCCAGCAATCCCCGTTTCGTCATGGTCGTGGTGATCAACGAGCCCAAGGGTGACGCCTACTACGGTGGTGCCGTTGCGACACCGCCGTTTGCCGAAGCCATGGGCGGGGTACTGCAGCTCTTCAATATTCGTCCCGACGCGGTACCGCCTGCGGTGCCCACCAAACTTGCCCGTACGGAGGCTTCCAATGTTGTCCCGCGCACTTGATCAACTGATGCGCCCCTTTGGCATTACTGCCCCGGCGCTCGCGCTTACAGACATCCAGCTGGACAGTCGGCGGGTCGGGCCCGGTTGTCTCTTCGTAGCGATTCGCGGGCATCAGGTGGATGGCAGACGGTTTATCGAACAGGCGGTGGCTCAGGGAGCGACCGCCGTACTGTTTGAAGAGGACGGTGAATTCGTGGCACCGGCGCTGGGCGTGCCTTGTCTCGGGATCCCGGATCTGCCAGCCAGGCTCTCCGAGCTGGCCGGCTATTTCTACGACCAGCCGGCCAGCAAGCTGGATCTGGTGGGCATCACCGGCACCAACGGCAAGAGCACCACGGCGCTGCTGGTGGCCAACTGGTGCACCCTGCTGGGGGGCAAGGCCGGGGTGATGGGCACCATCGGCAACGGCCTGTTCGGCGAGCTGGTGGAAGCGGAAAACACCACCGGCAGCGCGGTGCAGGTGCAGGCCAATCTGGCCGCTCTGCAAGCGCAGGGGGCGGATCTGGTGGCGATGGAGGTGTCCAGCCACGGCCTGGTACAGCATCGCGTCGCGGCCCTGCCGTTTGCTGCCGCCGTATTCACCAACCTGAGCCGGGATCATCTGGACTATCACGGCACCATGGAGGCCTACGGCGCCGCCAAGGAAGAGCTGCTGAAACTGGTGGCCGAACCCTGCGCCGTGCTCAATGCCGACGACCGGTTGGGCCGCCAGTGGCTGGCTGCCTATCCGGCTGCCGTGGCGTTCAGCGTGCACGGCCCGGTGGCCGGTCACCCGGGGCGACAGCTGACGGCGCAGGATCCCCATTTCCACCAGCAAGGTTTTCGCACGCAGATTAACTCCAGCTGGGGGAATGGTGTATTATCCGCCCCCTTGCTCGGGCGCTTCAACGTCAGCAACGTGCTGGCCGCGATGGGCGCCATGCTGGTGCTCGGTTATGACTTCGACGAGCTGCTGGCCAGCGCGCCGCAACTGCAGCCGGTAACCGGCCGCATGGAGTGCTTCGGTGGCGGCAAGGCGCCGCTCGCCGTGGTCGATTATGCCCACACGCCGGATGCGCTGGAGAAGGCCTTGCAGGCCCTGCGGGTGCACTGTGAAGGACGGCTCTGGTGTCTGGTGGGTTGTGGTGGCGACAGGGATCGCGGCAAGCGGCCCATGATGGCCGCCATGGCCGAGCTGCATGCGGATCGCGTGATCCTGACCGATGACAATCCCCGTACCGAGGAGCCGGCCCGGATCATGGCCGACATGGTGGCGGGTCTTCGCGATCCCGGCGCCGTGCAGATCGAGCACGACAGGACCAAGGCAATCGAGCTGGCACTGAGCCAGGCGAGCAAACAGGACATCATCCTGGTGGCCGGTAAGGGTCATGAGGATTATCAGATCATTGGAACCGACAAGCGGCACTACAGCGACCGGGAAACCGTTGCGGCCGCCTTGCACACATTATTGGAGTCATTCGCATGATGACCCTCAGGCTTGCCGAGCTGGCGCAGGTACTCGATGCCCGTCTGATTGGTGAAGACGGAGCGATCACGGCTGTCAGCACCGACACCCGTACCCTGGGCGCAGGCGCGCTGTTTGTTGCGCTGCGCGGCGAGCGTTTCGATGCCCACGATTTCTGCGAGCAGGCCGTGGCCGCCGGAGCATCGGCCCTTCTGGTCGAGCGTGAACTGCCGTTGGCGATCCCCCAGCTGGTGGTGACCGACAGTCTCAAGGGACTGGGTCGCCTCGGTCGGTTGGTGCGCGAGCGGATCAACCCGAAAGTGCTGGCCATCACCGGCAGCTGTGGCAAGACCACTGTGAAGGAGATGGCGACCGCCATCCTGCGTCAGGAAGGGGACGTGCTGGCCACCGCCGGCAACTTCAACAACGAAGTGGGGGTGCCGCTGACCCTGCTGCGCCTCGAGCCGCAACACCGGTTTGCGGTGATGGAGCTGGGGGCCAACCACCCGGGCGAGATCGCCTGGACTACCTCGTTGGCCAAACCCGATGCCGCCATCATCAACAACGTGGCGGCCGCCCACCTGGAGGGCTTCGGCTCGCTGGAAGGGGTGTTTCACGCCAAGAGCGAAATCTTCGAGGGGCTGGGCGAGGGCGGAACCGCCATCGTCAATGCCGACAACGAATTCTGGCCAAAGTGGCAGGCCCGCGGGATCCACTGCGCCTTCTCCATCGAGGATCAGCGTCAGCCGTTCCACGCCAGAAACGTGGTGATCAACCAGCAGGGTTGTGCCGAGTTTGTCATGGTGACCCCGCAGGGTGAAATAAGCCTGACCCTGGCCATTCCGGGCCGCCATAACGTGGCGAACGCCCTGGCCGCCGCCGCTGGCACGCTGGCGCTCGGCGCCTCGCTCGCCTCGGTCAAGGCCGGGCTCGAGCTGATGGCACCGGTCAAGGGCCGTTTCTGCGTCCAGCGCTGGGGTGGTCTCACCCTGGTGGACGACACCTACAACGCCAGCGTGGAGTCCGTGCTGGCGGGCATCGATGCCCTGACCGCCATGAGTGGCTACAAGGTGCTGGTGTTCGGTGACATGAAGGAGTTGGGTGAGGAGTCCGCCGAGCAGCACGCCCGGGTCGGACGCCACGCCAGCGAGCGCGGCCTCGATGCCGTGCTGACCGTAGGGGAACAGAGTCGCCACACCGCAGATGCCGCGGCTGGCCGACATTTCGATAACAAGGCGTCGTTGTTTGAAGTGCTTGCGCAAATGATAAATACACATCAAGAAATCGCCATCCTGGTCAAGGGTGCCCGCGGCTCCCGCATGGAAGATATCGTCGAGATGGTCAAAGACCGTCAGGAGTCAGCCACATGCTAGTCTGGCTGGCGGAACTGCTCACCCCGCACTTCACCTTCTTCAACGTCTTCTCCTACCTGACGTTTCGCGCCATCCTGTCGATCATCACCGGCCTGGTGGTGGCGCTCTGGATGGGGCCGCGTCTCATCCGTCGCCTGCAGATCCTCAAATTCGGCCAGGTGATCCGCAATGACGGTCCCGAGTCGCACCTGAGCAAGAAAGGCACCCCGACCATGGGTGGCCTGATGATCATCGCCGCCATCTTCATCTCGGTGCTGCTCTGGTGCCGCCTCGACAACCCCTATGTCTGGCTGGTGCTGTTCGTACTGGGAGCCTATGGCGCCATCGGTTTCGCCGATGACTACCTCAAGGTGGTGCGCAAGAACACCGACGGCCTGATCGCCCGCTGGAAATATTTCTGGCAATCCGCCGTTGCGCTGGGGGTGGCCGTGTTCCTTTACGCCACCGCCACTCACGACGGTCAGACCCAGCTGGTGGTGCCCTTCCTCAAGGACGTGATGCCGCAACTCGGGCTGATGTTCATCGTACTGACCTACTTCGTCATCGTCGGCACCTCCAACGCGGTCAATCTCACGGATGGTCTGGATGGTCTGGCCATCATGCCGACCGTGATGGTGGCGGGGGGCTTCGCCTTCATCGCCTGGGCCACCGGCAACGTCAATTTCGCCAACTACCTGCATATTCCCTATGTGCCCTATACCTCCGAGCTGGTGATCGTCTGTACCGCCATCGTCGGGGCGGGTCTGGGTTTTCTCTGGTTCAACACCTATCCGGCCCAGGTGTTCATGGGGGACGTGGGCTCCCTGGCACTGGGTGGCGCGCTCGGCACCATCGCCGTGCTGGTGCGTCAGGAGTTTCTGCTGGTGATCATGGGCGGCGTCTTCGTGATGGAGACCGTCTCGGTGATCCTGCAGGTGGGGTCCTACAAGCTGCGCGGCGTGCGCATCTTCCGCATGGCTCCGATCCATCACCACTATGAGAAGAAGGGCTGGCCGGAGCCGCGCGTCATCGTGCGCTTCTGGATCATCACGCTCATGCTGGTGCTGCTCGGCCTCGCCACCTTGAAGGTGAGGTAAGCCATGGTCATCATCATCGGACTCGGCAAAACCGGACTCTCCTGCGTCGACTACTTCATCGGCCGTGGCGTGACGCCGTTGGTGATGGACACCCGCGCCAACCCGCCCGGCAAAGATCAACTGCCTGCCGAGGTGGAACTCATCCACGGGCTGGACGGCGAGCTGCTCAAGCAGGCGCACATGATAGTGGCGAGCCCGGGCATTGCCCTGGCAACG
Organism: Aeromonas hydrophila subsp. hydrophila ATCC 7966; assembly: GCF_000014805.1. Lineage (NCBI taxonomy): Bacteria > Pseudomonadati > Pseudomonadota > Gammaproteobacteria > Aeromonadales > Aeromonadaceae > Aeromonas > Aeromonas hydrophila. The sequence goes on along the minus strand of NC_008570.1, from coordinate 4,318,601 downwards.
CCCGAACTGCAAGCCGCCGCCGAGTTCGGGGTGCGCATCGTCGGCGACATCGAGCTGTTCGTGCGCGAGGCCCAGGTGCCGGTGATCGCCATCACCGGCTCCAACGGCAAGAGCACGGTCACCACCCTGGTGGGCGAGATGATCGCCGAAGCCGGCCTCAAGGTCGGGGTGGGTGGCAACATCGGCACGCCGGCGCTCGAGCTGCTCAAGCAGCCGATGGATCTCTGCGTGCTGGAGCTCTCCAGCTTCCAGCTGGAGACCACCCACAGCCTGCGCGCCGCCGCCTCCGTGGTATTGAACCTCTCCGAAGATCATATGGATCGCTATCAGGGCATGGCCGACTATCGCGCCGCCAAGATGGAGATCCATCAGCACTCCCAGCACATCCTGATCAATCGCGACGATGCCCAGACCCTGCCCGACGTGGGTCAGGTGTGGCAGAGCTTCGGCCTTGACTGCAACGGCTATGGCCGCTGCGAGCTGGATGGCCGTCACTGGCTGACCCTGCACGGCGAGCCGTTGCTGGCGGTGGACGAGATGAAGATCGTCGGCGCCCACAACCAGGCCAACGCGCTGGCCGCCATGGCCCTGTGCGATGCGGTCGGCATCCCGCGCGAGCCGCAGTTGCGAGTACTGCGCCGTTTCGAGGGGCTGCCCCACCGTGCCCGCTTCGTGCGGGAGGTGAATGGGGTGCGCTGGATCAACGACTCCAAGGCCACCAACGTGGGGGCGACCCTGGCTGCCGTGGCCGGGGTGCGCGAGTCGGTGAAGGGCCGTCTGCTGCTGCTGGCCGGTGGCCAGGGCAAGGGCCAGGATTTCGGCCCGGTGCAGGCGCTGCTCGGCAGCCAGATCGATCACATGTACTGTTTCGGCCAGGATGCCGAGGTGCTGCTGGCGCTGGGCGAGCAGACCGAGCGGGTGGCGGATCTGGATGCCGCGGTCGCCAAGGCGGCCGCCGATGCCAGACCCGGCGACTGGGTGCTGCTGGCGCCGGCCTGCGCCAGCCTGGACCAATTCAAGTCTTTCGAAGCGCGCGGTGATCGTTTCACCGAGCTGGTACAGAAGTTATGAACGCCCTTCGCGCAGTCGCAGGCTTCTTGCAGCGCTGGCTGTTGCCGGCGCGCCCTGCCGGTCTCTATGACCGGCAGCTGGTCGTGCTGGCGCTGGCGCTGATGGCGGTGGGTCTGGTGATCGTCGCCTCCGCCTCGATCCCGGAGGGGATCGCCATCAACAACGATCCCTTCATGTTCGTGAAGCGTCACGGCCTGTTTCTGCTGATGGCGCTCGGCATCTCCTGGTTCGTGCTGCAGGTGCCGATGGCGCGCTGGCAGCACTACAACGGCCCCATGCTGCTGCTGGCCATCGTCATGCTGGTGCTGGTGTTGCTGGTGGGCCGCAGCGTCAACGGCTCGGTTCGCTGGTTGCCGCTGGGTCCGTTCAACCTGCAGCCGGCCGAGTTCGGCAAGCTGGCGCTGTTCGTCTATCTGGCGGGCTATCTGGTGCGCCGTCAGAGCGAGGTACGCGAGCGTTTCATCGGTTTCATGAAGCCGATGGCGGTGTTGTTCGTAGTGGCCATCCTGCTGCTGGCCCAGCCCGATCTGGGCTCGGTGGTGGTGATGTTCGTCACCTCGCTCGGCATGCTGTTCCTGGCCGGCGCCCGCCTGGTGCAGTTCATCGGTCTCATCCTGGTGGGGGTGAGCGCCGTGGTGACCCTGATCATCGCCGAGCCGTACCGGATGCGGCGGGTGACCTCTTTCCTCGACCCCTGGGCTGATCCGTTCGGCAGCGGCTACCAGCTGACCCAGTCGCTGATGGCCTTCGGCCGTGGCAGCTGGTTTGGCGAGGGGCTTGGCAACTCCATCCAGAAGATGGAGTACCTGCCGGAGGCGCACACCGACTTCGTGTTCGCCATCCTGGGTGAAGAGCTGGGCTATGTGGGCGTGCTGGGCGCGCTGTTTCTCATCTTTGCGCTGGCAATCAAGGCGCTCAAGCTGGGGCACCAGGCGCTGGTGGCTGAGCGACTGTATGAAGGTTATCTGGCCATCGGCATCGGCATCTGGTTCAGCTTCCAGACCTTCGTCAACGTGGGGGCTGCCAGCGGCATGATGCCGACCAAGGGGCTGACCCTGCCGCTGGTCAGTTATGGTGGTTCGAGCCTCATCATCATGATGGTGGCGGTGAGCATGTTGATTCGTATCGATTTCGAGTTGCGCCAGGCCAGTGCCCAGGCGCGCGTGCGGGAGGTTTAGTGAGCAAGACGCTGTTGGTGATGGCAGGCGGTACCGGGGGCCATGTGTTCCCCGGCTTGGCCGTGGCTGATCGCCTCAAGGCCCAGGGCTGGACCATTCACTGGCTCGGCACCGCCGACCGGATGGAGGCCGAGCTGGTGCCTGCCCATGGTTACCCCATCTCCTTCATCGATATCCAGGGGGTGCGTGGCAACGGCATCAAGCGTCTGCTGGTCGCGCCTTATCGCATCGTCAAGTCCGTGTTGCAGGCGCGGCGGGTGCTCAAGACCATTCGTCCCGACGTGGTGCTCGGCATGGGCGGCTTTGCCTCCGGCCCGGGTGGCGTGGCGGCCTGGCTGTCCGGTATCCCGCTGTTGCTGCACGAGCAGAATGCCGCGGCAGGCCTGACCAACAAGTTGCTGGCTCGCCTCGCCAAACGGGTGCTGATGGCATTTCCGGGCGCCTTCGCGCCGAGCCGTCGCACTGCCGTGGTGGGCAACCCGGTACGCCCCGAAGTGGTGGCGCTGCCGGATCCCCAGCTGCGCAGCGGGGCAGAACCACTGCGGCTGCTGATCGTCGGTGGCAGCCTGGGGGCCCGGGTGCTCAACGAACAGGTGCCGCCAGCGGTGGCGGCGGCCGGCGTGCCCATCGAGGTGCGTCACCAGTGCGGCAAGGGCAATCGGGATGCCGTGGCTGAAGCCTACGCCAAGCAGGGTGTTGCGGCCGAGGTGAGCGAATTTATCAAGGACATGGCCGGTGCCTATGCCTGGGCCGATCTGGTGGTGTGCCGGGCGGGGGCGCTGACCGTCTCCGAAGTGGCCGCCGCCGGGGTCGCCGCCATTTTTGTACCGCTGCCCCACGCAGTGGATGATCACCAGACCCGCAACGCCCTGACCCTGGTCGATGGCGGTGCGGCTGAATTCCTGCCCCAATCCGAGCTGACGACGGCCTCGCTGGCTGCCCGTCTCTCCTGGCTTGCCGGGCGCAGGGAAACCCTATTGAACATGGCCCAGGCCGCCCGTCGCGTGGCCATTACCGATGCCGCCGAGCGGGTTGCTGACGAGTGCAAACGCCTGGCGACCGGGCAGATTGAGAGAGAACTATGACCAAGGTTGAACTGGCAAAACTGCGTACCGTTATCCCTGAAATGCGCCGCGTGCGTCGCATCCACTTCATCGGCATCGGTGGTGCCGGGATGGGCGGTATCGCCGAAGTGCTTGCCAACGAAGGGTATCAGGTAACCGGCTCGGATCTGGCCCGCAATGCGGTGACCGAGCGACTCGAGTCCCTTGGCGCCCACATCTTCGTCGGCCACAGTGCCGAGCATGTGAACGAGGCGAGCGTGGTGGTGGTCTCCACCGCCATCAAGCAGGACAACCCCGAGCTGCTGGCCGCCCGCGAGCTGCGCATCCCCGTGGTGCGCCGCGCCGAGATGCTGGCCGAGCTGATGCGCTTCCGCCATGGCATCGCCATCGCCGGCACTCACGGCAAGACCACCACCACCAGCCTGGTGGCGAGCATCTATGCCGAAGCGGACCGGGATCCGACCTTCGTCATCGGTGGTTTGCTCAACAGCGCCGGCACCAATGCCCGCCTGGGCAGCAGCCGCTATCTGATTGCCGAGGCGGACGAGAGTGACGCCTCCTTCCTGCATCTGCAGCCGATGGTCTCCATCGTGACCAACATCGAAGCGGATCACATGGACACCTATGGTGGCGACTTCTCCAAGCTGAAGGCCACTTTCATCGACTTCCTGCACAACCTGCCGTTCTACGGGCTGGCCGTGGTGTGCGTGGATGACCCGGTGATCCGCGGCATGCTGCCGGAGATCGCCCGTCCCACCATCACCTACGGCCTGAGCGATGATGCCGACGTGCAGGTGCTGGACTTCGTGCAGACCAGCAACCGCAGTCGCTTCCGGGTGCGCCGCAAAGATGCCGGCGAGCTGGAGGTGACCCTCAATCTGCCCGGCATCCACAACGCGCTCAATGCCGCCGCGGCGATTGCGGTCGCCACCGAGGACGGGATCGGCGATGATGCCATCATCCGGGCGCTGGCCAAGTTTGAAGGGGTGGGTCGCCGCTTCCAGCAATATGGCGAGTTCGAGACAGGTCGCGGCAAGGCCATGCTGGTGGACGACTACGGTCACCACCCGAGCGAGGTCAAGGTCACCATCAACGCGGCTCGCGCCGGCTGGCCCGAGAAGCGGTTGGTGATGGTGTTCCAGCCGCACCGCTACACCCGCACCCGCGATCTCTACGAAGACTTCGCGGATGTGCTCTCCAAGGTGGACGTGCTGGTGATGCTGGAGGTCTATGCCGCCGGTGAAGAGCCCATTCCGGGCGCCGATGGCCGCGCCCTGTGCCGCTCCATCCGCTCACGTGGCAGTCTGGAGCCCATCTTTGTCGCGACGCCGGACGATGTGCCGGCGGTGCTGGCCGGGCTGGTGGGTGAGGGCGATCTGGTACTGACCCAGGGGGCAGGGAACGTCGGCGCACTGGCTCGCCGTCTCGGCGAGATGAAATTGAGCATCGAGAGCATGAAATCCGGCGCCTGAGGGCCCAATGAGTATTTTGACCGCCAAGCCGGGGCCTATATAATGGCGAACCGGTCTGCAAAGGGCCGGCATGGCGCGTTAAACGGGGATCGATCGGGTGGAGGCAAGGGCACAAGGGCGCACCAAGGGGGGCTTCATCGCCGGGGTGGGATTTTTCATCCTGGTCATGTGGGGCCTCTACCAGACCGCGCTGGATGTTAAAGATTGGCTGACGGATGCCAATCGGTTGCCCATGAGCGAGCTGTTGCTGCAGGGGCAACACCAGTATTTGCAAACCGATGAACTGCGCAGCGCCGTGCTGGATGGCGCCGAGTTGCGCAACTTCTTCGAGTTGGATGTAAACGAATTGCAGGCGCGGTTGAACGCCTTGCCTTGGGTGGCCCAGGTCTCGGTACGCAAGAAGTGGCCCAACAAGATCAAGGTCTACCTCACCGAACAGGCGGTCGCGGCCCGCTGGAATGGCAACCGCTTCGTCAACACCAAGGGTGAGGTGTTCAGTGCGCCGGACAGGGTGAAGACCCCTCTGATGCAGCTGTCGGGGCCAGAAGATCAGGCCGTCAAGGTGCTGGAGGCCAGCCGCCAATACGAGGCGCAGCTGGCGGCCAGAGGGTACAAGCTGCTGGGGGTGAATCTGACCCCTCGCCATGCCTGGGAACTGACCCTGGATGGCAACATTCAGCTGTTTTTGGGGCGCTCGGATATCGCGCTTCGACTGCAGCGGTTTATCGATGCCTTTCCGGTCATCGAACCTCGTGAGCGGGTTGCTTACGTGGATCTTCGATACGACACCGGAATGGCAGTTGGCTGGAAGAAGAACGAAGAGAAAGTGAATGACCAAAACCGCAGATAGAAATCTGATTGTCGGGCTGGATATCGGCACAACCAAGGTGGCGGTTCTGGTTGGCGAAGTGCTGCCAGACGGTGAGCTCAATGTCATCGGCATGGGCAGTCACGCCTCTCGCGGCATGGACAAGGGCGGGGTCAACGATCTTGATTCCGTGGTCAAGTCCCTGCGTCGCGCGGTGGAAGAGGCTGAAATGATGGCCGACTGCCAGATCAGCTCCGTCTATCTGGGGTTGTCCGGCAAGCATATCGACTGTCGCAATGAAACCGGCATGGTGCCCATCTCCGACGAAGAGGTGACCCAGGAAGACGTGGACAACGTCATCCACACCGCCAAGTCGGTACGGTTGTCCGATGAGCTCCGGGTGCTGCACGTGCTGCCCCAGGAGTTCGCCATCGACTACCAGGAAGGGATCAAGAACCCGGTCGGCCTCTCCGGCGTGCGGATGGCGGCCAAGGTGCACCTGATCACCTGCCACAACGACATGGCTCGCAACATCGAGAAATGTGTGGAGAAGGTGGGTCTGCGGGTGGATCAGCTGATCTTCTCCGCACTGGCGTCCAGCTACGCCGTGCTGACCGAAGACGAGAAAGAGCTGGGTGTCTGCGTGGTGGACATCGGTGGCGGCACCATGGACATGTCGCTGTTTACCGGCGGTGCCTTGCGTCACACCAAGGTGATCCCGTACGCCGGCAGCACGGTGACCAGCGACATCGCCTACGCCTTCGGCACTCCGCCGCTCGATGCGGAGGCGATCAAGGTGCGCTATGGCTGCGCCCTCGGCCGGCTGGTCAGCAAGGAAGACAATATTGAAGTACCCAGTGTCGGCGGTCGTCCGGCGCGCAGCCTGCAGCGGCAGACACTGGCTGAAGTGATTGAGCCCCGTTACACCGAGTTGCTCTCCATGGTGAATGATGAGCTGGTGCGGGTACAAAGCGAATTGAAAGCGCAGGGGGTCAAGCATCAGCTTGCAGCCGGTGTGGTCTTGACCGGCGGCGCTGCCCAGATCGAAGGCATTGTGGAGTGCGCAGAGCAGATCTTCCAGAGCCAGGTCCGGGTAGGGGAGCCCATGAATATCCGGGGATTGAGTGATTATGTGCAGGCGCCTGTGTACTCGACCGCGGTCGGGTTGCTGCAGTATGGCCGCACCCATCAATCCACCGGCAGTAGCAAGGAATATGCCGCCAAGGCAAGCGTAGGTGGGCTGGTCAAACGGGTCAGCAACTGGTTGCGTGGCGAGTTCTAAAAGATTTTGCTGAGTCAGGCAAATAAAGCGGAGAGACAACATGTTTGAATTTATGGATAGCCACACTGACGAAGCCGTCATTAAAGTGATTGGTGTGGGTGGCGGCGGCGGCAACGCGGTCGAGCACATGGTTCGTCAAAACATCGAAGGCGTTGAATTCATTACCGTCAACACCGACGCCCAGGCTCTGCGTAACTCCAGCGCCAACACAACCCTGCAGATCGGTGGTGGCATCACCAAGGGTCTGGGTGCCGGAGCCAATCCGGAAGTGGGTCGTGATGCGGCCATGGAAGATCGGGAAGCGCTGCGCGAGCTGCTGACTGGTTCCGACATGGTGTTCATCGCCGCCGGCATGGGTGGTGGTACCGGTACCGGTGCTGCACCGATCGTGGCCGAAGTGGCCCGTGAGATGGGTATCCTGACAGTTGCTGTCGTAACCAAGCCGTTCTCCTTCGAAGGGAAGAAGCGGATGGGCTTCGCGGCTCACGGCATCGAAGAGCTGTCCAAGAACGTCGACTCCCTGATCACCATCCCCAACGACAAGTTGCTGAAGGTGCTGGGCCGCGGCATCTCCCTGCTGGACGCCTTCAAGGCTGCCAACGACGTACTGCTTGGCGCGGTACAGGGCATTGCCGAGCTGATCACCCGTCCGGGCTTGATCAACGTCGACTTCGCGGACGTGCGTACCGTGATGCGTGAAATGGGCACCGCCATGATGGGTACCGGTTCCGCCTCCGGTGATGACCGCGCCGAAGAAGCGGCCGAGAAAGCCATCTCCAGCCCGTTGCTGGAAGACGTGGATCTGGCCGGTGCCCGTGGCATCCTGGTCAACATCACCGCCGGCATGGACATGACCATCGAAGAGTTCGAAACCGTGGGTAACGCGGTCAAGGCCTTCGCTTCCGAGAACGCCACCGTGGTGGTAGGTACCGTAATCGACCCGGAAATGCACGACGAACTGCGCGTGACCGTGGTTGCCACCGGTATCGGTGCCGAGCGCAAGCCGGACATCACGCTGGTGAAGAACAACATGGTCCAAGAGCGTCCGGCCCGTCAGCCCCTGATCAGCGAAGCCCTGCAGTCTCGCGTGATGGAAGAGGCCCCGGCCAAGGTGGTCAACGCCGAGCCGCAAGCTCGTCGTGAACCGGATTATCTCGATATTCCTGCGTTCCTGCGCAAGCAAGCCGACTAAGCCTCCAATGACGCTGGTTTGTTTGTTGCTTAAGGAATGTGCTAAGATGGCCCGGCAACGACCATCTGGTCAGGAATTTGAGCTGTTAAGCGGATACGCCCATGATTAGACAAAGAACCTTGAAAACGAGTGTCCAGGCCACCGGTGTCGGCCTGCATTCGGGCCGGAAAGTCACAATGACGTTCCGTCCGGCGCCTGTTAACACAGGGATCGTTTACTTGCGTACCGATCTGAATCCTGTGGTTGAGCTGCCAGCCAATGCCGATCAGGTGCGTGATACCGTGCTTTGTACCGCTCTGGTCAATGAAGCCGGTGTCCGAGTCTCTACCATTGAGCACCTCTCTGCCGCGCTGGCCGGGATGGGCATCGACAACCTCTATGTCGAGGTTGATGCGCCCGAGATCCCGGTGATGGACGGCAGTGCGCACCCCTTTATCTACCTGCTGCAAGAAGTCGGTATCCGTGAACAGAATGCGCCCAAGCAGTTTGTGCGGATCAAGCAGAGCATCCGGGTTGAAGACGGCGACAAGTGGGCGGAATTCCACCCCTATCGCAACGGCTTCAAGATGGATCTCGAGATCGACTTCCAGCATCCGGTATTTGAAGGACGCAATCAGCGTTGCGTGCTGGACTTCTCCGGTGCCTCTTTCGTGAAAGAGATCAGCCGTGCTCGTACGTTCGGTTTCATGCGTGACATCGAGTACCTGCGTTCCCAGAACCTGGCGCTGGGCGGAAGCCTGGAAAACGCCGTGGTGCTGGATGACTATCGGGTACTGAACGAAGATGGCCTGCGCTATGAAGATGAATTCGTCAAACACAAGATGTTGGATGCGATCGGTGACCTTTACATGTGTAACCGCAGCATCATTGGCGAATTCCGTGCCTACAAGACCGGCCATGCCCTGAACAACAAGCTGCTGCGTGCCTTGCTGGCCAAGCAGGAGGCCTGGGAACTGGTGACCTTCGAGGGTGAGGGCGACAAAGCGCCCATCGCTTACTACGATAACGGTCTGGTTCTGGCCTGATAGCTGTGCAACGGAACGTCGGTCCTCTCTCCGCACCGACGTTCCGTCATTTGTTTACTCCATTCCGTAATACCGATTATCTCCCGGTTTTATTTCCCGTGCGGGCCAATGGCCACACCTGACCGAGCAGACTGATTTCTATGAGCATTACCCTGATCCTCAATGGCAAGCAGCGACGCAAGTTGCACTTACCGAAACAACGTCTGGCCTGGGTCGGCGGTATCTTCTTCACTGTATTGGCCCTGAGTGGTGGCTGGCTCTGGCAGAGCTGGCATCAAACAATGGAGGCGCTGGAAGTCGCGCTGGCCATGGCCGAACAGCAAAAATCCACGCAAGGGGCTGACGAAGCCCGCGAACAGCTTGCCATGCTGGCCGCCCAGGTGGGCACCATGCAGGGGCAGCTGGGTCGTCTCAACGCGCTCGGCGAGCGGCTGACCGAAAAGGCCGACCTCGATCCCGAAGAGTTCAATTTCAAGGAGCTGCCCCCCATGGGCGGCCCCTCCTATGATGCGGATCTGGAAGTCAGCCTCAACGAGCTGCAGGACTCCATGAAGCATCTCAGCCAGCAGCTCAGCAGTCGTGAAGAGCAGCTGTCGGTACTTGAATCTTTCATCATGAATCACCATATAACCGATGCCGGCTTTATTTCCGGAACACCGGTCAAGCAGGAGCGGGTTTGGGTCTCCTCTGGCTTCGGTGGCCGGGTCGATCCGTTCAACGGTCGCGCCAAGATGCACAAAGGGGTGGATTTCCGTGGCAAGCCCGGCACCCCCATTCTGGCGACGGGCCCGGGCGTAGTGAGCTGGGCGGGCCGTCATCCGGAATTTGGCAACATGGTGGAGATCAACCACGGCAATGGTTTGGTGACCCGCTATGCCCACAACTCCAAGTTGCTGGTCGAAGTGGGCACCCTGGTCGATGAGGGCCAGAAAATTGCCTTGATGGGACGCACCGGTCGCGCGACCGGGGTCCATTTGCATTACGAAGTGTTGAAAGATGGTCGTCAGGTGGACCCCGCGCGTTTTCTCAATGCCAGACGGGGTTAGGTTTTTTTCTCCAGGTTCCAGTGACGGAACACTTATATAACCAGAAATAGTTGGTACCCATGATTAGCACACTGCTTACCAAGATTATCGGCAGCCGGAACGACAGAACGCTCAAGGCTCTGCGCAAAATTGTAAAACAGATCAATGCGATGGAGCCTCAGTTCGAAGCTCTGTCCGATGCACAGCTGCAGGCCAAGACGGCCGAGTATCGTCAGCGTCTGGAGCAGGGTGAGACACTGGAGCAGTTGCTGCCGGAGGCCTTTGCCACCGTGCGTGAAGCATCTCGCAGGGTGTTTGGCATGCGTCACTTCGACGTGCAGCTGATCGGTGGCATGGTGCTGAACTCCAACCGCATCGCCGAGATGAAGACAGGTGAAGGCAAGACCCTCACCGCGACCCTGCCGGCCTACCTGAACGCCCTGAGCGGTCGCGGCGTGCACGTGGTGACCGTGAACGACTATCTGGCCAAGCGTGACGCCGAGGCGAACCGCCCGCTGTTCGCCTTCCTCGGCATGACAGTCGACTGCAACGTGCCCGGCATGGACGCGTCCCAGAAGCGTGACGCCTACGCCGCTGACATCACCTACGGTACCAACAACGAATTCGGTTTCGACTACCTGCGCGACAACATGGCGTTCTCGCCCGAGCAGCGCGTGCAGCGTCCGCTCAACTATGCGCTGGTGGATGAGGTGGACTCGGTGCTCATCGATGAAGCCCGTACCCCGCTCATCATCTCCGGCCCGGCCGAAGACAGCTCCGAGCTCTATATCCGTGTCAACAAGCTGATCCCGCTGCTGGTCAAGCAGGACAAGGAAGACTCTGAAGAGTACACCGGCGACGGCCACTACACGGTGGACGAGAAGAACCGTCAGGCTTTGCTGACCGAAAACGGCCAGATCTTCGTCGAAGAGCTGCTCAAGAAAGAGGGGCTGCTGGCCGAGGATGACTCCCTGTTCTCCGCCACCAACATCAGCCTGCTGCACCACGTCAACGCCGGCCTGCGCGCTCATACCCTGTTTGAGCGCAACGTCGACTATATCGTCCAGAAGGACGAGATCGTCATCGTCGACGAGCACACCGGCCGTACCATGCCGGGCCGTCGCTGGTCCGATGGTCTGCATCAGGCGGTCGAAGCGAAGGAAGGGGTCAAGATCCAGAACGAGAACCAGACTCTGGCCTCCATCACCTTCCAGAACTACTTCCGTCTGTACGACAAGCTGGCGGGCATGACGGGGACTGCCGATACCGAAGCCTTTGAATTCCAGCAAATTTATGGCCTGGATACCGTGGTTATCCCGACCAACAAGCCGATGGTGCGCAAGGACATGGGCGATCTGGTCTACCTGACCGCCAACGAGAAGTATGCCGCCATCATCGAAGACATTCGCGGTTGCGTCGAACGCGGCCAGCCGGTACTGGTCGGTACCGTCTCCATCGAGAACTCCGAGCTGCTCTCCGGCATCCTGACCAAGGAGAACATCCCGCACAAGGTGCTGAACGCCAAGTTCCACGCCATGGAAGCGGAGATCGTCGCCCAGGCCGGTCAGACCGGCGCCGTCACCATCGCCACCAACATGGCCGGTCGTGGTACCGACATCGTGCTCGGCGGCAACTGGCAAGCGGAAATCGCCCAGCTGGAGAACCCGACCGAGGCACAAATCGCCGAGCTGAAAGCGGCCTGGCAGGTGCGTCACGATGCGGTACTGGCCGCTGGTGGTCTGCACATCATAGGTACCGAGCGCCACGAATCCCGTCGTATCGACAACCAGCTGCGCGGCCGTTCCGGTCGTCAGGGCGACCCGGGTTCCTCCCGTTTCTACCTCTCCATGGAAGATACCTTGATGCGGATCTTCGCCTCCGATCGCGTCACCGGCATGATGAAGAAGCTGGGGATGGAAGAGGGCGAGGCCATCGAGCACCCGTGGGTGACCAAGGCGATCGAAAATGCCCAGCGCAAGGTGGAGGGTCGCAACTTCGACATCCGCAAGAGCTTGCTGGAGTTTGACGACGTGGCCAACGACCAGCGCAAGGTGGTTTACGAGCAGCGCAATGAGCTGCTGGACACCAGCGATATCTCCGAGACCATCCACGTCATCCGTGACGATGTCTATGGCGCCATCATCGACGAGTACATCCCGCCCCAGTCCCTGGAAGAGATGTGGGACGTGCCGGGTCTGGAAGCCCGCCTGAAGTCCGACTTCGCGCTGGATCTGCCGTTGCAGCAGTGGCTGGCGGAAGACGACAAGCTCTATGAAGAGAAACTGCGCGAGCGCATCCTGGATGAAGCCACCAAACTCTATGCCCACAAGGAAGAGCTGGTCGGCAAGGAGGTGCTGCGCAACTTCGAGAAGGCGGTGATGCTGCAAACCCTGGACGGCCTGTGGAAAGAGCACTTGGCGGCCATGGATCACCTGCGTCAGGGCATCCATCTGCGCGGTTACGCCCAGAAAAACCCCAAGCAGGAGTACAAGCGCGAATCCTTCGATCTGTTCACCCAGATGCTGGAAACCCTCAAGCGCGACGTGGTCAGCATCCTGAGCCGGGTACAGGTGCAGGAGCGCGATGTGGAGGCGATGGAAGAGCAGCAGCGCCAGCAGGCCGAAGCCGCTCCCCGCACCTACACCCATGCCGCGGCCGACAACCAGCTGGCTGACGACGAGGCCCAGGCCGAAGCTGCCCCGGTTACCTTCGTGCGGGACGAGCAGAAGGTGGGACGCAATGACCCCTGCCCGTGTGGCTCAGGCAAAAAATACAAGCACTGCCACGGTCAGTTGACCTGATAGCGCAATGACGATGATGCACCGCCTCCGGGCGGTGCATTCATTTCCGGCAGGCAAAGAAGGAGAGCCGTGCGATGAGCAAGATGCCGACAGGATGGGATACTACTGCCCACAACAGCTGGCTGGCGGGCCAGCGTCAGGTTGCCATCCAGCAACTGCTGGCCCGGCTCAACGGCAGCGCGGCCAAGCCGATTGCCTTGCAGCTGCAGTTTGCCTATTACCTCTTTCTGTGCGATGACCCGGCTTCCGCGGCGCAGGTGCTGGAGATGGCCCACAAGGCCAAACCCGCCAATGACGAGGTGCTGCGCAACCTCTGCGCTTGCCTGTCGCGGGCCGGTCAGTACGAGCTGGCAGTGGCACGCTTGCAAACCTTGCAGCAGCGCGCCCCCGACGATTTCCATGCGCTGGACGCCCTCTGCGCCTCGCTGGCCAAGCTGGATCGCTACGATGAGGCCGCTCTGGCGGGAACCCGCTCACTGACCCTGAAGGCCCGGTCGGCGGGCAAGGCGCCACCATCCTGGGCATTGCCTACGGCAGAACCGGCCGTCTGGTTGGCCGATGGCAGTCGCAAACCGGATGTCATCGCTTTTTCCCTGTGGGGCAGTGCTCCCCGTTATCTGCGAGGAGCCATCGACAATGTGCTGGCGGCGGCCTATCTCTATCCGGGCTGGCAGGTGCGTTTCTACGTGGATGAGAGCGTGCCGGCCGAGTTGCTCGCTGCGCTGCGCGAACTGGGGGCAGAGCTCTTGTTGCAACCTGCCGGTCAGCCTTTGCGTCAGCGTCTGTGCTGGCGTTTCCAGGTGGCCAATGATCCACTGGTGGGGCGCTTTCTGGTGCGGGATGTGGATTCGGTGCCGGGCGTGCGCGAGCTGCTGGCGGTACAGGAGTGGCTTGCATCGACGCACTGGTTTCATATCATGCGCGACTGGTGGAGCCATACCGATCTGGTGCTGGCGGGGATGTGGGGCGGGGTGGCCGGCGTATTGCCGCCGTTGGCGCCCCTGCTCGAAGGCTATCAGCCCGATGTGATGGAGACGCCGAACATCGACCAATGGTTTTTGCGCGATCGGCTCTGGGGTTATCTCTCGCAGAGCTGTCTGGTGCACGATCGCTGCTTCACGCCGCCAGGTGCCATTCCCTGGCCGCAGCCCGCCCCTGGCGGGAGCGAACATGTGGGGCAGGATATCTTTACGGCACAAAGGGAGCCGCAGGCCCATCGGCTGGCGCCCTGGATTGCCCGTTTGCCGTGTTTACGTTGAGGACAATGATGGAACAGAAGAAACGGATCTGGGTGGCGGTCGGCGTCATCGAGAACGAACGGGGCGATATCTTTATCGCCAAGCGCTCCGCCGATCGCCATCAGGGGGATCGCTGGGAGTTTCCAGGCGGCAAGGTGGAAGCCGGGGAGGATCTGCTTACTGCGCTGGATCGCGAACTGTGGGAAGAGATCGGGATCCGGGTGCAGGATTGCGCCCCCTTCATGGAACTGCATCACGACTACCCGGACAAGCAGGTGCTGCTGGATATCTGGAAGGTGACCCGCTTTAGCGGCGAGCCGTTCGGCAAGGAGGGGCAGGAGTGTCGCTGGGTGCCGCTGGCCTCTCTGCACGAGTACCATTTCCCCGACGCCAATGGCCCGATCGTGACGCGCCTGCAGGCATCACTGGCCGCACAGGGCTGATGTGAGCCGCAGTGCATACCAAAATAAAAAGGGCCGTATCGGCCCTTTTTGATTGCTGGCTTACTGCCACTGCTCCCCTTCTTCGGGGTAGGGCAGCAGCTCCGGGTCTATTTCCCCCGGGATCCGCTTCTCCTCGTCGGCCCACTCGCCGAGATCGATCAGCTGGCAGCGCTTGCTGCAGAACGGCCGAAACGGACTTTGTGGGCCCCATTCCAGCTCGGTTTGGCAGGTCGGGCACTTTACTTTGGTCACCATGAATGCTCCTTAGCAGCAGGCAAGCTGGAAGGGAACATCACCGATCTGCTGCTCCGTGGTAGGCAGGAAACGCAGGGCGAACCGGTTCTTGTGGCCGCTCAGGGTGGGGTAGCACTGCTGGGTGCCGGTCAGACGGATGCGGATCAGCTCGGCGCTCTCGGCGGTATCCTGGAAGAAGCCGTTGACGGCAACCTGCTCGCTGAAGTTGCCGGACTCACGCCACAGCCGCAGCAGCAGGGAGATGGCGTTCATCAACAGATTGATGTCGCTCAGCCACAGCTGCATCTGCTGATGACGGGCGATGGCCGGGGTAGCGAGCCAGTGGTGCAGTTGCGGCACGTCGAAGGCGCACAATCCGCCCGGAATGGAGAAGCGTTGGCGAATGGAGCCGAGCAGCCGATCCTCTTTGAGGCGGGCACCGGGACGCGGGGCACTCAGCAGGTTGCGGGACAGCTGGGCGCTCTCCTGTTGCATCTGGCTGATCTGCTCCAGGTCAACATCGGGCAGGCTGGCCCAGTGGCTCAGGCGCTGGCCGAGGCGCTCCAGATCCTTGATCAGATCGGCGCGCAGGTCGCCGCGTTCCAGCAACTCCTGCAGGTCGAACAGACCCTTGAAAAAGGCGATATGTGCCCAGGACTGGTCGCTCTCCAGATTGTCGCGGATCTGGGAAAACAGGGACTCCAGACGAAGATAGGTCCGGCTTTTTTCATTGAGGGGAAAATCGTAAATCATGCCTAATCCTGGCCAGCCATAAACCGGCCTAGTGTACTCACAGTTGGCGGGCTTGTTGAGAGGCAAATGCCAGATATGTCTCGTGCAGCGCTAAAATTCGGCTCTTTATCGCCTCGGGCGTGCCATTCTGGTTGTCCAGCACATCGTCGGCTGCCGCCAGCCGTTCGGCCCGGCTCGCCTGGGCGGTCAGGATGGCTTGGGCCTGCTCGCGGCTCACGCCGTCCCGGCGGCAGGTACGCTCAATCTGGGTCGCTTCGTCCACGTCGATCACCAATACCCGATTGGCTAGGGCAGTGAGCCGGTTTTCCACCAGCAAGGGCACTACCAGCAAGCAATAGGGGGAGCGAGCGGCCGCACACTGGCGCTGCATCTCGGTGCGAATGAGGGGGTGGAGCAGAGCGTTGAGCCAGCCCTTGGCCTGCGGGTCAGTGAAGACCCGCTCACGCAGCCGACGGCGATTGAGCTGGCCAGCGGGGGTGATGACATCTGAGCCAAAATGGGCGGCGATGGTGGCCAGGGCAGGGGTACCGGGCTCGACTACCTCGCGGGCGATGACGTCCGCATCCACTACTTCGATGCCGAGCTCTGCAAATTGATTGGCAACCGTGGTCTTGCCGCTGCCAATTCCACCGGTGATTGCGACTACATACATGGGTCAGTGTTGCCTTTGATCAGAGAAACGTCGTGAGGTACCAGCGGGTGATGGTATCGCCCCACAGCAGCGCGATCCAGCCGGCGATGGCCAGATAGGGGCCGAAGGGGATGGGTTTGTTCTGATGATGGTTGCGCAGCAGAATGAGACCAATCCCGATGAAAGCGCCAACCAGCGACGAGAGCAGCAGCACGATGGGCAGTGCCTGCCAGCCGAGCCAGGCACCCAGCGCCGCCAGCAGCTTGAAGTCGCCATAGCCCATCCCTTCCTTGCCGGTCAGCAGCTTGAAGGCCCAGTAGAGGCTCCAGAGCACCAGATAGCCAGCCATGGCGCCGATCACCGCATCGGCCAGCGGTATAAATCCCCCTGCCAGGTTGAACAGCAGGCCGCCCCACAACAGTGGCAGGGTCAGCTGGTCCGGCAGCAGCATCTTGTCCAGATCGATGAAAGTGAGTGCCACCAGCACCCAGGTGAGCAGCAGGGCGGCCAGCAAGCCCCAGCCCGGTGCAAATGTCGCGGCGACGACCAGCGAGAGCAGGGCCGTCAGCAATTCCACCAGAGGATAACGGACCGAGATAGGGGCCTGGCATTCACGGCAGCGTCCCTTGAGCCAGAGCCAGCTGAGCAGGGGGATGTTCTCCATGGCCGTGATGGCGTGGCCGCAATGGGGGCAGGCAGAACGCGGCACCATCAGGTTGTAGCGTTCTTCCTGCTGCGGCAGTGTTTCCGGATTGAAATAGCCGAGATACTCGGCCTGCCACTCCCGCTCCAGCATGATGGGCAGGCGATGGATGACCACGTTGAGAAAACTGCCGATCATCAGAGAAAAGAGGAATACCAGCGAGAAATAGAGCCAGGGCAGGCTGTGAAAAACGTCAGTGATCAGCAACATGGAGTCTCGGATTGATGGGGGATCAGTGGATCACCGATCCCAGTTTGAAGATGGGCAGATACATGGCGACCACCATGCCGCCGACCAGAACCCCCAGCACTACCATGATGAGAGGCTCCAGCAGGCTGGTGAGGCCGTCGACCAGATCGTCCACCTCCTGCTCGAAGATGGTGGCGACCTTGGAGAGCATATCATCGATGGCGCCAGACTCCTCGCCGATCATCACCATCTGGATCACCATGTCCGGGAACAGATCGACGGTGCGCATGGCCACGTTGATCTGCATACCGGCCACCACCTCGTTGCGAATGGCCATGACGGCAGTACGGTAGACATAGTTGCCGGAGGCGCCTGCCGCAGAAACCAAGGCATCCACCAGTGGAATACCGGCAGAGAAGGTGGTGGAGAGGGTGCGGGCGAAACGGGCCATGGCGGCCTTGTGCAATATCATGCCGACCACGGGGATGGTCAGTATGAACTTGTCGGTGTTGTCCTTGACCTTCTGGGAGGCGCGCCAGGCGCGCACGTAGAGAAAGATGGCGAGCGCTATGCCGCCAAAGATCACATACCACCAGTTCTGCATGAAACGGGAGATGCCGATGACGAACTGGGTGAAGATGGGCAGTTCGGCGCCGAAACTCTTGAAGATGTCCTCGAACTGGGGAATGACAAACAGCAGCAGGATGGAGGTAACGACAATGGCCACCAATATGACCATTGTGGGGTAGAACATGGCTTTCTTGATCTTGGACTTGAGGGCTTCCGATTTCTCGCGATAGGTGGCGATACGATCGTAGATGGTCTCTAGGGCGCCGGACTGTTCGCCAGCCTCCACCAGATCGCAGTAGAGATCGTCAAAGTGACGGGGATGACGGCGCAGCGCTTCGGACATAGGCGTGCCGGTCTCCACATCGGCGGCAATCTGGCCCATGAGCTCGCGCATGGCCGCCTTCTCGTGGCTGCGAGCGATGATCTGCAGGCTTTGGACCAGAGGTACGCCGGCTGACAGCATGGTGGTGATCTGGCGGGAGACGACGGCGATGTCCATCGGCTTGATCTTGGCGCCGCCCTTGGAGAAGAGCCCCTGGCTCTTCTTGCTCACCTTGGTGACGTTGACACCCTGTTTGCGCAGTTCTGCCTTGACCGTGTTGATGCTGTCGGCCTGCAATTCGCCGGAGACCTTCTGGCCCTTGCGATTCACCCCGCTCCAGCGAAAAGCGAAGACTTTCTTGGGGGCATTCTGTTTCTGGGTTAGCGTTGCCATCACTGCGTCCTGCAATGGGGCTCGGGTTGCTCGTCATGAGGAGAAGCAGCCTCGGCCTGATGGAAATCGCCAGGGCCGGCGGCACCTGGATGAATCGGCTGAGCGATAGACTCTGTCAGTTGGTTGTTACCCGGTTTATCTCCGCGAGACTGGTCACCCCCAGGCGGGCCTTCTCAAGGCCGGAGGTACGCAAGGTACGCATGCCTTCCTTCTGGGCTATGGCGGCAATCTGCAGAGAGTTGGCCCCTTGCATGATCAATTTTGCGATGTTTTCAGACATTAGCATGATTTCGTAGATGCCGACCCGGCCCTTGTAGCCACCCGAGCACTCTTTGCAGCCAACCGGTTTGAACAGCCGCAAGCCAGCGGCCAGCTGCTGCTGGGTAAAACCCAGCTCAAGCAGCTCAGCCTCGGGTACGACTTCGGGGGCTTTGCAGTGATCGCACAGTTTGCGCGCCAGCCGCTGAGCCATGATCAGGGTGACCGAGGAGGCGATATTGAAGGCGGGCACCCCCATGTTCATCATCCGGGTCAGCGTTTCTGCCGCCGAGTTGGTGTGTAGGGTGGATAGCACCAGGTGGCCGGTCTGGGCGGCCTTGATGGCAATTTCAGCGGTCTCCAGATCCCGGATTTCACCCACCATGACCACATCGGGGTCTTGGCGCAAGAAAGAACGCAGGGCGCTGGCGAAGGTCAGCCCTGCCTTGGGATTGACTTGCACCTGATTGACGCCGGGCAGGTTGATCTCCACCGGATCTTCGGCGGTGGAGATATTGACCTCGGTGGTATTGAGAATATTGAGACCGGTATAGAGTGAAACCGTCTTGCCCGAACCGGTAGGGCCGGTCACCAGAATCATGCCCTGAGGCTTCGACAGGGCACGCAGGTATTGCGCCTTCTGGCGCTCGTCGAAACCGAGTTGCTCGATATTGAGGCGTGCGGCGGAGGAGTCGAGCAGACGGATAACGATCTTTTCGCCCCACATGGTGGGCAGGGTATTGACCCGCATATCCATCGACTTGTTGCGCGACAGCTTCAGCTTGATGCGGCCATCCTGTGGCAGTCGCCGCTCAGCGATATCGAGCCGTGCCATCACCTTGAGGCGAGCCGAGAAGCGGTTGGCTAGGTTGACCGGTGGGGTCGCTATCTCATGCAGAATACCGTCTATTCGAAAGCGGATGCGGTATTTGGTCTCATAGGGCTCGAAGTGAAGGTCAGAGGCACCGCGCTTGATGGCATCCATCATGATTTTGTTGATGTATTTGACGATGGGCGCGTCATCGTCAGCAGTGTTGACGCTCTCGTCGAGCCGTGATCCCTCGTCAGACACTTCCAGCTCGGAGATCTCGGATTCGTCGATGTCCTCCATGCCGAGGGCATCCTGATCGCTCTCCATCAGCTTGCTGATGGCAGTGGTGAGTTTGTTTTCCTCGACCAGCAGCGCCTCGGTATGTAACCCGAAGCTGAAGCCAAAATCCTCCAGTGCAGACACATTGGTCGGGTCTGACATAGCGATATAGAGGGTGTGCCCTTGGGTGTAGATGGGCAGGACGTGATGCTTTTCAATCAGCTTCTGATTGAGGTATTTCTGCGGGATCTCGGCCAGGTCGAAGGCGGCAAGATCCAACAGAGGTACCCCATACTCCAGCTCGCAGAAGTCAGCCAGTGCCTTGCTGTCTAGGATTTCGTTTTCGATCAGAAAGGTCACAAAGGGCTTGCGCTGGGCCTTGGCTTGGCTCAGATAGCGCTGTGAGTCGGACTCACTGAGCAGGGAAGAGGCGGCCAGGCTTAACGCCAGGCCGCTATTGGGGCTAGAGGTCATCGTTAGCACATGCTAGCAGCAGCACATGTACCGGTATCTCTTGTCCAGTTGACTTGCTTAGACGCTTCAACAGTTCCAACCATGACAAATGTTGGGTTGGCGGGTGTCAGGTTAGCAAAATCAGTACCGCTTGTTACGGTAATAGTGACGGTATTTGCACCAGTTGCAGCAGCGAGAGTTTTTGTATTGTCGGTGTCTATACGTGCTGCATTCGCATTAGCGATGGCACTTGCTAATGCACTATTTGCTGCGTCAATGCACGAACCGCCAGCAGTTGCGTTAGTAAGGTCTATTGCAGTTACATCAAGGCTTTGCACACATACTTCTACAGCTGTTTTCGCTGGGCCAGCGGCTGCAATTACCTCTGAGTATTTTGCGCGTAATGTATATGTTTGATACGCCGGCAGCGCGATGGCGGCCAGGATGGCGACGATCGCGACTACGATCATCAATTCGATAAGGGTAAAGCCTGATTGTTTCTTCATTTCAAATATCCTTTTTGTCCTTGGTTCCTGGGAAGTGCCGGTGGAAAACTATCCACACGTCAGTATCTTATCCGAGCTGTTTGACTTGGCAACAGAGGCCGGGGTCTTTGTTAACAATCTTTCTGTCATTTGCGAAAATTTTGATATAAATCATGGATGAAGAGTCCCTATCGACTCTTTTTTACTGGCGGGGATGGGTCCATCTCACACTCCTTTGCCGAGGGATCCTGCCTTAAAGAAAAGGCGCCCGTGGCGCCTTTTGCAAGTCCTTCATCTTGTTATATGTCAGCGACAAGATAGGGGCACGATGATGCCTCTGCGGCTAGATGAATCGCATCGAGAGATCCAGGGCGCGTACATGCTTGGTCAGGGCGCCGACCGAGATAAAATCGACGCCGGTCGCGGCATAGTCAGCTAGGGTATCTAGCGTAACGTTGCCAGATACCTCCAGCTTGGCCCGGCTCTGATTGAGGGCAACCGCCTCGCGCATCATGGGAATGTCGAAGTTATCCAGCATCACTATGTCGGCACCGGCAGCCAAGGCCTGCTCCAGCTCGACCAGGGATTCGACTTCTACCTCTACCGGTTTACCCGGGTTGAGACGGCGGGCTTCGCTGATTGCTTCAGCGATGCCGCCACAGGCGAGAATGTGATTCTCCTTGATGAGGTAAGCGTCGAACAGGCCGATCCTGTGGTTCTTGCCGCCGCCGCAGGTGACAGCGTACTTCTGGGCGCTGCGCAGTCCTGGCAGGGTCTTGCGGGTATCGAGCAGCCGACAATCGGTATCTGCCAGCTCGGCCACGTAGCGAGCGGTAAGAGAGGCCACTCCGGAGAGGGTCTGCACGAAGTTGAGGGCATTGCGCTCACCGGTCAGCAACACGCGGGCCGGGCCATGCAGGCGAAACAGTTCCTGATTGGGGGAGAGCACTTCGCCATCTTGTACCAGCCATTCAACTCTGACTTCGCCACCAAGCTGGACAAACACCTCATCGACCCAGGGCTGGCCGCAAAATACGCCAGCCTCGCGGGTGATGACCCTGGCGCTGGCGAGGCGATCCGCCGGGATCAGCTGAGCCGTGATGTCGGCGCTGGCATCCGGTTGATCCAACGGGGTGAGGGCATCGCCCAAGTCTTCGAGTAGTGCGGCGCGCACGGCGCGGCGGATGTCCTGTTGTAGCATGCCTTTTATTCCTGCAAAGGTCTGAGCAGCAACTGCCGCTCCTTTTGAACCAGCTCCAGCCGGCCGAGGGCGTTCATGCCTACCAGCACCTCGTCGCCAGCCGCTGCCGGATTGATGAAGATGGCCAGATCGTACAAGGTCAGTGGTCCCATCGCCAGCGTTTCGATGGTGCCGTTGCCGACCCGGATAAAGCCGGCTGCCGTATTCACCTGACTGCTGCCGCGGGCGGTCAGGCCAAGCCGTTCGGCAACCTGTTGTGGCACGGTAATGCGGGTCGCACCGGTATCGAGCAGCAGTTGCACCGGCTGACCGTTGATGGCACCCTCCAGACGATAGTGGCCGCTGGCATCGGCCTTGAGCAGCAGGTCGCCGCTGGCGGTCACCGACGGTTGTTCGCGGGCATGAAAATAGAGGGTCAGCAATCCCATCAGGGAGAGCCAGGCCAGCAACCAGAAGCGGCGTGCCATCGGGTGCATATCCTTTCCTGAGTCGAGCGGAAGATGGCTCAGCCTACCACAGTTGCCCGCTGTCATGAGGCGACTGCGATGAGCCTGAGAGGTGGATCGCCTTGTTGCCCGTCCAGTGTTGCCAGATGCGCCATCCCATTGCAGAGCGAGTAGACAATGACTCAGCCAAAAATAGTATTTTCCATTGATTCAGACGGTTGGTGTGAGCAAGCCCGCAAGGTGCCGTCACCGCACCACAACGAGCGGGCCACCCCGAACGATATCTCCCTGCTGGTGGTGCATGGCATCAGCCTGCCGCCTGGCGAGTTTGGCGGTCCCTTCATCGATGATCTTTTCCTTGGGCGGCTCGATCCCGACGCTCACCCCTATTTTGCCGGTATCCATCAGCTGCGGGTCTCGGCACATTGCCTGATCCGGCGCGACGGTGAGCTGGTGCAATATGTGCCGTTTGGTGCCAGAGCCTGGCATGCTGGGGTATCGAGCTGGCAGGGACGAGAGGCGTGCAACGACTTTTCCATCGGGATCGAGCTGGAAGGGACCGATGAGCACCCCTACACCGACGCACAATACGAGGCATTGGTTGGGCTCAGCCGAACCTTGTCCAGCCATTACCCCGCCATTACGGCGGATCGTATCGTCGGCCATTGCGACATAGCGCCGGGGCGCAAGACGGATCCGGGTGACAGTTTCGAATGGCCGCGCTACCGTCAGGCACTCAACTTTAAGTGATTATTCTAAAAATAAGTTTGTGTTTTTAAAACAATGGCTTGCCTTTATGGCAGGCCATTTTTGTTGGCTGTTGATCAAATGTTGCCTGTGAGCAATGTCAAAAATATTGGTCTGACCAATTTCTATGAGCTAAATCATAAATCCCTCTCTTTACCCCTTAAGTGGCAAGGTTGATTCTTGATTCAGATCATCTTTTGGGTGGACTTTTCCCATGCCCTCTGCTAATTTTCGCCCCATTCATGAAATTGGTAATACCAATTTAACAAAGCAGCCTCATGCCCTATCTCAAGATTACTCAACCCAAGTTGGCCGACGCCATTGTCGCCGAGCTGGAACAGATGATTCTGGAAGGCAGTTTGCAGCCGGGCCAGAAGTTGCCGCCTGAGCGGGAACTGGCCATCCAGTTTCAGGTGTCGCGCCCCTCGCTGCGCGAAGCCATCCAGCGCCTCGAGGCAAGAGGACTCTTGTATCGTCGTCAGGGCGGCGGCACTTACGTACAAAACGCCTTGAGCAAAGGGATTGCCGATCCCCTGTTCGAGCTGCTCAGCACTCACCCGGAAGCCCAGTATGACCTGCTGGAGTTTCGCCACGCACTGGAAGGCATCTGCGCCTACTATGCTGCGTTACGGGGTACGGACGCCGATTTCGAGCGCATCCGTCAGGTGCAGTCCGCCATCGAGGAGGCCGGCCAGCAAGGCTCGCTGGTCAGCGAATCCGCTGCCGTCACCCAGTTCTATCTGGCGGTGGCCGAGGCGTCCCACAACGTGGTGCTGCTGCATCTGCTGCGGGCCATGGGCCCCATGCTTGAGCAGAACATTTTACGCAATAACGAAATTCTGAATCGCCGTCCGGGAGTGGTCGCCAAGATCCGTCGCCATCGCGCGCATCTGATCGAGGCTATCCTGTCGGGGGCTCCGGAGCGGGCCAGGGCAGCTTGTCATGAGCACCTGGCCTTTATCGAGGACACCTTGTTGGATATGCAGAGGGAAGACAGCCGGATCCAGCGATCCATGCGTCGGATCCGTCAGCAGGAAAACTAATCCCACAAGGCTTTATTGTCGAATGCTTGCGCCCTTCGCCGTGCAATGCCGTGCAATCACAACAAAATAGGAACCAGCCATGTCTGATATCCTGAAGAACGATGTGGACCCGATAGAAACGCTGGAGTGGCTTGCCTCTCTGGAATCCCTGCTGCGTGAAGAGGGTCCCCAACGCGCTCAGTTCATCCTTGAACAGTTGGCCGAGAAAGCCCGCGCAAGCGGTGTGGACGTGGCTGCCAAGGCAAACCGCGATTACATCAACACCATCCCGTCCAGCGAAGAGCCGGACTACCCGGGCGACCTGGAGATGGAGCGCCGCATTCGCGCCATCATCCGCTGGAACGCCATGATGATCGTGCTGCGCGCTTCCAAGAAAGACCTGGACCTGGGTGGTCACATGTCTTCCTTCGCTTCTTCCGCGACCATCTACGAAGTCTGCTACAACCACTTCTTCCGCGCTCGCAGCGAGAAGGACGGTGGCGACCTGGTCTACTTCCAGGGTCACATCTCCCCGGGCATCTATGCTCGTGCCTTCGCTGAAGGTCGTCTGACCGAAGAGCAGCTGGACAACTTCCGTCAGGAAGTGGATGGCAAGGGTATCCCTTCCTACCCGCACCCGAAACTGATGCCGGACTTCTGGCAGTTCCCGACCGTCTCCATGGGTCTGGGCCCCATCGCCGCCATCTATCAGGCTCGCTTCCTGAAGTACCTGACCGACCGTGGCATCAAGGATTGCTCCGAGCAGACCGTTTACGCCTTCCTGGGTGATGGCGAGATGGACGAGCCGGAAGCCAAGGGCGCCCTGACCGTTGCCGTGCGTGAAAAGCTCGACAACCTGGTGTTCGTGGTCAACTGCAACCTGCAGCGTCTGGATGGCCCGGTTGTCGGCAACGGCAAGGTCATCAACGAGCTGGAAGGCCTGTTCTCCGGCGCTGGCTGGGACGTCACCAAGGTGATCTGGGGTCGCAAGTGGGATGAGCTGCTGAAGAAAGACACTTCCGGCAAGCTGATCCAGCTGATGAACGAGACCGTGGACGGTGACTACCAGACCATGAAGTCCCGTGATGGCGGCTACGTGCGCGAGCACTTCTTCAACCGTTACCCGGAAACTGCCGCGCTGGTCAAAGACATGACCGACGAGGAGATCTTCGCCCTGAACCGCGGTGGTCACGATCCTCGCAAACTGTTCGCCGCCTTCTCCAAGGCTGCGGCGACCAAGGGCAAGCCGACCGTGATCCTGGCCAAGACCATCAAGGGTTACGGCATGGGTGAAGCAGCCGAAGGCAAGAACATCGCTCACCAGGTCAAGAAGATGGATCTGGGCTCCGTGCGTCACCTGCGCGATCGTTTCAACCTGCCGGTCACCGACGAGCAGCTGGAAACCCTGCCGTACCTGAAGATCGAAGAGGGTACCGAAGAGCACAAGTACCTGCACGCCCGTCGTGCCGCGCTGAAGGGCTATGTACCGACCCGTCTGCGCGAGAGCACCACCAAGCTGGAAATCCCGGCGCTGGATGCTTTTGGTCCGCTGCTGGGTGAACAGGCGCGCGAAATCTCCACCACCATGGCGTTCGTGCGTTCCCTGAACGTGATGCTGAAAGACAAGTCCATCGGCAAGCGCATCGTCCCGATCCTGGCTGACGAAGCCCGTACCTTCGGTATGGAAGGTCTGTTCCGCCAGATCGGTATCTACAGCCCGCACGGTCAGCAGTACACCCCGCAAGACCGCGACATCGTTTCCTACTACAAGGAAGACAAGCAGGGTCAGGTTCTGCAAGACGGCATCAACGAGCTGGGCGCCATGTCCTCCTGGCTGGCTGCTGCGACCTCTTACAGCACCAACGATTGCCCGATGATCCCGTTCTACATCTACTACTCCATGTTCGGCTTCCAGCGGATCGGCGACATGGCGTGGGCAGCCGGTGACCAGCAAGCCCGTGGCTTCCTGCTGGGTGCGACCTCCGGTCGTACTACCCTGAACGGCGAAGGTCTGCAGCACGAAGATGGTCACAGCCACATCCTGGCCAACACCATCCCGAACTGCGTCTCCTACGACCCATCCTACGCCTATGAAGTAGCGGTGATCGTACAGGACGGTCTGCGTCGCATGTACGGTGAGAAGCCGGAGAACGTCTTCTACTACATCACCACCCTGAACGAGAACTACGCCATGCCGGCCATGCCGGAAGGCGCCGAGGAAGGCATCCGCAAGGGTATCTACAAGCTGGAAACCGTGGCCGGCACCAAGGCCAAGGTACAGCTGCTGGGTTGTGGCTCCATCCTGGGTCACGTGCGCACCGCCGCCCAGATCCTGGCCAGCGAGTACGGCATCGGCTCCGACGTGTTCAGCGTCACCTCCTTCAACGAGCTGGCTCGTGACGGTCAGGACGCGGATCGCTGGAACATGCTGCACCCGAACGCCGATGCTCGCGTACCGTACATCGCTCAGGTACTGGGCAGCGAAGCCACCATCGCCGCGACCGACTACATGAAGTCCTTCGCCGATCAGGTGCGTGCCTTCGTACCGACCGAGAACTACCGCGTGCTGGGTACCGACGGTTACGGCCGTTCCGACAGCCGTGCCAACCTGCGTCGTCACTTCGAAGTGAACGAATTCTACGTGGTGGTTGCTGCCCTGACCGAACTGGCCAAGCGCGGCGAGGTAGACAAGCAGGTTGTGGCTGACGCCATCGCCAAGTACGGCATCGATGCCGACAAGGTCAACCCGCTGTACGCGTAAGAGGATCAAGTGTCGTGCCGGGACTCGCTGCCCGGCACGACCTTGCAAAGGTTAACGCGAGAGACGCGTGACAGCAGTCGGTCACGCGGATGCACGCAAGAGGATAAAGCACAATGTCCAAACAGATTATGGTGCCGGATATCGGCGCCGATGAAGTTGAAGTCACCGAGATCATGGTGGCCGTGGGTGACAAGGTCGAACTCGATCAGTCCATCATCGCGGTAGAAGGTGACAAGGCCTCCATGGAAGTACCGGCCCCGTCCGCCGGTATCGTCAAAGAGATCCTGATCAAGGTGGGTGACAAGGTTGCCACCGGTTCCCAGATCATGATCTTCGAAGCCGAAGGTGCTGCCGCACCTGCGCCGGTTCAGGCGGCTGCACCGGTTGCAGCCGCACCGGCCGCCGCTCCTGCTGCTGCCGCTCGCAAAGACGTGCACGTGCCGGACATCGGTGACGACGAAGTGGACGTGACCGAGATCATGGTTGCCGTGGGCGACATGGTTGAAGCCGACCAGTCCATCATCGCCGTGGAAGGTGACAAGGCCTCCATGGAAGTGCCGGCACCGTTCGCCGGCCGCGTGGTCGAGATCAAGGTTGCCGCTGGCGCCAAGGTCTCTACCGGTTCCCTGGTGATGGTCTTTGAAGTGGCTGGCGCCGCTCCTGCCGTTGCTGCTGCACCGGCCCAGGCTGCCGCTCCCGTGGCTGCTGCCCCGGTTGCCGCCGCTGCCAAAGAGGTCAACGTACCGGATATCGGTGGCGACGAAGTCGAAGTCACCGAGATCATGGTCGCCGTGGGTGACAAGGTTGAAGCCGACCAGTCCCTGATCGCCGTGGAAGGTGACAAGGCCTCCATGGAAGTGCCTGCCCCGTTCGCCGGTGTGGTCAAAGAGATCAAGGTGAAGGCGGGTGACAAGGTCTCCACCGGTTCCCTGATCATGGTATTCGAAGTGGCTGGTGCTGCTCCGGCCGCCGCAGTTGCCCCGGTTGCTCAGGCTGTCGCCCCGGTCGCTGCTGCCCCTGTTGCAGCTGCTCCGACGCCGGTTGCCCAGGCTGCTGCCGCCTCCGACTTCGTTGCCAACGATGCCTACGTACACGCCTCTCCGGCCGTGCGCCGTCTGGCGCGCGAGTTCGGTGTCAACCTGGCCAAGGTGAAAGCCTCCGGTCGCAAGGGCCGCATCGTCAAAGAAGACGTGCAGGCTTACGTGAAGGATGCGGTCAAGCGCGCCGAGTCCGCTCCGGCTGCAGGTCAAGGCACTGGCAACGGCATGAGTGTGCTGGCGTGGCCGAAGGTCGATTTCAGCAAGTTCGGTGATGTGGAAGAGGTCGATCTGACCCGCATCCAGAAGATTTCCGGTCCGAACCTGCACCGCAACTGGGTCATGATCCCCCATGTCACCCAGTTCGACGAAGCGGATACCACCGAGCTGGAAGCGTTCCGCAAAGAGCAGAACGCGATGCTCGAGAAGCAGAAGGCAGACGTGAAGATCACCCCGCTGGTGTTCATCCTGAAAGCCGCCGCCAAGGCACTGGAAGCCCACCCGCGCTTCTGCAGCTCCCTGTCCGAAGATGGCAGCAAGCTGATCATGAAGAAGTACATCCACATCGGTGTGGCGGTGGATACCCCCAACGGTCTGGTTGTGCCCGTGGTGCGCGACGTCAACAAGAAGGGCATCATGGAGCTGTCTCGCGATCTGGCCGAGATCTCCAAGAAGGCCCGTGCCGGCAAGCTGACCGCTGCCGACATGCAGGGCGGTTGCTTCACCATCTCCAGCCTGGGTGGCATCGGCGGTACCAGCTTTACCCCGATCGTCAACGCGCCAGAAGTGGCCATCCTCGGTGTCTCCAAGTCCGAGATGAAGCCGAAGTGGAACGGCAAAGAGTTCGCGCCGCGCCTGATGCTGCCGCTGGCCCTGAGCTACGACCACCGCGTCATCGATGGTGCCGATGGAGCTCGCTTCATCACCACCATGAACGGCGTGCTGTCCGACATCCGTCGACTGGTCCTGTAAGTGAGAGGGCGGGCCCAGAGCCTGCCCTTTTTACTTCTCATTTCGTTAACAGGATTGTAAACTTGCCCCGTTTTTTTCACGGCTGCAGCCGCCTCGTTCTGGTTTAAGACTGCGCTGTCCGGGGATATAAGAACGACAAAGAGGTCATGATGAGTAAAGAAATCAAAACCCAGGTCGTAGTACTGGGTGCTGGCCCTGCCGGTTATTCCGCTGCCTTCCGTGCAGCCGATCTGGGTCTGGATACTATTATCGTCGAGCGTTACTCCACCCTGGGTGGCGTCTGCCTGAACGTGGGTTGCATCCCGTCCAAGGCGCTGCTGCACGTCGCCAAAGTCATTGAAGAAGCCAAGGCGCTGGCCGAGCACGGCATCGTCTTCGGTGCCCCGCAGACCGACATCGACAAGATCCGTCTGTGGAAAGAGAAAGTCATCAACCAGCTGACCGGCGGTCTGGCTGGCATGGCCAAGATGCGTAAAGTACAGGTTGTTAACGGCTTCGGTAAATTCACCGGCCCGAACACGCTCGAAGTGACCGGGGAAGACGGCAAGACCACAGTGACCTTCGACAACGCCATCATCGCTGCCGGTTCCCGTCCGGTGAAGCTGCCGTTCATCCCGCACGATGATCCGCGCGTATGGGACTCTACCGATGCGCTGGAGCTGACTACCGTTCCTGGCAAGTTGCTGGTTATCGGTGGCGGCATCATCGGCCTGGAGATGGGTACCGTGTACTCCTCCCTGGGTTCCGAGATCGACGTGGTGGAATTTGCCGACCAGCTGGTACCGGCTGCCGACAAAGACATCGTCAAGATCTACACCAAGCGCGTGGCCAAGAAGTTCAACATCATGCTGGAGACCAAGGTCACCGCAGTTGAAGCCCGTGAAGATGGCCTGTACGTTTCCTACGAAGGCAAGCATGCCCCGGCCGAGCCGGTGCGTTACGACAACGTGCTGGTTGCCGTAGGTCGTGTGCCGAACGGCAAGATGCTGGATGCCGAGAAGGCCGGCGTTGCCGTGACCGAACGCGGTTTCATCGAAGTGGACAAGCAGCTGCGTACCAACGTGGCGCACATCCACGCCATCGGTGACATCGTTGGTCAGCCGATGCTGGCTCACAAGGGTGTGCACGAAGGCCACGTGGCTGCCGAAGTCATCGCCGGCAAGAAGCACTACTTCGACCCGAAAGTGATCCCGTCCATCGCCTACACCGAGCCAGAGATGGCCTGGGTTGGTCTGACCGAGAAGGAAGCCAAGCAACAAGGGCTGAACTTCGAAGTCGCCACCTTCCCGTGGGCTGCTTCCGGTCGCGCCATCGCGTCCGACTGCTCCGACGGCATGACCAAGCTGATCTTCGACAAGGAGAGCGGCCGCGTCATCGGTGGTGCCATCGTGGGTACCAACGGTGGTGAACTGCTGGGTGAAATCGGTCTGGCCATCGAGATGGGTGCCGACGCCGAAGACATCGCGCTGACCATCCACGCTCACCCGACTCTGCACGAGTCCGTGGGTCTGGCTGCCGAAGTGTTCGAAGGCTCCATCACCGACCTGCCGAACGCCAAGGCCAAGAAGAAGAAGTAATTCGCTTCTGCCTGTAAAAAAGCCGCTCAATCGAGCGGCTTTTTGTTTTTCAGCGTCTGCTGGCGGTTTAGCAGCGCCCTTTCTTGGCCTGCCCAGGCGGACAGAAGGTACCGTAGCCCCCCCGATCCCCATCGCTGACCCGGATCCGGGTATCGTCCACGCTGACGTCGGCACCGTGTACCCGCACCGGCCCGCTGCTGCAGGCGCTGAGCAGACCGCTCAGCAAGATCATCACTACCAGCTTGCCCATAACTCCTCCTCTCATTTTCCTGATTATGGGGCATTTTCAGAGGCGGGTGGAGGCGGCACAAAGCCCCTGCGTCACGGCCTGCCGTGGTGGCGACAGAGGGCGCCGCAGCGCCCTCTGGCAAGTTGTGTCGAGGTAGCCAGAGGCTACAGGCGGAAGTGGCCGACCAGCTTGTCCAGCTCGCCGGAGAGCTGCTGTAGACCACGACTGGCATCGGTCAGCTGGTGCGCAATGTCGGCGGTCTCCATGGTGAGCTGGTTGATGTCCTCCACGTTGCGGTTGAGTTCGCCCACCACGCTCGACTGCTCTTCGGTGGCGGTAGCGACCTGGATGTTCATGTCGTTGATCTGGGTGATGTGGGCGGTTATCTGGCCGAGGGCGCCGTTGGCCTCGTCAGCCTGGGTCACGACGGCGAGGCTCTGGCTGCGGCCCTGGGTCATGGCACTGACGGCGCGGGCACTCTGTTCCTGCAGCCGGTTGATCATGCCCTGGATCTCGGCGGTGGAGGCGGCGGAGCGGTTGGCGAGGTTGCGCACCTCGTCGGCCACCACGGCGAAGCCGCGACCCTGCTCACCGGCGCGGGCGG
This sequence comes from Aeromonas hydrophila subsp. hydrophila ATCC 7966, assembly GCF_000014805.1. Classification (NCBI taxonomy): domain Bacteria; kingdom Pseudomonadati; phylum Pseudomonadota; class Gammaproteobacteria; order Aeromonadales; family Aeromonadaceae; genus Aeromonas; species Aeromonas hydrophila. Next base: position 4,287,325 of record NC_008570.1, on the reverse strand, counting down.
CCTCGATGGCGGCGTTGAGTGCCAGCAGGTTGGTCTGCTCCGAGATGCTGCGGATGGTTTCCAGAATGCTGCCGATGGAGTCGGTCTGGGTCGCCAGCGACTCGATCACTCCGGCGACCTGTGCAATCTCGTCGGAGAGACCGACGATGCCGTGGCGCGCCTGGGCGACCACGCCGGCACCCGCATCCGCCTGTTCGTTGGCCTGTCTCGCCACTTCTGCGGCGAGGGAGGCGTTGCCGGCGATCTCGGTGACGGTGGCGCCCATCTGGTGGATGGCGGTGGCCACCTGCACGGTGCGGTCGCGCTGGGCGGTACAGTTCTGCTGGGTCAGCTGGGCCTTGGCGGCCACCTCGTCAGCCGTGGCGGCCAGTTGGTGGGAGTTGCGGGCCACCTGCTCGATGGCGCTGTGGATCTTGCTGACGAAGTGATTGAAGCTCACCGTGATCTCCGCCAGCTCGTCATGGCCGTTCAGTTGGGCACGGGAATCCAGCGCCAGGTGTTCGGCGGCATAGCCGATGTACTGCTGCAGGAAGCCGACCCGGCGCTTGAGGTTCATCAGGATGAGTACCGAGACCAGCAGCGAGATGAGGATGGCGCCGGTGATGATGCTGATCATCTGCAGCCGCCCGCTGGCATAGCTCTGTTCACCGAGCTGATGGCGCTGCTGGGCCTGCTGGATCAGGCCATCGAGCAGGGCGTTGGCATCCTTGCGCATGGTGCCGTAGGTGACGGTATAGCGATCCCGATAGATGCCCCTTGCCGCTTCCATGTCGCCCTGTTCCAGCGCCTGCAGCATGGGAGCCAGCTCGTTGCTCGCCATTCCCTCGAACTGGCTGAGCAGCTGCTGGGCATTGGCTTTGGCGGCGGGGTCGGTCTGGGCGGTGACGGCCTGTTGCATGGCCTGACGCATCTCGGGAATATCCTCCTCCCGGCTCTCCTTGACCCGGGTGATCACCCCCTTCGCATCCTTGAGGGAGGTATCCTGCAGCAGCATCATGTCGATGCCGACCCGCATGCGGGGAATGCGCGAGACCACCTCCGCCATGGCGCGCATGGGGGTGGCGGTGTTCTGGTAAAGCTCGGTGGATTGTTGCTGGATGGTGCCCATGCTCTTGAGGCTGGCACCGCCCACCAGCAGCAGGGCGAGACAGGGCACGGTGACAGCCAGGATCAGCTGCAATTTGAGCGTCAGTTTACCTTCTAGCATGGGGTTTCCTCGCTGATCATGACGATGTGAATTATCAGAGTATAAATCGACGGATTTGGCGCCAACTTGAGTTTTTGTTAACAAACGACCAACAAAAAGGGGCGCCATAGCGCCCCTTATGATGTCAGAAGTCTTAGAGCCGGAAGTTGCCGACCAGCTTGTCCAGTTCGCCGGAGAGGTGCTGCAGGCTGCGGCTCGACTCGGTCAGCTGGTGGGCGATGTCGGCGGTCTCCATGGTGAGCTGGTTGATGTCTTCCACGTTGCGGTTGATCTCACCCACCACGCTCGACTGCTCTTCGGTGGCGGTGGCGACCTGGATGTTCATGTCGCTGATCTGGGTGATGTGGGCGGTGATCTGGCCGAGCGCGCCGTTGGCCTCATCAGCCTGGGTCACCACTTCCAGACTCTGGTTGCGGCCCTGGGCCATGGCGCTGACGGCGCGGGCGCTCTGCTCCTGCAGCCGGTTGATCATGCCCTGGATCTCGGCGGTGGAGGCGGCAGAGCGGCTGGCGAGGTTGCGCACCTCGTCGGCCACCACCGCGAAGCCACGCCCTTGCTCCCCGGCGCGGGCGGCCTCGATGGCGGCGTTGAGCGCCAGCAGGTTGGTCTGCTCCGAGATGCTGCGGATGGTGTCGAGGATGCTGCCGATGGAGTCGGTCTGGCTGGCCAGCGACTCGATCACCCCGGCCACCTGCTCAATCTCGCCGGAGAGGCCGACGATACCGTGACGGGCCTGGGCTACCACCAGGGCGCCGGCGTCGGCCTGTTCGTTGGCCTGCTTGGCCACATCGGCCGCCAGCGAGGCATTGCCGGCGATTTCGCTCACGGTGGCGCCCATCTCGTGGATGGCGGTGGCCACCTGCACGGTGCGATCCCGCTGGGCGGTACAGTTGTGCTGGGTCAGCTGGGCCTTGGCGGCCACCTGGTTGGCAGTGGCAGCGAGCTGGCGAGAGTTGCTCGCCACCTGTTCGATGGAGCCGTGGATCTTGGCGACGAAGTTGTTGAAGCCGGTGGCCACCTGGGCCAGTTCATCCCGCCCCTCCACCTTGAGACGCTGGGTCAGATCGCCGTCGCCGCTGCCGAGTTCGCGGAACAGGCGGGCCAGCTGGTTGAGCGGGCGGCTGACCGAGCCGGCCAGTAGCATGCCGAGCAGCCCCATGCCGGCGGCGATGGCCAGGCTCACCAGCAGGATGTGCAGGCGGGCTCGGTCCAGCTCGGCATAGATCTCCGCTTCCGGCACCTGGGCCACCAGATACCAGTCGAGCAGCGGGATATAGCTGCTGGCCAGCACCACCGGCTGGCCGTCGATCTCGGCGTGGGTGGCGGCAAAGGGCTGATTGTTCAGCAGGTTGCCGCTGCCGCTTGCCAGCTGGGCCAGGCTGTCACGGTCGATGCGGCTGGCGTCGGGGTGCAGCTTCACCTTGCCGCTGCCGTCGGTCATGAACACGAAGCCGCTGTCGCCGATGCGGAAGTTGGCGAGCATGCTGACCATGCTGTCGAGGGACTTGGCAAGGCCGGCGAGGCCGCGGCCATTGAGCTGCTGGAAGTTGACGAACAGCTTCACCTCGCCGTTGGTCTCGCGAAAGATGCTGAGCATCAGGTCTTGCTGGCTCTTGGTGTAGCCATAGAACCAGGCATCCTGCTCCGGGGTGAGGTTGCGCAGGAAGCCATCCTGGTTGTAGTAGGCAGCGCTCTGGCGATCGGCGAAAGAGGCGGTGACCAGCCCGTACTGGGCTGCCATGTCCTTGAGCTGGTCGATCAGGATCGACTCCTGCTCCTTGGGCATGCCGCGGGCCACCCAGTCCAGCACGAAGCGATCGTTGGCCAGCTGTCTGGCGGCGCCGGCGACCGAGGTGAGATCCTTCTCGATCTCCTTGCCGATGCGCTGGGTCAGGTTGGGCAGCTCCTGCTCGAACATGCGGCTTTCGATCAGCTGCTGCGCCGAGCGCTGGCTGAAGTAGCCTACCAGCAGGCAGGAGAGCACCACGGCCAGGGTGACCGTGGCCAGGATTTTCTGTTTGAGTGTCAGGCTTGCAAGCATGGGAGTGACTCGGGTGAGTGAACACGGGATTGAGGACATATTAGCGGCAGCCCGGTGCCACCCTTGATAGGCCGACCCACTTTATTGATGGATTACGTTTGCGCTCACATCGCCGCATGGGCGGCCAGCGTCGCAATGCATGCCGATATCCCCTGCCAACTGTTGCGGTTCGCCGGCCGCCCCTTATAGTAGGCTTCACTGCCTAGCTGGCTCGCCCTGGATTCAATGGAAAATCATATGCGCATCTTTCGTCGAGGATGGAACCCCCTGTTCCTGATATTGCTGGCCTGTCTGCCGCTGATGGCAGCGGCCCAGTCCGAGCGGCCCAAAATTGCCCTGGTGCTCAGCGGCGGCGGCGCCAAGGGGGCGGCCCACATCGGCATCCTCAAGGTGCTGGAAGAGAAGCGCATCCCGGTCGACATCATAGTGGGCACCAGCATGGGCTCCTACGTGGCGGGCATGTACGCCATGGGGCTCAGCGCCGAAGAGGTGGAGCGCACCACCCTGGCCATCGACTGGAACAAGGGCTATCAGGACAAGGTGGGGCGCGACGAGCTCTCCCTGCGCAAGAAACAGCAGAGCGAACAGTATCAGCTGCGCACCGACATCGGCGTCAATGGCGACTCGGTCCAGTTCCCCGACGGCTTCTTCCAGGGCCAGTCCATGGCCAGCCTGCTGCGCCACGCCACCTCCAACCTGCCGGTGCAGAAGAGCTTCGACGATCTGCCCATTCCCTACCGCGCCATGGCCACCGACATGGAGACGGTGACCCCCTTCGTGCTGGACCACGGCAGCCTCGCCAAGGCGATGCAGGCGTCCATGTCCATTCCCGGCGCTCTCAAGCCGGTGGAGTGGGAGGGCCACATCCTGGCCGATGGCGGCACCGTCAACAACATGCCGGTGGACGTGGCCAAGGCGATGGGGGCCGACGTGGTGATCGCGGTGGACATCAGCGCCAAGCTGCGCACCCGCGAGTCCTTGAAGTCGGGGCTGGCCATGATCGATCAGCTCACCACTTACATGACCCAGGTCGGCACCGAGAAACAGAAGGCGCTGATGGGGCCCAGGGACGTATTGCTGACGCCTGAGTTCGGCAACATGGGCATCGCCGACTTCGCCCTGATGCCGGAGGGGATCAAGCTCGGGGAGCAGGTGGCCAACCGCGCCTCGGCCCAGCTCGATGCGCTTTCTCTCTCTCCCGCCGCCTATGCCGCCTATCGCAACCAGAAGCTGAGCCGGCGCGCCGAGCGCAGCGGCCAGCCCGCCTACTACATCGACAAGGTGGAGATCATCAACAAGTCCCGTCTCTCCGACGAGACGGTGCACGCCATGCTGAAGGTGCGGCCCGACAAGATCCAGACCAACGAGAGCCTGGAGGCGGGCATTCGCCGGCTCTATGCGCTGGAGTCGTTCGATCGCATCACCTACGAGGTGGAGGAGCGGGGCGGCGAGAACGTGCTGGTGGTTAACGCCAGCGAGAAGAACTGGGGGCCGGGCTACCTCAACTTCCAGTTTGGCTTCTCCGATGACTTCGAGAGCAGCTCCAACTACAACGTGGGCATGTCCTACACCCTCACCAACGTCAACGACTGGGGGGCCGAGTGGCTGACCGAGGCATCACTCGGTACCGCCAAGCACTTCAAGACCGACTTCTACACCCCGCTGGAGCCCTCCCAGACCTTTTTCGGCGAGGCGAGCCTGGCCTACGACAAGACCCAGCGTCGCATCTTCATTCCCGAAGAGACGCGGGCGGCGGACGGGGTGAGCTATGTCGACTCCGAGTACAACTTCACCAACGTCGATCTGGCGGTGGGCTGGAATCGCCAGCCCTGGAGCCGCCTCTCGCTTGGGTTGGAGGGGAAGGTGGGTGACATCGACGTGCGCAACGTGGCGGATGCCAAGGTGGATGCCTCCTCCTGGGGCCCCTATGTCCGCTTCGAGCACGACACCCTCGACAGCCGCTACTTCCCCTATCAGGGTGCCTATTGGGACATCAAGGGGGGGTACTCCTCCGTCCGGCTGGATGACAATGACACGCTCAACGAGCGCTATGAGGGGGTCAACTACCACCTGGCGATGGTCAAGCCCTGGTCCTGGGACAGGCACAGCCTGAACCTGTTGCTTGAAGGCGGGGGCTCCACCTCCCAGGAAGAGCTGCCGCTGTTCGTGCAGGATCTGGGTGGGTTGTTCCGCATGTCGGGCTTCCAGCGCTATCAGCTGAGCGGCCGCTACAGCCTGTTTGGCGGGCTGCGCTACATCTACCGGGTGGCGGACAACGACTTCGGCGCGCTGCGGGCGCCACTCTATCTGGGCGGCTCCCTCGAGCAGGGCGGGGTGTGGGACAAGGGCGAAGACATCAGCATGGAGAGCTCCTTCACCGCCGGCTCCGTCTACGTGGGGGTGGAGAGCTTCCTCGGCCCCATCTTCCTCGGCTACGGCATGGCGGAAGGGGGCAACGACATGTTCTATCTGCAATTGGGCAGCACATTCGAATAACGGCCAAATGCTGCCTTTTTGTTAACTTATTTCTGGTGTGCCATTTATCTGTTTGTAAAACACCAGCAACTTTAGATGGTTATGTTGTTTTGATGAATATCTGTACAGTCTTTGGATTTTAATTAGTCGTTAAAACTTATATAGTGGGGGGCACCCTACGGGTGTCCCGCAAGGACGATCGCCGCGAGCGTGGGCGAACCCCAAAAAAAGACCAAAGAGGAATTAGTCGTGCTTGAAACATACCGTAAACACGTCGCAGAACGTGCCGCCGAAGGCGTGGTTGCCAAACCTCTGGATGCAGAGCAGGTCGCCGCCCTGGTTGAGCTGCTCAAGAACCCGCCCGCCGGCGAACAAGACTTTCTGAAAGAGCTGTTGTCCTCCCGTATTCCCCCTGGTGTTGATGAAGCGGCCTATGTCAAAGCCGGCTTCCTCACCGCCGTCGCCAAGGGCGAAGCCCACTCTCCCATCCTGAGCGCTGCCGAAGCCGTCGAGCTGCTGGGCACCATGCAGGGTGGTTACAACATTCAGCCGCTGATCGACCTGCTGGACCACGGGACCCTGGCTCCTCTTGCCGCCAAGGGCCTCTCCCACACCCTGCTGATGTTCGACTCCTTCCACGACGTGGAAGAGAAGGCCAAAGCGGGCAATGCCCACGCCAAGCAGGTGATGCAATCCTGGGCCGACGCCGAGTGGTTCCTCTCCCGCCCTGAACTGGCCGAGAAGATCACCGTCACCGTGTTCAAGGTGACCGGCGAAACCAACACCGACGATCTGTCGCCGGCGCCAGACGCCTGGTCCCGCCCGGACATTCCGCTGCACGCGCTGGCCATGCTGAAGAACGCCCGTCCCGGCATCACCCCGGACAAGGATGGCGTCATCGGCCCCATCAAGACCATCAATGCGCTGAAAGAGAAAGGTTTCCCGCTGGCTTACGTGGGTGACGTGGTCGGTACCGGCTCTTCCCGCAAATCCGCCACCAACTCGGTGCTCTGGTTCATGGGCGACGACATTCCGCACGTGCCGAACAAGCGTGCCGGCGGTGTCTGTCTCGGCGGCAAGATTGCCCCGATCTTCTTCAACACCATGGAAGATGCCGGCGCTCTGCCCATCGAAGTGGACGTCTCCAAGCTGGAAATGGGCGATGTGATCGACATCTACCCGTTTGCCGGCAAGATCTGCAAGCACGGCACCGACCAGGTGCTGGCGCAGTTTGAACTGAAAACCGACGTGCTGATCGACGAAGTGCGCGCCGGTGGCCGTATCCCGCTGATCATCGGCCGTGGCCTGACCGACAAGGCCCGCGAAGCGCTGGGTCTGCCGTTCTCCACCGTGTTCCGCCGTCCGCAGCCGGTAGCCGATACCGGCAAAGGCTTCACCCTGGCCCAGAAGATGGTGGGCAAGGCGTGCGGCGTGAAGGGCATTCGCCCCGGCACCTACTGCGAGCCCAAGATGACCACGGTCGGCTCCCAGGACACCACGGGCCCGATGACCCGTGACGAACTGAAAGATTTGGCCTGCCTCGGCTTCTCTGCCGACCTGACCATGCAGTCTTTCTGCCACACCGCGGCCTATCCCAAGCCTATCGACGTGCAGACTCATCACACCCTGCCGGACTTCATCATGAACCGGGGCGGTGTCTCCCTGCGTCCGGGCGACGGCGTCATCCACTCCTGGCTGAACCGCATGCTGCTGCCGGATACCGTGGGTACCGGTGGTGACTCCCACACCCGCTTCCCCATCGGCATCTCCTTCCCGGCGGGCTCTGGTCTGGTGGCCTTTGCCGCCGCCACCGGCGTGATGCCGCTGGACATGCCGGAATCCGTGCTGGTGCGCTTCAAGGGCGAGCTGCAGCCGGGCATCACCTTGCGTGACCTGGTCCATGCCATCCCCTACGCCGCCATCCAGAAAGGGCTGCTGACCGTCGAGAAAGCGGGCAAGAAGAACATCTTCTCCGGCCGTATCCTCGAGATCGAAGGGCTGCCGACCCTGAAGGTGGAGCAGGCGTTCGAGCTGGCGGATGCCAGCGCCGAGCGTTCCGCCGCCGGTTGCACCATCAAGCTGGATAAAGAGCCGATCATCGAGTATCTGAAGTCCAACATCGTGATGCTGAAGTGGATGCTGTCCGAAGGCTACGGCGACGTGCGCACCATCACCCGCCGCATCAAGGGGATGGAAGAGTGGCTGGCCAACCCGGTGCTGATGGAAGCGGACAAGGATGCCGAGTACGCCGAAATCATCGAGATCGATCTGGCCACCATCAAGGAGCCGATCCTGTGTGCACCGAACGATCCGGACGATGCCCGTCTGCTGAGCGACGTGGCAGGCGACAAGATCGACGAGGTGTTCATCGGTTCCTGCATGACCAACATCGGCCACTTCCGCGCCGCCGGCAAACTGCTCGAGAAGTATCAGGGCGAGCTGCCGACCCGCATGTGGATCGCGCCACCCACCAAGATGGACAAGGATCAGCTGACCGAAGAGGGCTACTACGGCATCTTCGGCCGGGTCGGTGCCCGCATCGAGATCCCGGGTTGTTCCCTGTGCATGGGCAACCAGGCGCGGGTAGCGGAAGGGGCCTCCGTGGTCTCCACCTCCACCCGCAACTTCCCGAACCGTCTGGGCAAAGGTGCCAACGTCTATCTGGCCTCTGCCGAGCTGGCTGCGGTTGCCGCCATCATCGGCAAGATCCCGACCGTGGCCGAGTACCTGCAGTACGCCAAGACCCTGGACGCCACTGCGGCCGACACCTATCGCTACCTCAACTTCAACGAGATCGCCTCCTACACCAAGAAGGCCGATGCGGTGATCCTGCAGCAAGCGGTATAAGGGTCGGCGCCGCCATAGCGCTCCCGTGCTGATGCAAAGCCCCGGCCCGTGCCGGGGTTTTTGTTTGCATTCTCATCAGCTGCTGCTCGTTTTTTGCTCTCATTAGGGCCCGATTCAGCATCGGCTGTTAAGGTGGGCGGCCATGTTTGCTGTCTGGTCCCGCTATGCCGATATCACTGTCCAACCTGGATTTCTCCCGTCCCTGGCTGCGTCTGGGGTGTACCCTGCTGCTGTTCACGCTGCCCCTCGCACTCGGGTTGTGGATGCTCTACAACGGTCACCTGCAGATGCTGGATCGTCAGTCAGAGCGCTCGGCCCGGCAGGCGGTCACCCTGATGGAGACCATGCTGGCCCACGCCGAGAGCGCCAACCGTACCTTGCTGCCCTTCGTCGAACAGCCGTGCGAACAGGCCCTGTTCACCCTGCGTCAGCAGGTGGCGCTGGTGCCCTTCGTGCGTACCGTCAACCTGGTGGGGGAGCAGGGGATCTACTGCAACTCGCTGTTCGGTGCCATCCAGTGGCCGGATCGGGCGGAGAGTTACAGCGACGGACGGCTGCGGCTGCTGGCGGGCAATCAGGTGCGGGCCGATCACCCCCTGCTGGCGCTGCGTGACAGCGAGGGCAGGGGGGCCGCCTTCAGCACCATAGACGGCGATTACCTGCGCTTCATGCTGGTGCTGAGCGGGCGGCCCTGTACTCTGCTGCTGCACGTGGGCAAGCAGTGGCTGGATGAGCGGGGCGTGCTGAGCGAAGGGGGTCAGCCGTTGCCAACCCTGGCCAGCCATGAAGTCCGTTCCGACCGCTATCCGCTCTCGATCTATGCCGGACACGAGATCCCCTCGCTCTGGTCCTCCCTGTGGCAGGCCCGGCAGTGGGCCATTATGGTGTTGTTTGGACTCTGCTTCGGCTTTGCCCTGCTCATCTGGTGGTTGCTGGGACGACCCCGCTCTCCCGTGGTGGAACTGGCTCGCGCCCTGCGCAATCGGGAATTTGTGCCCTATTTGCAACCGCTGGTGGGGGCGGGGAGCGAGCGGGTGATGGGGGCCGAGGTGTTGATGCGCTGGCAGCACCCGACGGCCGGGCTGATCCGCCCCGATCTCTTTATTCCCCAGGCGGAGGCGAGCGGTCTGATCGTGCCGATGACCACCCTGCTGATGGAGGAGGTGGCTCGCGAGCTGAGCATGGAGCGCGACCTGGTACCCGACGGGTTTCACATCAGCTTCAACATCAGTGCCGCCCACTGCCGCGACATGGCGCTGCTTGCCGAGTGCCGGCGCTTCCTCGATCACTTCGCGCCGGGCCAGGTGGTACTGGTGCTGGAGCTGACCGAGCGGGAGCTGCTGGTGGCGGATCCCCAGACCCTGGCGCTGTTTCGCCAGCTCGACGAGATGGGGGTCAGGCTGGCCATGGACGATTTTGGCACCGGCCACTCCAGCCTGCACTACCTGCAGCAGTTCCATGTGGACTATCTCAAGATAGATCAGTCGTTTATTGGCAGGATCGGCACCGAATCCCTGTCCGAGCACATAGTCGACAACGTGATCGATCTGGGGACCCGACTCGGCCTTGCATTGGTTGCCGAAGGGGTGGAGACGCGCCAGCAGGCCGACTACCTGAAAAGCAAAGGTGTCGACTACCTGCAGGGCTATCTGTTTGGCCGCCCGCTGCCGCTGCGCGACTTTCAGGCTGCGTTGGACCAGCCGCAGGCCGAGCCCGCGACGCCGGCGGTCTCGGCCTGAGTCATCAGGTGAGGGATTGCAGCCACTCCGCCAGTCTGGCGTGGGCACTGCCGGGAGCGGGCGGGGCGGGGGCGAGCAGGTGGTAGCCGGTGCCGTCGGGGCAAAAGCCGAGCGGCGCCACCAGCAGGCCGGCCTCGATGTCGTCGCACACCTGCCGGTAGGGACCGATGGCGACCCCCAACCCGGCTACGGCCGCCTGCAGGCTGAAGTAGAAGTGCTCGAAGGTCTGCCCCGGCGCCTCCTCGCCGGCGGACTGGCCGGCGTGCTGCAACCACTCCTGCCAGGCTCCCGGCCGGGTCTTGGTGTGCAGGCGGGGGGCTGCAGGGCGCAGGGCCGGGCCGTTGGCTCCCGTGTCGAAGAACTGTGTCACCTTGCCCGGCTGGCAGACCGGCCCGGTCAGCTCCTCGAACAGCGGCTGGCTGTAGAGCTCGGCCGGCCACTGAAAGTCGTTGCGCCGGATGGCGAGATCGATGCCGCTGCCGAAGCTGAGGGCGCCGCCCCCTGCCATCAGGTGCACGTCCAGCTCGGGATGCAGGGCCTGGAAGGCGGGCCAGCGCGGGATCAGCCAACGCATCAGCAGGGTTGGCTCGCAGGAAATGACCAGAGACGACGGCCTTCCCTGCCGGCGCAGCGCCTGCGCCGTCTGGCGGATGCCGCCCAGCCCCTCCCTGACCGCCTGATAGAGCCGCTCGCCCGCCTCGGTCAGAAAGACCCGGCGCTGGCGCCGCTCGAACAGCATGACCCCCAGATCCTCTTCCAGCAGCCGTACCGCCCGGCTGACCGCGCCGTGGGTGAGGTGCAGCTCGTCGGCGGCGCGACTGAAGTGCTCGGTGCGGGCCGCCACCTCGAAACAGCGCAGCGCGGTCAGGGCCGGCAGCGACAGGCTTTTCTGTGAATCATTCTCACTGTTCATGTCAGAAGTTATCGTTCGTTATTGGTGCTATGGCCAAATAAAATAGCCGATATTCCATGTGATCAGGACTATTTTCATGACCGAACTGTTAGCCGTAGTAGCCATTACCTTCTTTGCCGTCATCAGCCCGGGACCCGACTTCGCCATGGTGTCGCGCAACAGCCTGCTGCTCTCTCGCCGCAGCGGGGTGCTGACGGCGCTCGGCATCGGCGCCGGGGTCTGCGTGCACGTCACCTACACCCTGCTTGGGGTGGGATTGCTGATCCAGCAGTCGCTCTGGCTGTTCAATCTCATCAAGCTGGCGGGGGCTGCCTACCTCATCTTCCTCGGCATCAAGATGCTGCGGGCCAAACCGGTGAGCGCCGAGGTGCTGGCCGAGCAGCCCGCCCTCTCCAGCCTGGGGGCGCTGCGCACCGGTTTTCTGACCAATGTGCTCAACCCCAAGACCACCATCTTCATCGTCAGCCTGTTCATGCAGGTGGTGCAGCCGCAGACGCCGCTGGCGGTCCAGCTCGGTTACGGCGCCTTCATCGTGCTGGCCCACGCCGTCTGGTTCAGCGCGGTGGCGATCTTCTTCTCCACCGACTCGGTACGGGGTCGGCTGCTGGCGGTGCGCCACTGGATCGATCGGGTGTTTGGCGGGCTGCTGGTGGGATTCGGCATGCTGCTGGCACTGACCCAGCAGACGCGCTGAGGTGAGGGGAGAGGCGCTCTCCCCTATTCACCCCCGACTGTAGGGGCTTGTTTTTCATGCCTTGTGGTCCGCTTTTCGGTAGAATTGGCGCTCATTTTGACGTCAATAAAGATGAGGGGCGGTATGACGGTCAGGTTCCAGGCATTTCACAGCATCAAGGCGATAGGTCAGCGGGAGGTGCTGTTCAACTGGTCCAGAACCAATCCGCTCGGCGCACTGGAGCAGGTGTGGCGTCCCAAGAATCGCGATGAACTGCAGCAACTGCTGCGGGAAAACCCCGAGCGCAAGCTGCGCCTCATCGGCTCCGGCCTCTCCTTCGAACCCATCCACAGCGTCTATGCCGAGGGCAGCCAGGCGCTGCTGGTGGACTTGCACCACCTGCGCGGTCAGCTGGCCAAAACGGTCGATACCGTGACCTATCAGGCGGGGACGCCCCTCGACACCGTCTACGCCGATCTCATCGCCATGGAGCGGATGTTGCCGGCGTCTCCCGGCGTCATCGGCATCCAGACCCTGGGCGGTGCGCTCAGCACCGGCACCCACGGCCAGGGGCTGCACCAGTCCGCCCTGTGCGATGCGGTGGCGGCCATGACAGTCATGCTGGCCAGTGGCGACATCATCCGTGTGGATCGCACCGACTCGCGCTTCGGCGCCTTCGTGATGGGCATGGGGATGCTCGGCATTTTGCTCGACGTCACCCTGCAGACCGTGCCGAATCGCATCATGCGCTGCACCAAGTTCACCACCGACTATCCCTTCCTGCTGGCGCACAATGAGCGGCTCAACCGCGAGCACGCCTTTGTGAAGAGCTGGTGGTTCGCCTGGACCGGCGAGAGCCACATCTGGCTGGTGGACCCGGCCTCCGAAGAAGAGGTGGCCCGCTACCGCGCTGGCGGCAGCGAGCCGCTGCTGCTGGAGGGCGACATCGACGCCCGCATGAATGCCACCATAGATGCGACTCTGCAGAAGATGGCCAAGGACACCAAGGATGAGGCGCTGGCCGGCGAGCACTTCGAGACGGTGCGCCGCTTCAAGGATGCCTCCGATCTGGTGGGCAACGTCTACCAGATCCTCTGCAAGGGGATCCCGGCGCCCCAGATCAACTGCGAGGTGGCGGTGCCGCTGCATCGGATGAACGAGGCACTGGAGACCCTGCAGGCGTGGCAGCAGGCCAACCCCGGCGTGCTGCACTATCCCTTTATCCTGCGCTGCACCGGCCCCTCCAAGGCCTGGCTCAGCGCCGCCTATGATCAGTCGGTCTGCTGGATCGGGTTTCTGGTCTATCTGGCGGCGGACGGCACCTTCGTCAACGGCTCCATGGAGCAGATGCGCGAACTGCAGCAACTGCTGGTGCCGCTTGGCGGCATCCCGCACTTCGGCAAGCACCTGGCGATGGATCTCTACGACTTCCCGGCGCTGCTGCCGCGCTGGCACGACTTCCTTGCCCTCAAGGGCGAGCTCGACCCCCACGGCCGCTTCGAAAACCGCTGGCTTGCCGACCTGTTTGCCAACCGGTAAGGATCTGACATGACCGATATGCAAGATACCCGTATCCCAGTGACCCTGCTGACCGGCTTTCTCGGCAGCGGCAAGACCACCTTGCTCAATCACTGGGTCAAGCAGCCCGAGCTTGGCGAGTGCGCGGTGCTGATCAACGAGTTCGGCTCGGTGGGGCTGGATCACCACCTGGTGCAGCAGGTGGACGAGCAGGTGGTGCTACTCGATTCCGGCTGCATCTGCTGCTCGGTGCAGGGCTCCCTGGTGGAGGCGCTGCAGGGGCTGTTTATGAAGGCCATTCAGCGCAAGATCAAACCGTTCAAGCGACTCATCATCGAGACCACTGGTCTTGCCGATCCGGCCCCCGTGCTGTTCACGTTGAGGGAGGAGGGCTTTATCGCCCAGCGTTACCGCTTCGACGGCACCGTCACCGTGGTGGATGCCGGTCATATCGAGCAGCAGTTGGCGGCTCAGTATGAAGCGGTGAAACAGGTGGCGCTGGCGGATCTGCTGGTAGTGAGCAAGGGGGATCTGGTGGATGGCGAGCAGCTGGAGCGGGTCGAAGCCCAGCTGGCGGCCCTGAACCCGGCGGCCCCCATCAAGCGAGTCAGCAACGGCGAGCTGTCGCCTGCGGTGCTGGAGAAGCTGGGGGCCTACAACGAGGCGGCCGGGCGCGACGTGCGCCAGCTGCTGGCCTGGCTGCGCACCGAAGCCCCGAAACAGGGGCTGGCCTCGCCGATGCAGCCGAAGATGAAGCCGTTCACCGCCAAGGTGGGCACGGCCGCGCCGACCCACTTCGAGCACGGCAATATCGAGAGTTTCGCCCTGCGCATCGGCGAGCCGCTCAAGCCGTCCCGCCTGCTGGCCGCCATCGATGCGGTGCAGGCGCAATACGGCGATGCGCTGCTGCGGCTCAAGGGCATATTGCAGCTGGAGGGAGAGAGCCAGCCGGTGGTGATCCACGGCGTCCACGGCCAGCTCTATCCGCTGCAGGCGCTGGGAGAGTGGCCGGAAGGCAAGGCCCAGTCCCGGCTGGTGTTCATCGTGAAGAGTCAGGACAAGGCGGGCATAGAGCGGTTGTTCCTGGATACGCTCAAGGCGCCCGAGCCCAGCCTGGAAGAGCAGCTCAGAGCCATGCTCGGCCAGCCTGATGCCTGATGTAATGAGATGACCCGCGCTTGTGCGGGTCTTTTTTTGTCTGAAGAGGAGGTGGCTGCAGATGCCCGATAGCACACACATGGTGACCCCTGCCCAGCGCAAATGGCTGCCGCCGCTCACGGCGGTCGGTTTCTTCATGCAGACGCTGGATGGCACCATCCTCAACACTGCCCTGCCGAGCATGGCCGAGACCCTAGGCGAGAGCCCGCTGCAGATGCAGTCGGTGATCATCGCCTACATGCTGACGGTGGCGCTGCTCATTCCCGCCTCCGGCTGGCTGGCGGACCGATTTGGCACCCGCCGCATCTATCTGGCCGCCATCCTGCTGTTTACCTTGGGGTCTTTGGCCTGTGCGGCCGCCAACTCCCTGCCGCTGCTGGTGGCGGCGCGGGTGCTGCAAGGGATCGGTGGCGCCCTGCTGATGCCGGTGGGCAGGCTGGCGGTACTGCGGGTTTACAGCAAGCACGAGCTGCTGCGGGTGATGTCGTTCGTCACCATCCCCGGCCTGGTGGGGCCGCTCATTGGCCCGGCACTGGGGGGCTGGCTGGTGGAAGTGGCGAGCTGGCACTGGGTGTTTCTCATCAACCTGCCGGTGGGGTTGCTCGGCTTTATCGCCAGCTGGTACTTCATGCCGGATCTACGCCAGAGCACGGCCAAGTTCGACTGGCAGGGGTTCGTGATGTTCAGCGCCGGCATGGTGCTGGTGTCGGTGGGCCTGCAGGGGCTGGGGGAGCACAGCATCTCCACCGGCTGGGCGCTGTTTGCCCTGCTGTTCGGGCTGGCCGCCATGGCGAGCTACTGGCTCTATGCCGCCAATGCCGAGGAGCCGCTGTTCGGGCTGGGGCTGTTCAAGACCAGCACCTTCGCCATCGGCATCTGGGGCAACCTGTTTGCCCGCCTCGGCAGCGGCGCCATGCCGTTTCTCACCCCGCTGTTTCTGCAACTGGGGCTCGGCTTCTCGCCGAGCAAGGCGGGGATGACCATGATCCCCACCGTGCTGGGGGCCATGCTGACCAAGACGCTGGTGAACAAGCTCATTCCGCGCATCGGCTATCGCCGCATCCTGATCGGCAACACCCTGGCGCTGGGGGTGATGATCGCCAGCTTCTCCCTCATCGACAACCAGCTCCCCTACGGGGTGCTGCTGGGCTGGCTGATGGTGTTCGGCGCCATCAACTCGCTGCAGTTCTCCGCCATGAACACCCTGACCCTGCAGGATCTCAGCCCGGAGTTTGCCAGCAGCGGCAACGGCCTGCTGTCGGTGGTGATGCAGCTCTCCATGAGCCTGGGGGTGGCCATCGCCGCCAGCCTGCTGGGGCTCTTCTCGGCCGGTTCGGCGGCGGCGGATGGTCAGTGGCTGGGAGGCTTTCACCTCACCTACCTCTGCATCGGCCTGATGTCGATGCTGGCGGCGCTGATCTTCGCCCAGCTGGCGCGGGACAAGCGCTGAGCCGCGGGCTCAGGGGGCCGGCAGGTAGCTCACCTTGCAGGGCAGCTGGGTCAGCAGCCCGGCCAGGTGGGCGGTTTCCAGCAGGAAGGTCTGCTCGGGGTGGCCCGGCGTCCAAGTAAAGGCGTGGTGGGTCATGAGCACGGGATCCACCAGCAGCGGGATGTCGGCGCGGGGCAGGAAGGGGCAGACCGCGCCCGGCAGGCAACCGATCTGGGCCTGCATCTCGTCGGCGGTGCAGATGGAGGGCTTGGCGCCGAGCGCCGCCTTGACCGCCTTGTTGTCGAGCCGGCCATCCCTGTGGGTCAGCAGCAGGGCGAAGCGGCCATCCTTGAACTTGAGAAACAGGGTCTTGCTGAATTCGGCCTGCCAGCCGAGGCGGGCTCTCACCTTTTCATCGGTGGCGTAGTCGAGGATGGGTTCGTGCTCGAAGCGCTGGTGGGGCAGCCCGGCCAGCAGCCGGCAGTTGAAGTCGTGAATGGTATCGAGTGGCATGGAGTTCTCCTGTGATGGCGGCCATCCTGCCACTTGCACCGGCGCAGGCCCAATCACGGTTTCTTATCCGTTATCAGCTCCGTCCATCAACAACAAGGGCACCGCGAGGTGCCCTTGTTGTTCAGTGGTGCTGCAATTCGCCCGCTGCCCAGTGAAAGGGGATGGGGCAGAGCCGTTGGGAGGCCTTGTCGTAACGCTCCCACAGCTCACCGAGAGTGCGCCCATCCAGCGGATGGCGCAGGGCGGGGGCCAGTTCGGCCAGCGGCCAGAGCACGAAGGCGTTGCTGAGGATCTCGCCACGCGGCAGCACCAGCGGCGTCTCGCAGACCAGCTCGCCATAGAGCAGCAGATCGAGATCCAGGGTGCGCGGGGCGAACTTCTTGGCATCCGGCTCGCGGCCGTGGGCAAACTCCATGGCGCGCAGTCGCTGGCACAGGGTCGCCAGCGGCAGCTCGGTATCGGCGCCCACCACCAAGTTGTAGAAGGGGCGGCCGTTGAAGCCCACCGCCTCGCTCTCGAACACCCGGGAGACCTGCAGTTCACCAAACTCGGCTTGCAGCGCATCGAGGCCGGCGCGGATATGACGCTCGCGCTCGATGTTGGATCCCAGGCTGATATAGATGCGGGTCATCAGTTGGCGCTCGCGGCCGGGGTGCGGTGACGCAGGATCTCGACGCCGACACCGGCGGCATTGGGGACGGCGCCCGGTTTGGTCAGGGTGACCTTGACCCACTGTACCCGTTCGTCGGCCAGCACCAGCATGGCGACCTGTTCGGCCATGGTTTCGACCAGCTCCACCACCTTGCTGGAGGCGTGATCACAGATCTTGCGAGAGAGGGTGGCGTAATCCAGTGCCAGCTTGATATCGTCGGTTGCGGCGGCGGGGCGGTTGTCGAACCCCATCTCGAGGTCGAAACAGAGCTTCTGGCGAATGCCTTTCTCCCACTCGTATACACCGATAGTGGTCAAAACCTCGAGTCCGCGAATAAACACCTTGTCCATGACAGTACTTCTTCTTTACTCTTGATGGGCTGTGATGACAGCGCAGGGATGCAGGCCTGGCCAGCGGATGAGTGCCGGCGGCCGGTTTGGGCGACACGCGTTGGGCAACCCCACGCCGGCGCCAGAGAATGTGGCCCGCATCATACCCCATTCATATCGTGGTAAAAACGACCAAGATGACGGCCCTGACGATTTTGATGATTATTCTGGCCTACCTGGGCGGCTCGCTGTCCAGTGCGGTGCTGGTTTCCCGCATCACGGGTCTGCCGGATCCCCGTGATCACGGCTCCCACAACCCGGGGGCCACCAATGTGCTGCGCCTCGGTGGCCGGCTGGCGGCCGTGGTGGTGCTGCTGCTCGATGTGCTCAAGGGCACGGCGCCCGTCTACCTCGCCTGGTATCTGCAGATCAAACCCGTCTACCTCGGCTTTATCGGGGTGGCTGCCTGTCTCGGCCACATGTATCCCATCTTCTTCCACTTTCGTGGCGGCAAGGGAGTGGCCACGGCGCTCGGCACCATGATGCCCATCGGCTTCACCATGGGGGGCGCGGTGATCGGCACCTGGTTGCTGGTGCTGCTGGTGAGCGGCTATTCGTCGCTGGCCTCCATCATTACCGTGTTGCTGACCCCGCTCTTTACCTACCTGCTCAAGCCGGAATACACGTTGCCGGTGTCGCTGCTCTCCTGCCTCATTCTGATCCGCCATCACGAGAACATTGCCCGCCTGCTGAAGGGGGAGGAACCCAGAGTCTGGGGCCGCCAGAACCGCGCCGAGCAGGAAGAAGTGCTGGAAATGGATGATCCTGAGCAAAAAAGAGACGAACGAGACAAAAAGTGAAATTTCCCGTTGACCACCTGCCTTAAAATCCGTTTAATAGCGCCCACGCCCAGATAGCTCAGTCGGTAGAGCAGGGGATTGAAAATCCCCGTGTCGGCGGTTCGATTCCGTCTCTGGGCACCAAATTTTGGTGCCATGAAATAAAAATTTGTTCATGCACAATGGTTTAAAGTGTGCCGGCTTAGCTCAGTAGGTAGAGCAACTGACTTGTAATCAGTAGGTCACCAGTTCGATTCCGGTAGCCGGCACCATTTGCCCAGATAGCTCAGTCGGTAGAGCAGGGGATTGAAAATCCCCGTGTCGGCGGTTCGATTCCGTCTCTGGGCACCACAATCAAGGCGATGAGATAGCGATATCTGGTCTCCGATAGTTAATTCCTCCTTAGTTCAGTCGGTAGAACGGCGGACTGTTAATCCGTATGTCACTGGTTCAAGTCCAGTAGGAGGAGCCAATTCAAAAGCCCAGCAGCAATGCTGGGCTTTTTCTTTGCCTGTGTGCCGCTGTCTGGCTCCACTGCGGACAATAAATGGGCCAACCGGCGCCAAGTTGTCGCATTGCTCACCCTGTCCCCTCCCCATCAGTGACTTCGTCGGCTCGGCTAGTATGATGGCTTGCTGAGTCCGTCTCCTGCCCGGTTCGGGTCATGCAGGCTTATCGGGTACCAGGCCCGGTGCAGGCAAACGGAACCGTTTTTTGAGCGAGGTCATCCATGAATGCAACAGAGCTTTGGCAGCTTTCCCCCGAACAGTTCAACGAGTGGCGCCGGGCCAACGACTATCCCCTGATCTGGGATCTGCTGGTGGCGTCGCTGCCCCATTTTGACGACTGGATGACGGAGCAGAAGATCGACAAGCAGGTGATCTTCCAGATCGGCATCGCCCGCTTCATCAGCTCCCGCTGCGTGCTGAGCCTGTGTCTCTACATGAGCGACGACAAGATCAGGCTCTATGAGACCGCCTCGAGCGCGCTGGAGTCCCTGCGCAAGAGCGGGCTGATCCGCGCCGAGACGCGCTTTGAACCCTACTGCATGTGGCTGGCCGGCAAGCACGGCAAGGACGAGGTGAAGCGGGTGCAGAGCCTGCTCTCGGTCTCCGAGAACAACAAGGGGGAGGCCCAGGTACTGGGCAAGCACCGCCTGCTCAACATCGGCGGCGCCGAGCTCAAAAGCCCCATCATCTCAGGCCGGCTGCTCGACTTCACCTGCCTGGACGAACTCTCGCTGGATGGCGCCGTCAACAACTCCAAGGTCTATCTGTGGCACTGCTCGGCCAAGGGGGTGAGGGTCAACGGCGGGGTGATCGGGCTCGATCTGTTCGACTCCCTGCTGTGGGATCACAGGGCCTGGGCCAAGAAGCGGGAGCTGGCGCTGGAGGACGGGGTGTTTCAGGACTTCACCATCGAATGCGAGGAGATCCGTTTTCACTCCTCCCGGGCGGTGCTGAAAAACTTCAACGTGCGGGCCAAGAACTTCGACGCCACCATGGAGCACACCAACCTGGACAAGGTGCAGGTGGCCTACAACGAGAATGGCCGGGTCGATCACAGCGAGGCCAGCAAGCTCTACCGCAATGCCAAGCGGCTCTTCTCCAGCGTGGGTGATACCGTCGATGCCGGCGAGTGTTACTACAAGGAGAAGCTGCACGAGATGAAGTCGCTGGCGAGCCCGAGGGAGCTGTTCAAGGAGTGCTGGCTGCGCAGCGGCTTGCTCAAGAAAGGTTGGCTCACCCTGCTGTGCTACCTGAAGTGCGCCGCCAAGTTCATCAGCTTCATCACTTGGGGCTTTGGCGAGCGGCCGATCCGCAGCCTGCTGTTGTCGATGGGGGTGATCCTGCTGGCGACCCTGACCTATTTTCTGGCGCCGGCCTCGGTCACCTACCACCACCTGGGCCGCTCGCTCTACTTCAGCATCGTCACCTTCGTGACCCTGGGCTATGGCGACATCTCCCAGACCTCCTCCCCGCTCCAGCTGCTGTCGGCCATCGAGGCTTTCTGCGGCATGTTTCTGACCGGGTTGTTCCTGGCGGGATTTGCCTCCAAGACCAAGCAGTATTGATGGGGCGTCGGCTACCGCTCTAGCGGGTCAGCCGGCTGGCGTGCTCTCCTGCATTTTGAGCCAGAAGGCCTCCTGGCAGGGGTTGTGGAACAGCTTGCGCGCAGGTGTGATGGGAATGGGGCTGGTGACCACCCGGTAGCTGATCCAGCACTCCGGACAGAGCTGCGGGGAGGGCTCTTCGTCCAGCTCCAGCTGGTGGCAGATGACCACGCCGTTGGCAAACCAGTAATGGGTCTGCCGGTGATGAGTCAGAGTGCCGCTCTCGTCCTGCTCGCTGTGCTGTTCACTCTGCTGGCGGACGATTATCGCCGGCCCCGCCTGGCGATGGATGGCCCTGATGTAGGTCACGAGGTCGTTCATGGTGCTGCTGGATGAGTAGATGGATGGCCGATGGGGCGAGCTTACCCGCGCCGGCCGTGGACGGCAATCTCGCCCGCCGCTTGTAGGGTGGCGGGCATTCAGGAGAAAAGTGATGGGGATCCCTGCTGACAAGGCCGAGCTGCTGCTCGCCATCGAGACGAACTTCGGCAAGCTGTTCAAGGCCTTGCAGGCCGTCCCCGAGGGCCTGACACAAGAGCCGGTGATGGAGGGGCACAGCAAGGGCACCCGCATGAGCGTGGCCAATCTGGTGGCCTACCTCATCGGCTGGAATGAGCTGGTGATCAAGTGGATCGAGCGGAATGCGGCGGGTCTGCCGGTGGATTTTCCCGAGACCGGCTTTAAATGGAACGAGCTGGGCGGGCTGGCGCACAAATTCTATCGGGACTATGAGAGTCTGACCTACCCGCAGCTGCTGACCCGGCTGGTGGCGGCCAGGGCCCGCATCGTCGAGCTGATCGGGCAGCGCAGCGACGATGAGCTGTATGGTCGCCCCTGGTATGAGCGCTGGCCGCTGGGACGGATGATCCAGTTCAATACCGCCTCGCCCTATCACAATGCCAACGGCCGGTTGCGCAAGTGGTTGAAGAGCGAAGGGGTGAAGCCGTAGAGCTCGTTGGCGGCGAGCACAGGCGAGGGGGTGGCAAGGCGCAGGTCTCCCCCCTTGTTTCGCTGGCAGGCCCCAGTTGTTATACTGCCGCCCCGTTTCGTCGCCGGGCTGGCCGTGGGCCGGCGTGCTGACGCGAGACGGGCAGACTGGACAGGATCGTCCGGCC
This sequence comes from Aeromonas hydrophila subsp. hydrophila ATCC 7966, assembly GCF_000014805.1. Taxonomy (NCBI): domain Bacteria; kingdom Pseudomonadati; phylum Pseudomonadota; class Gammaproteobacteria; order Aeromonadales; family Aeromonadaceae; genus Aeromonas; species Aeromonas hydrophila. The sequence goes on along the minus strand of NC_008570.1, from coordinate 4,265,764 downwards.
ACCCGTGTTTCCTCCCTGGTTCAGCCGCTGGCGCGGCGAAGCGTCAATCCGTATGACACGGGTTTGCAGCCGGCAGGAAGAGTCATTCAAGGAGCCCTTGTCGCAAGACAAGGGCTCCTGCTTTATGGGGGCCATAACAACAATACTCACCACACAGCGACAGATTTCAGGATTGGTATGGAAAATCAAGCAGTTAAAGATTCTCACCAGGGGGCGGCCTCCCTTCGCCGCTGGCTGGAGCCGGTATTGGTGCTGGTTATCCTCGGCAGCCTGTTTGGCTACCTCGGCAGCCAGATGGGCCTCTCCGCCCTGGTCAACACCCTGTTCAACACCGCTCACCAGCTGTTGCTCAACACAGTGCTCTTCATCATGGGCATTACCGTGCTGTCGGGCGCACTCAGCCAGCTGCTCAGCGAGTTCGGGGTGATCCGCCTGCTGGAGGTGCTGCTGGCACCGCTGATGAAGCCGGTGTTCCGGCTGCCGGGGCGCACCGCATTGGCGGCCCTGATGACCTTCTTCTCCGACAACCCGGCGGTGATCAGCCTCGCCAAGGACAGCCGTTTTCGCAAGGGCTTCACCCCCTGGCAGCTGGTGTCGCTCACCAACTTCGGCACCGCCTTCGGCATGGGGCTGATCGTGGTGACCTTCATGGCGACCCTGCAACTGCCGGGCGGCGAGTCCACCGCCAGCGCGGCGCTGATCGGTCTGCTCGGCGCCCTCATCGGCTCCGTGGTGTCTACCCGGCTGATGCAGCGGATGATCCGCCCGCTGGTGGGGGAGACCCCGATCACCGACGAGGTGGCGAGCGTGGGGGCCAAACCGGGTCTGAGCCAGGAAGCCGCCCCGACCTGGCTGCGGGTGCTCAACGCCCTGCTGGACGGTGGCAAGTCCGGGGTGGAGCTGGGGATGGCGGTGATCCCCGGGGTGCTCATCATCAGCACCTTCGTGATGCTGCTGACCTTCGGCCCGGGCGAGCAGGGCTACAGCGGTGAAGCCTTCCAGGGGGTGGCGCTGCTGCCGGTGCTGGCGGCCAAGGTGGGCTGGCTGTTCGAGCTGCTGTTCGGCTTCACCCACGCCGAGCTGGTGGCCTTCCCGGTCACCTCGCTGGGGGCGGTCGGGGCCGCCATGTCGCTGGTGCCTCCCTTCATCGGCAAGGGCTGGATCACCGGCAACGAGGTGGCGGTGTTCACCGCCATGGGCATGTGCTGGAGCGGCTTCTTGAGCACCCACACCGCCATGCTGGATGCGCTCGGCTATCGCCATCTCACCTCCCGCGCCATCGTGGCCCACACCATCGGCGGCCTGTGCGCCGGGGTGGCGGCTCACCAGCTCTATCTCTGGCTGGGGTGAGCCATCAAGCAGCAAAAGGGCGCCTCGGCGCCCTTTTGCTTGCGTGGCCGACCGGCGGCCTCACAGGTTGCCGGGTCTGGGGATGGGGATGCCGAGCAGGAAGTTGTCCATCATGCCGACCATGCGACCCAGCTCGGGTTTGGTGATGGTGTCGTTGGCTCCCAGCTGCAGCGCCTTGTGGCGGTTGTCATCGCTCATCAGCGACGAGAACATGACGATGGGGGTGGTCTTGAAGGCGGGGGTATCGCGCAGCCGCTTGAGCAGGTGCATGCCATCCATGCGGGGCATCTCCACGTCGGTGATGATGCCGCTGACGAACTCGGCCACCGGGATCTTCTCCTCCTGCGACAGGCGATCGAACTCCATCAGCATCTCCAGCCCGTCGCCCCCGTCCTTGGCGGTCACCACGTTGTAGCCTGCGGTGCGCAGGGTGGTCTCGATCATCTTGCGGATGAAGGCGGAGTCGTCCACCACCAGAATGGTTTTGGCCTGGCGCATGGCCATCATGCGATCGTCGATGATGACCTTGCGATCCTGGGTCACATCGTACTTCTCCATGCTCAGCTCAGGGTTGATGTCGGCGATGATCTTCTCGAAGTCGAGGATCATGATGAGGTTGCCGTCGCGCCTGACCACCGCCACCACGCAGTCATTCTCGCCCGCCTCCAGGAACTGGCTGGGGGACTCCACATCCTCCCAGGAGACCCGGTGGATCCTGCTGACGCTGTCGATGAGGAAGCCGTTTGCCATCTTGTTGAAGTCGGTGACGATGACCACCTTGTTGCTGTTGTCCGGGTTGGTGCGGATGCCGAGCCAGCCGGCCAGATCCACCAGCGGGATCAGCCGCTCGCGCAGGGAGAAGACCCCCACCATGTGACGCTGGGCATTGGGGTAGTCGGTGGTCTCCGGCACCCGGATCACCTCGCGCACCTTGGCGACGTTGATGCCGTAATAGGCTATTTTCTCGCGGCCATCGGGCAGCTGCTTCTTGAGGTGGAATTCGATGATCTCGAGCTCGTTGGTGCCGCTCTCGGTCAGGATGGATTTACGCTCTTCCCCGTCTTTGGACATCATGGTCACTCTCGTGCTTCTGGTTGCGCTGGCAGCACCCGCTGCGGTTTTCCCTCAGTATAGGAATGGATCCGCCGACGACGGCGGGATCCACACAAGATCGCCTCCATAACCGCTTGATCCCGCAGGCTGGAAGGCGCGTATCAGCCTATCAGGAAAAGCGCGGGGCGATGGAGAAGGCCATCACACTCGCCACAAGGGGGCTTGTCATGGAAGAGAGTGTCGTGGTGATCGGCGCCGGCGGGGGGCTGGGAAGCGCCCTGGTCGAGCACTGGCTGGCGGCGGGTGCCGCGCCCGTCATCGCCGTCAGTCGCCAGCCGCAACCGGCGGGGCTCAACAGCAGCAAGCTGCACTGGCTGCGCTGCGATTACAGTGATGAACAGCTGGCAGAGGTGGTGGCCCGCCTCGGCGAGCTTGCGCCGAGGCCACGCTGGCTGGTGATCTGCAACGGCCTGCTGCAGCAGGGAAGCATCCGGCCGGAGAAGCGGCTCGAGGCGCTCAACCTCGAGGCCATGACCCAGCTCTACCAGACCAACGCCCTGCTGCCGCTGCGCTGGATCAGCCAGCTGCTGCCGCTGCTGGGGTCGAGCCCTTGTACCCTGGCGGTGCTCAGCGCCCGGGTTGGTAGCATCGGCGACAACCGCGCCGGGGGCTGGTATGGCTATCGCGCCGCCAAGGCGGCTCTCAACATGCTGCTCAAGTGTGCCGCCATCGAGCTCGCCAGACGGGCGCCCGGTGTCAAGTTGCTGGCGTTTCATCCGGGCACGGTGGATACCGCGCTATCACGACCGTTTCACGGCAACCTGGCCGCCGGCAGCCTGCACAGCCCGCAACAGGCTGCCGCGCATCTGGTAACGCTGATGGCGCGGCTGACTCCGGATGGCGAGCTGAGCTACCTCGACTGGCGAGGCGAGCCTATCGAGTGGTAGCGGGCGGCAGCAGCCGGGCCAGCAGGCTGCGCAGCGCCTTGATGACCGCCGGCTTGCCTGCCAGTTGCAGCCTGGCCGCCAGCGCTCCCCAGTCGGCATATTGCCAGATGGTGGCGATCAGCAGTTGCCGCTCGGCGGGGTCAAGCTCTGCCAGTTGTGTCAGGTTGCCCGCCAGCCAGCGCTGCAGGCTGGGCTGGCACAGCTCGAACGGTTTGTGGTGGTGGGCAAAGCAGGCCAGCTCATCCTGATCAAAAGCATCGAGCCTGCTCAAGCTGGCCTCACCATCCCGCAGGCATTGCCACACCAGCTCGGATTCAAGATTTTTCAGCTCGCCCGCCAGCAGGGTGGGCAGCTGGCGCACGAAGCGTTGGTGCCAGTCGGTCAGCTCGGCGGCACAGGTCGGTTGCAGCGCCTTGAGCAGCAGGGCGGCGTGGCTGCCGCTGGCGGCATCTCGCTGCAGGCCGATGCGCAGCACCTTGAGCCCGGCCTTGCGCCAGAAGGGCAGCAGATCGGCGCTGGCCGAGAAGGCGGAGCCCAGATAGTCGAGCCCTGCCGCCTGATAATGCTGTTCGAGGTGGGCCAGCAGGAGCGACCCCAGCCCGTGGCGATGGAGCGCTGGATGAATGGCGATGCGCATCACCCGGGCGTAGCTGCGTGCGCCTGCGGTTTTGAAGCCGGCGTGCGCCAGCATCGATTGGGGCAGCAGGTGGCCGCGCGGGCGCCGTCGCCCGGCCCAGATCGCCTCGGCCAGCTCGTCTGCTATCTCTCCTTCCCGGGCCACCAGTGCCACCCCGAGCAGATGCGGACCCTGCTCCAGCAGGTGGATGTCGAGGGTTGGGCTCTCCAGCAGGTAACGCAGATCGCTCGGCGTGGTCTGGTAATGGGCCAGCACCAGCAGGCCGAATACCCGATGGAGCAGCCCCTCGTCGGCAGCCAGTGCATCCTGCTCGAGCCGGCGCCAGCCAGGCTGGGTGGGCGCTGGCGGCGTTTCGACCTCGGCGTTGAGGCCGAGCAGCCGGAACACCAGTGGCTCCAGCGGATCCCGGCTACTCCAGCGGATCGGCTCGGCCAGGTGGATCTCCTGCCAGCCGGGCGTCTCGCGATCGAGCACCCGTTTGAAGCGCAGGTGAAAACCGCGACCCGTGCCCTCGTAGCCGTGCTCTGTGGTGGCGAAGACGATGCGGCCGTGCCGGGCCAGCATGGCTTCCAGTAGCGGGGTGGGGATGGCGGCCGCTTCGTCCACCAGCAGCAGATCGGGCTGCAGCGGCTCGTGCACCAGCCGATCCGGCGAGCAGTAGCTGAGCCCTGCCAGCAGTTGTGGTACGTCTTCAAGGGCACGGGCGGCGTGGGCAAACAGGGTGGCGACCGTGGCCTGGGAGGGCGCCGTCACCACGATCTGCAGATCGGGTTGTTGGCGCAGCAGTTCGGCAGCGGCCAGCCCTAGCAGGCTGCTCTTGCCGCGACCCCGATCCGCACTCAATACCAGCGGGCGGCGGCGGTGACCGTGCAACACCTTGTGGATGGCGGGCAGGGCGCGGGCCTGATCACAGCTCAATGGCCGCGCTGGCCCAACCGGCTGCCATGGGGTCGTCGTGGCTGGTGGCGTCAGCTCAAGGGCTTTCTCGCCCGCCAGCAGCCGCACCAGCCGGGCGAGAAAGCCGTGACCCGCCAGCACGATGTCTTCCGGTTGTGCCACCAGCCGTACCCGGTCTGGATCCGGATACTCGGGCCATTGCGCTCTGGGGGGCGTCAGCAGCAGCAGCAGGCCGCCTGCCCGCAAGGTGCCCGCCAGCGCCCCGAATGCATCGGGGTGAAAACCGCTGAAAGTATTAAACACAAGCGTGTCGCACTCCTGACCGAGCCGCTGCAACGCCTTGGCCGCCGGTTGCGGGTGGTGCTCGCTCGGGCCGTCCCCCAGCCAGTAGCTGACGCCGCTCAGCAGCGTCTCGGCTCGGGCGATGCAATCGGCCTCATCACCTTCCAGCCAGATCAGCCGCCGTTCACCGGTGCGAGCCAGCACCTGGCGCAACTCGTCGAGCGCAGCCGGCATCATGAGGCGGTGCTGTCGGCCGGTTTGCGGGGCTCGAACATGCGATCCCCCATCTGGTCGATGAAGGTGTGTGCCTTCTGCACCATGAAGCGCTCTGCATCGGCGGGGTTGGCAAACAGATCGGAGCGGATGAAGCGGTGGGTCTGCAGCACGCCATCCAGCTCCTTGGTGATGCGGCCAGCCAGTCGATACTGACCCCCTTCGGCCATGGGCTCGGGATAGATGAGGTAGCCGGCGTATTCGGTGGGAGTGACTTCGGCGACCGCAGCGGGCTGGCCGCCAAACAGGGCAGTGAACAGTTTCTTGAGCATGATGTTTCCCTCAGTGACAGGGCATTGTCACCAAGGGGTTGATGGCTGGCAAGCGGGGGATCTTATTACCAATCGTTATTTGCACTACGAACCATTCTCATTTAGATTTCATGGCAATCCAGCATGAGGTAAACACTATGTACGTCTGTTTGTGCCGCGGCATCACAGATTCCCAGATCCGCAAGGCGGTACAGGCAGGCAAGACCGAGTTTCGCCAGCTCAAGCAGTCGCTCGAAGTGGGTGCCCAGTGTGGCAAGTGCGTGCGCATGACCATGGAGATCATCGCCGCCGAACTCGACAAAGCCGAGCTGGAACAGGCGCCGCTCTACTACGAGGTGGCCTGAGCAGGGCCTGTCGCCAGTAAAACCGGCCCGTCTTTTCAATCCCTTCCCGTAGGCGAGCTGGCTCGCCGGACCTTTTGTTGTCACTTTTCTGGACTAAGCTCTAAAGATCTCAGCCTCAGGCACGAACCAAGGAGCACTGTCGATGAAAGGAGATCCCAAGATCATTGCCCACCTCAACAAGGTGCTGGCCAATGAGCTGATAGCCATCAACCAATATTTTCTGCATGCCCGCATCTACGATGACTGGGGCCTCAAGGCGCTCGGTCACAAGGAGTATCACGAGTCCATCGATGAGATGAAACACGCCGACGAGCTGGTCAAGCGGGTGCTGTTTCTGGAAGGGCTGCCCAACTTGCAGGATCTGGGCAAGCTGCGCATCGGCGAGACGGTGGAGGAGATGCTGCGCTGCGACCTGTCGCTGGAGATGGATGCCATCCCGGACCTGAAGGTCGCCATCGCCTACGCCGAGTCGGTGCAGGATTACATCAGCCGCGACCTGTTCCAGGAGATCCTGGAAGACGAGGAGGAGCACGTGGACTGGCTGGAGACCCAGCTCGATCTCATCGATCGCATCGGGCTGGAGAACTATCAGCAGTCCCAGCTGCATCACGGCGGCTCCTGAATAGTTATGGCATGAAAAAACGATTAAAAAACCCGCTGCGGCGGGTTTTTTAATGTCTGGCTGCATAGCTTTTCATGAGACTTATCATCATGAAAAGTAAGCTTATTTTTGTTAATCAGGTCGCAAAAAAGTCCGCGGGAGAGATGCACTATTGGAACCCCTTATTGGGGACAAACAATAACAACGGTTAAAGGACTACACCATGCACTTCTTGCCCAACAAGCTGGCGCTGGCTTGCGCCATCGCACTCTCGCTCGCTGCCTGCAACGACAACAGCTCCAACGCCCCGGCGGATCCCGCCGCCACCAAGGCCTCTCTGATGCAGACCATGGACGAAGCCCTGCGCGAGGGCCAGGCGCTCGACCCCTACGGTTTTGCCATCGATGCCGCCAGCATCGCCAAGCGCAAGGCCCTCGACAGTTCCCTGCTCAAACGGCTGGATGCCCTGGACTCGAGCGTGCTGAGCGAACGGGACCGGTTGTTCTACGACATGATCCGCTGGGATCTGCAGATCAACCTGGCGGGTTACGATCTGCCCCAGTCCCAGATCCCGATCCATCACTTCCGCAACCGGGTGGTGGATCTGGCCGATGAGGTGGGGGCCGCCCCGGCCAGCGGCAGGGCCGCCCGCACCGTCGAGCGCGGCTTCGACTATTTCGAGCAGAGCTCGGCCGAGCGGGTCGCACCGGGGGATGCCGCCTGGCGGCGCGACCTCGATCGCCCGGCTGCGGCACCGGTTCCGGCGGGCAAGGAGAGGGCCGCCACCGCGCCACTGGCCTGGTATCAGGAGCACCTCACCTGGCTCAAGGCCTATGACGGCTACCTTGCCGAGGTGAAGCACCAGTTCGAACTGGGCAGCGCTCAGGGCAACACTCTGCCGGACGAGCTGGTGGACCGGCTGCTGGCCCAGCTCAACAGCAAGCTGGATGGGGAGGCGATCGCCGGTTCCTACCTTGGCTGGCAGCAACTGCCGGGAGAGGCGGACGAGGCGCAGCGCAGCGAGTACAAGGGGGTGCTGGACAGCATCAACGGCCGCTATCTGGCGCTGCGCGACTACCTGGATTACCAGCACGGCGGCGCCTATGCGGTGCGCCTTGGCAGCGGCGAGTGCGACGACGGTTTCTGCGGCATGACCAACGGGCGCGACTGGTATCGCTGGCTGCTGAAGAAGCACACCACCACCGACATGACGCCGGAGCAGGTGCATGCGCTGGGGCTGAGCGAGGTGGAGCGGATCTTCGGCGCCATGGTCAAGGTGTGCCATACCGTCGGCAAGTGTGACAGCGACGACGTGGCCCAGAGCAAGCAGAGCGGCCAGATCTACGCCTTCTTCCGCTATCTGAACGAGCCGGCCTTCTTCTATCAGAACCCGCTGGCGGTCTGGTCGGCCGGCCTCAACCCGGACAATGCCGCCGGGGCGACCCTGAGCGGACCGCAGCAGCAGGCGCTGGCCGAACACGAGCGGGCACTGCAGGAGTACAACGCCTTCAAGAGCAAGGCGGCGCTGGTGCTGCCAGACTTCTTCGATGCCGAGCGCACCATTCCCAAGCTGGATTACGAGGTGGTGCCCGTCTCCTATGCGGATGC
>NC_008570.1:807500-932500 GCF_000014805.1 Aeromonas hydrophila subsp. hydrophila ATCC 7966 | reverse complement strand
GGGTAACATAGCGCCCCTTTGCGATTCACACACTCTTGGGCTTTGGAGAGTTTAATGCCTTTTGCACTTGGCCAGCGTTGGATTAGTGATACAGAGACGGATCTGGGGTTGGGGACTGTCGTTGCTGTTGAAGGACGCATGGTTACCCTGTTGTTTCCGGCTACCGGTGAAAACCGCATGTATGCCAAAGAAGAGGCGCCGGTGACCCGGGTCAGCTTCAATGTGGGCGATCAGATAGCCAGTCACGAAGACTGGACCATGACGGTCGAAGAAGTGCAGGAGAAAGACGGCCTGCTTATATATGTCGGTGTGCGTACCGACAATGATGAGCCCGTTGCCCTCAAGGAAGTGTTTCTCAACAACTTCATCAAGTTCAACAAGCCGCAGGATCGCCTGTTCGCCGGCCAGATTGACCGGATGTCCCGCTTTACCCTGCGCTACGAGGCGTTGATCAACCAGCACCAACGTCGCCGCAACCCGACTCGCGGTCTGGCCGGTGGCCGGGTCAGCCTGATCCCGCACCAGCTCTATATCGCCCATGAAGTAGGTCACCGCTACGCCCCGCGTGTATTGCTGGCCGATGAGGTAGGTCTGGGCAAGACCATCGAAGCAGGCATGATCATTCACCAGCAGTTGCTCTCCGGCCGCGCCCATCGCGTGCTCATTCTGCTGCCCGAGACTCTCCAGCACCAGTGGCTGGTTGAAATGCTGCGCCGCTTCAACCTGCACTTCTCTCTGTTTGACGAGGAGCGCTGCATCGAGGCGTTCGCCGATGCGGAGAACCCCTTCGAGACCGAACAGCTGGTGATCTGCAGTCTCGACTTCCTGCGCAAGAAGCGTCGTCGCTTCGAACAGGTGCTGGAAGCCGAGTGGGATCTGCTGGTTGTCGACGAAGCCCACCATCTGGAGTGGAGCGAAGAGGCGCCGAGCCGTGCCTATGAGATGGTCGAAGCGCTGGCCGAACAGGTGCCGGGCGTGCTGCTGCTGACCGCCACCCCGGATCAGCTGGGCCACCAGAGCCACTTTGCCCGTCTGCGCCTGCTCGACCCGGAACGTTTCTACGACTACGACGCCTTCCTCGCCGAGGAGCAGGCCTATGGTCAGGTCGCCAGCGCAGCGCAAGAGCTGCTGGATGGCGAGACCCTGAGCGATGAAGCTAAAAGAATCCTTGCCAGCCAGCTGGAAGGGCTGGACTTGAGCGATGCAGCTGCCCGTCAGCAGGCGGTCGCCAAGCTGCTGGACCAGCACGGCACCGGCCGGGTGCTGTTCCGTAACAGCCGCGCCAATATTCAGGGCTTCCCCGAGCGTCACCTCAACGTCTACCCCATGCCGCTGCCAGAGCAGTACAAGACCGCCATCAAGGTGATGGGCATGATGGGTGGCAATGGCGGCGATCTGCAGACCCGCGCCCTGCGCTACCTCTATCCGGAGAAGATCTTCCAGCAATTCGAAGGCGACAACGCTACCTGGACTCAGTTCGACCCCCGCGTCGAATGGTTGCTGGAACTGCTGCTCTCTGCCCGCCAGCAGAAGGTACTGGTGATCTGCTCCGAAGCTGCCACCGCCATCGCGCTGGAAGAGGCGCTGCGTACCCGTGAAGGGATCCGTGGGGCCGTGTTCCATGAAGGGATGTCTATCCTCGAGCGAGACAAAGCCTCAGCCTATTTCGCTCAGCAAGAGGGGGGCGCTCAGGTGCTGCTCTGCTCCGAGATTGGCTCAGAGGGTCGCAACTTCCAGTTTGCCAGCCATCTGGTGCTGTTCGATCTGCCCCTCAACCCGGATCTGCTGGAGCAGCGCATCGGTCGACTGGACCGTATCGGTCAGCAGAATACCGTCGAGATCCACGTTCCCTATCTGGAGGGCACCTCCCAGCGCGCCCTGCAGCTCTGGTATCACGATGGTCTGGATGCGTTCGAGCAGACCTGCCCGACTGCCCGTCCGGTATTTGAAGCGGTGCGTGACGAGCTGTTCGAGCTGCTGGCCGCCAACACCGGCGATCAGGCCCCCCTCGACGCCCTGCTGGTCAAGACTCGCGAGCTGCACGAGCCGCTCAAGGCCCGGCTGGAACAGGGTCGCGATCGCCTGCTGGAGATCCACTCCAGCGGTGGCGCCGCCGCCCAGCAGCTGGTCGACAAGCTCGCCGCCGAAGATGACGACACCGGCATGATCTCCTTCGCTCTCAAGATGTTCGACGAGATCGGCGTCAATCAGGATGACCGTGGCGAGAACGCGCTGGTGCTGACCCCGGGGGATCACATGCTGGTCTCCAGCTTCCCGGGCCTGCCGCAAGACGGCATGACCATCACCTTCGATCGCAACACCGCTCTGTCGCGGGATGACATGGCGCTGCTTTCCTGGGATCACCCCATGATGCGCGGCGGTATCGACCTGATCCTCGGCTCCGAGATCGGTGCGACCTCGGTTGCGCTGCTCAAGAACAAGGCGCTGCCTATCGGCTCCATCCTGCTTGAGCTGATCTTCGTTGCCGAGTCTGCGGCCCATCCCCAGCTCTATCGCTTCATGCCGCCGACCCCGATCCGTCTGCTGATGGACAAGAACGGCCAGAATCTGGGCGAAAAAGTGGCGTTCGATGCCTTCAACCGCCAGCTGACGCCGGTCAACCGCCACCTCGGCAGCAAGCTGGTCACCGCGTCCCAACCGGTGATCCACGGTCTGATTGGCAAGGGCCAGGCCATTGCCGAAGAGCTGAAAGGCGGGATTGTCGACAAGGCCCGCGCCCAGATGGCGCAGACCCTGCAACAGGATCTGGACAGGCTGGAAGCGCTCAAGGCGGTCAACCCGAACGTGCGCGACAGCGAACTGGATTATCTGCGCAATCTGCAGGCAGAATTGCACCACCTGATCGATCAGACCCAACTCAAGCTGGATGCCATCCGCTTTATCGTGGTCACCCATAACTGACGCGATACTGAAGAGACATGACCGGCTCATGCCGGATGCCATGCCCTTTATGATTGTGGTTACTCATAACTGATGGGGGCTTGCCCCCACCTTCTGATGCGAGACATTTATGTTTGAATACTCACCGCCTCTGGAACCCTGGCTCGATATCCTGTTCAAGGACAAGGACATCATGGTGGTCAACAAGCCCACTGGCCTGCTGAGCGTCCCCGGGCGCGGCCCCGAGAATGAAGACAGCGTCCTGCATCGGGTAAAGCAGCAGCATCCCAAGGCAGCGGCGGCTCATCGCCTCGACATGTCCACCACTGGCGTCATTGTCATTCCCCTCAATCCCAATTCCCATCGGGAGCTGAGTCGGCAATTTCGCGAGCGCGAGACCGAGAAGCACTACCTCGCCTGGGTGTGGGGCGAGCCGGAGGCAGCGTCGGGTCAGGTCGACCTGCCGCTCTGCGTCGACTGGCCCAACCGGCCGAAGCAGAAGGTGGACCACGAGGAGGGCCGTCACGCTCTTACCCTGTGGGAAAAATTGAAGGTAGAGAATGGTAACAGCCTGATCAAGCTGACTCCCATCACGGGTCGCTCGCACCAGTTGCGCGTCCATATGCTGGAGCTGGGGCACCCGATTCTGGGTGACAATCTCTACGCCCATCCGGATGCGCTGGCGGCTGCCCCCCATCTCTACCTGCATGCGGCCAGTCTGACCATCAGCCACCCCCGCAGCGGCGAGCGGATGACCTTCGAGGCGCCAGCCCCTTTTCCGGTCTGAGCCAAGATAGACATCGCGATATCGCAGACATAAAAAAGCCCCCATCGACTGGATGGGGGCTTTTTCGTTAGGGTCAGACGCGAATATCGATGTTACTTCCCAAAGAAGCGTTGGCCGATGTCGGTGCAACCGGTGCTGATTGAGCTGCTGTTTGCAGCAGTTTCAATGCAGATTCACCTTCTTGGGTCTGTTGTTTCTTGGCCAGGCTGGCCGTCATCAATGCAGAACCAAATGACGCAGATGCAGAACTAGATATATCCATGGTGTACCTCCTGCTTTAAGACTATCGGCCATCTTGGGCCAAGCATGAGCCATTTTGGCTAAATTAAATACGCCTTGTCCGGTTGACGCCGCTCCAGCCACTCTTCTTCCATCTCCAGCAGGGTTTGATAAACCTTCTCCGCCTGTTCTGGGCGGCTGAACAGATAGCCCTGACCATAGAGATGAATATCAGTGAGGGTGCGCAACACGTCGAGCTGAGCCTGAGTTTCTATCCCTTCACACACCAGACTCTTGCCCAGCATGGAACCCATCCGGCAGATGTTGGCGACCAGCTCGGATGCCTCGATCGACGTATCGATCCCCTGGATGAAGGAGCGATCGATCTTCACCTTGCTGACCGGCAGCTTCTGCAGATAACTGAGCGAGGAGTAGCCAGTGCCAAAGTCATCCAGTGCCAGCTGTACCCCCTGCTGATTGAGATCCTGCATTAGTTGCAGGGAGTTTTTCACCTCGCGCATGGTGGTGTCTTCCGTCACCTCCAGCACCAGGCTGGCGGCCGGAATATGGTGGTCCATCAATGCCTTGGCAACCAGCTTCAACAGATTGCGCTGATACATGCCAGGCGAGATATTGACGCACATCTGCAAATCAACCAAACCCAGTTGCTGCCACTGATAGAGCTGCTCGCAGGCCGTGTTCAATACCCAGCTGCCCAGCTTCTCGGCCAGCTGGAACTCCTCGGCAACCTGGATCACCTCGTTGGGTGGAATGAAACCCAACTCAGGGTGACGCCAGCGCAGCAAGGCTTCCACCGCCTCGCAGCGGCCACTCTCGAGATTGACGATGGGCTGGTAATAGAGCTCGAGTGCATTGTGCTCGAGCGCCATGATCATGTCGCTTGCCAAATGCTTGCGGCGCGCCGTTTCATTGAGCAACGAGTTGTCGTAGATGACGTATGGCACATGGGTCTTGCGGCTGTGAAACAAGGCCTGCTCGGCGCGGCTGAGCAGCTCCTGAGTATGCTTGCTGTCCATCGGGAAGAAGGCGATGCCGATACCCACCTCCAGGCGGAATGGGTAGTTGTCGATGATGATGTCCTGCTTGAGCGCATGCAGCAGGCGGGCCACCAGCTCCCTCACCTGGCGCAGGTCACTGCTTTCACGCTGGATCATGGCAAACTGATCGCCGCCCAGCCGGGCCACCCACTCACCGTTTTCACACAAACTGCGCATTCGCTTTGCCAGCTCCTGCAACAGGAAATCACCGGTGTTGTAGCCGAACTTGCTGTTGATGTCGCGAAAATCGTTGATGTCCACCAGCACCAGGCCAAACGGCGTCTCCTTGGTAGCGTAGGACTCCATTTTCTCCAGCAAGGCCAGCCGGTTCGAGAGTCCGGTCAGGGGGTCGACCCGTGCTGCTCTGAAATGGCGGCGGGCCTCGCGGATCAACAAACCACTCAGCAGCATCACCGACAGCACCAGCCCTGAGACCATGAACAGCAGCGCATTGCGCAGCTGGCCAAAGCGTTTGTCATTGCCTGAATAGACGTTGATGTTCTTCTGCATCACGGAGGCGAGAGAATAGGAGAGTGGCTCCTGCAGAGGAACCAGGCGCATCAATATCTGCTGATAATCGGGTGTCCCCGCCTTCAGATTGGTGATATTGGGCTCCATCTCGCGAATGTTGCTTTCGATCAGCTGCACCAGCCGCAAGGTCTTCTGCTTGTCCTTCATGCTCTGACGCAACTGGCCACTGAGTAGGATGGGGGTGCGGCTCCACAGGATGTCGTAACGCAGCATCAGGGTATCGTGATCAATGCCGCCATAATGGTAGATCTCGACGGAGTTGAGGAAGCGCCCCAACTCCAGTTGCAACTGCATCAGGGCCCAGGAGACGTCATAGGTGTACCTCTCCATCACTCGGGTCGCATTCTGTATCTGCGCGAGGCAATAGAGAGTGCTTCCTGTGAACAACAGGATGGATAGGTAAAGAACGATGAGTAAAGGCCACGCCTTGGTCTTTGCTTTCACTCGTACTCCCGCAAGCCACTACATCAATGCTGAATATCAATGGCATTCAGTTGCCAAATCATCATGTCGGTAAACTCCGAGCGTTTCAGCTCGGGATACTGATCCAGCGGTAGGATAAACCAAAGCGGTCCCTTATTCCGTACCCGCATGGTGACCCCGTCATCTTGCCAGGCCAGAATCGGGTCGTATTGCCTGACCTTATCCCAGTTGATCCTGATCTGAAAACTGTTCAAGGCCGTCAAGGTGATCGCCTTGCCATCCGCACCGACGGCAGCCAAGACATCCGCCAACTTGGGCCCCACATACTTGTGCGGTTTGTCGACCCAGGGATTGCTGGTCACTATCTCATGCTGCGGCAGGGCCTTGAGCATGGCGAGATCGAAGGAGACCACCCCCTCCGTCGCTTCGGCCGGCAGCACATTGCCGGTCACCTTCAAAATGACGGGCCCCTGTGGCGCCTCAAGTGCCATCACCGGCATGGTCAGAGAAAACAGTAATGGAATCAAACCCAGTACACGCATACTCACCTCTGATTAAGTCACTGACAATAGACTCAGTTTAGTCGCCATAAAAAAAACGGCCCGCAAAAGCGAGCCGTTTGGTAACCAGGGCTGAATTACATCATGCCCATGCCGCCCATGCCGCCCATGTCAGGCATGGCAGGGGCATCTTTCTTCGGCAGCTCGGAGATCATGCACTCGGTGGTGATCATCAGGCCGGCGATGGAAGAGGCGAACTGCAGGGCAGAACGGGTCACCTTGGTCGGATCCAGGATACCCATGGCCAGCATGTCACCGTACTGTTCGGTGTAGGCGTTGTAACCGAAGTTACCTTCACCGTTCTTCACCGCGTTGGCGATGACGGAGGCCTCTTCACCGGCGTTGATGACGATCTGGCGCAGCGGAGCTTCCATGGCGCGCAGAGCGACCTTGATACCCACGTTCTGATCTTCGTTGTCACCACGCAGGCCGGCCAGTTTGGCGGCCACGCGTACCAGCGCAACACCACCACCGGCAACCACACCCTCTTCTACAGCGGCGCGAGTCGCGTGCAGGGCGTCGTCAACCCGGGCTTTCTTCTC
Organism: Aeromonas hydrophila subsp. hydrophila ATCC 7966; assembly: GCF_000014805.1. NCBI lineage: Bacteria > Pseudomonadati > Pseudomonadota > Gammaproteobacteria > Aeromonadales > Aeromonadaceae > Aeromonas > Aeromonas hydrophila. Next base: position 925,479 of record NC_008570.1, on the reverse strand, counting down.
TTTCATCTCGACTTCGGTGGCAGCGCCAACCTTGATCACCGCAACACCGCCAGCCAGTTTGGCTACGCGCTCTTGCAGCTTCTCGCGGTCGTAATCGGAAGAGGTCTCTTCGATCTGCTGACGGATCTGGGCCACACGGCTCTCGATCAGAGATGCATCACCCACGCCATCGATGATGGTGGTGTTCTCTTTGGTGATGACGATGCGCTTGGCACGGCCCAGGTCTTCCAAGGTCGCTTTTTCCAGCTCCATGCCCACTTCTTCGGAGATCACGGTACCACCGGTCAGGATGGCGATATCCTGCAGCATGGCTTTGCGACGGTCACCGAAGCCAGGTGCCTTGACGGCCGCGACTTTCACGATGCCACGCATGGTGTTGACCACCAGGGTCGCCAGCGCTTCGCCTTCCACGTCTTCGGCCACGATGATCAGCGGCTTGCCTGCTTTGGCTACGCCTTCCAGCACCGGCAGCATTTCACGGATGTTGGAGACTTTCTTGTCGACCAGCAGGATGAAGGGATCGTCCAGCTCAACGGCACCGGTTTCCGGCTTGTTGACGAAGTACGGGGAGAGGTAGCCACGATCGAACTGCATGCCTTCTACCACGGCCAGCTCGTCGTCCAGACCCTGACCGTCTTCAACGGTGATGACGCCGTCACGACCGACTTTGTCCATGGCTTCGGCAATCAGCTTGCCCACTTTCTCGTCGGAGTTGGCGGAGATGGTGCCGACCTGAGCGATGGCATTGTTGTCAGCACACGGCTGGGACAGCGCTTGCAGCTCGGCAACGGCGGCCACTACGGCCTTGTCGATACCGCGCTTCAGATCCATCGGGTTCATGCCGGCGGCAACGGCCTTCAGGCCTTCGTTGACGATGGCTTGAGCCAGTACGGTAGCGGTAGTGGTACCGTCACCGGCGGCATCGTTGGCCTTGGAAGCAACTTCCTTGACCATCTGGGCGCCCATGTTCATGAACTTGTCTTCCAGCTCGATTTCACGGGCAACGGAGACGCCGTCCTTGGTGATGGTCGGCGCGCCGAAGGACTTGTCCAGTACCACGTTGCGGCCTTTCGGGCCCAGGGTCACCTTGACGGCATCGGCCAGGATGTTTACGCCTTCCAGCATCTTGCTGCGTGCTTCGTTGCCAAACTTGACTTCTTTAGCTGCCATTTCTTCAATCCTTCAATCAATTCGCAGGGGGAAAGGGTGGATTACTCTTCGACAATCGCCAGGATGTCGGTTTCAGACAGGATCAGTACGTCCTGACCATCCAGCTTCTCGGTCTTCACACCGTAGCCTTCGTTGAAGATCACCTTGTCACCAACCTTGACGGCGAGGGCTTTGACATCGCCATTATCCAGAATTCGGCCAGTCCCCACGGCAAGAACTTCACCACGGGTGGACTTCTGGGCCGCAGTACCAGTCAAGACAATGCCGCCAGCGGATTTGGCTTCAGCTTCGATGCGCTTGATGATGACGCGGTCGTGCAGTGGACGAATTTTCATCGATAACTCTCCCAAAATGAGTCTCTGTGTTGCTTTGAGGAATGGCCATTCCTGGCCAAATTAGATATGTCTCCGATGTGGGGCACGTTTGTTAACCCTTCAAGGGCAAATACAAAAAAAATATTTTCACGTACTATGAACGTCTTCGATGGATCTCCCGAAGTCCCGGTCAGGAAACCGGTTTGTGCTGCCCGCAGCCAGAACTCCGCCAGACGTACAGAGACGAGCCCGTGACCCGACCCAATCCCCTGCTGACCGCCCCCATGACGTCCGTATTGCTGCGCATGACGGGCCCGATGATCCTCGGCATCGTCGCCATTCTCGCCTTCAACCTGGTCGACACCTTCTTCATCGGCATGCTGGGCACCCAGGCACTGGCCGCCATCAGCTTCACCTTTCCGGTAACCTTCGTGGTCACCTCGCTGGCGATGGGATTGGGAGCCGGCCTCTCTGCGGTGATGGGTCATGCACTCGGCCAGGGCAAGCATGATGAAGCCGCCCGCATCACCACCGACAACCTGTTTCTGGCCGTGTTGCTGGTCGCCCTCATCGCCCTGGCGGGGGCACTGACCATACACCCGCTGTTCCGGTTGCTCGGCGCCAGCGATGAGCTGATCGCCCTCATCTACGACTACATGCTGATCTGGTATCTGACCGTCCCCATGCTGGTGCTGCCCATGGTGGGCAATGCCGCCATCCGGGCCACCGGCGATACCAAGACCCCCAGCCTGGTGATGACGGTGGCCGGGCTGGTCAACGGGGTGCTGGATCCCCTGCTCATCTTCGGCATAGGCCCCTTCCCCGCTTGGGGGATCCGCGGCGCCGCCATCGCCACCTCCCTCTCCTGGCTGATGGCCATGCTGGTCAGCCTCTATATATTGCGCCACCGGGAAGGGCTGCTGCGCTGGCGCCTCTCCCCGCGCCCGCAGTTGCTGGCCCACTGGCGCGCCCTGCTGCACGTGGCGGTGCCCGCCTCTTTCACCAACATGCTCAATCCGCTGGCCAACGCCGTGCTGATGACCATCTTCGCCGGGCTGGGGACGGAAGTGGTGGCCGCCTACGGCGCCGCATCGAGAGTGGAAGCCCTGCTGCTTATCGTGATGATGGCGCTCTCCTCCGTGCTGGCCCCCTTCATCTCGCAAAACTGCGGGGCGGGCAACCCGGCCCGCGCCAAGGCGGCGCTGCAGTTTTGCATGCGCTTTGCCCTGCTGTTCCAGCTGGCGGTATACGCGCTGACCTGGCTGCTGGCCCCCTTCATCGCCGAGCTGTTCAGCAGTCATCCGCAGGTAGTGCGCCTCATCGTGCTCTATCTGCACCTGGTGCCCATCGGCTACGGCTTTCAGGGCATGGTGATGCTGCTCGCGTCCGCCTTGAATGGCGTGAGGGCTTCCAGCGTCTCTTTCCTGTTCAACGGGTTGCGGCTGTTTGTCTTCTTGCTGCCAGGGGCCTGGCTGGGGGCGAAACTGGGAGGGGAGCAGGGGATCTATCTGGGCATTCTCGTGGCCAATCTGGCGGCGGGCACTCTGGCCTGGTGGTATGCCCGCCACCGCTTCGAGCAGTTGTGCCATCAGGGCAGGCCCTGATGGCAGGAAAGTAAGCGCAGCAGTTACTCCTTGCGCTCGAACTCCCCTTCGATGGTGGTGCCGCTGCGCGGAGCTTGACCCGGCTGGTCATTGCCCGGCACCTCGTCAAACGGCTGCTGACGGGCCTGAAAACCGCCCATCTGCATCTTGAACTGGTTGCTGCCGATCAGCTTGTCGGCCAGCTTGTTGCGCAGCCAGGGCTGTAGCAGCAGGATGCCGAAGAAGTCGGTCACGAAACCCGGGATGATCAGCAGCAGACCGGCCAGCGCCAGCATCATGCCCCCCATCACCTCACGTCCCGGCATCTCCCCCTGCTGCATCTTCTGCTGCGCATTGAACAGGGTCTTGATCCCTTCGCTGCGCACCAGAGAGGAGCCCAGCACCGCCGTCAAAATGAGCAAGCCGACGGTCGGCAAGGCACCGATCACGGAGCCGACTTCGATCATCACGGTGAGCTCAAGCACCACCAGACCGACCAACAATAGAAACAACTTGCCCATAACAACCTCAGTGCGGATGAATGTGAATGAACCGCTGGCGAAGTGCGACAACCGCTGATGCCGTTGCCAACCCGCCATGGTATCGGTTCCTGTTGATTAAAATGGGGGGTGACGCGCATTTTTCAAGTCCACAGGGTGACGAGGCGCCGGATCCACAGAAAAACCGGTCTGCCAGACTGTGATTGAAGTCATTGTTCTGTCAAAGTAAATCGGTTGATTGCAATATCTGTTTAATGACCACAAGTTATTTGAGGTTGTCTCAAATTTAGTGATCCAGGTCTAATATCAGATACCTCAATTGGGGTAATATCGACGCCAGTAATTAAGGGAGCAAAAAAGCTCCCAACCGCCCCACTCGATGTGTGGTGCTTCAGGATGAACCGTGCGTAAGGAACTCGCGACCACTCGGTGAGGATCGTTTCCATTTATCTGATTTCTGAGGCATTACAATGAGCGACATCAAGAACGTCCGCATTGAAGAAGACCTGCTGGGCACCAAAGAAGTTTCCAACGATCTCTACTACGGTGTGCATACCCTGCGCGCCGTTGAGAACTTCAAGATCAGCACTCAGAAGATTTCTGACGTTCCGGAATTTGTCCGCGGCATGGTACTGACCAAGAAGGCCGCCGCCCTGGCGAACGGCGAACTGGGTACCATCCGTCCTGAAATTGCTGACAAGATCGTAGAAGCCTGCGACCTGATGCTGAACACCGGCAAATGCTTCGACCAGTTCCCGGTCGACGTTTACCAGGGTGGTGCCGGCACCTCCGTCAACATGAACACCAACGAAGTACTGGCCAACATCGCCCTCGAAATCATGGGTCTGGCCAAGGGCCGTTACGACGTCATCAACCCCAATGACCACGTCAACAAGTGCCAGTCCACCAACGATGCCTACCCCACCGGTTTCCGCGTGGCCGTGGTCAACAGCACCGACACCACCCTGCACGCACTGGAAGCACTGATCGCCGCCTTCGATGCCAAGGCCGCCGAGTTCAAGGGCATCCTGAAGATGGGTCGTACCCAGCTGCAAGATGCGGTGCCGATGACCCTGGGTCAGGAGTTCCACGCCTTCGCCGTCACCCTGCGCGAAGAGATCAAGTCCATCAAGCGTTGCCAGGAGCTGCTGCTGGAAGTGAACCTGGGCGCCACCGCCATCGGTACCGGCCTGAACACTCCGCCCGAGTACTCCGCCCTGGCCATCAAGCGCCTGGCCGAGATCACCGGTCGTGCCTATGTTCCGGCTGAAGATCTGATCGAAGCGACCTCCGACTGCGGCGCTTACGTGATGCTGCACGGCGCCATCAAGCGCATGGCGATGAAGCTCTCCAAGATCTGTAACGACCTGCGTCTGCTCTCCTCCGGCCCGCGTACCGCACTCAAAGAGATCAACCTGCCGGAAATGCAGGCTGGCTCCTCCATCATGCCGGCCAAGGTCAACCCGGTCATTCCGGAAGTGGTCAACCAGTCCTGCTTCAAGGTATTCGGTAACGACGTCACCATCACCTTCGCCGCCGAAGCCGGTCAGCTGCAGCTGAACGTCATGGAGCCGGTGATCGGTCAGGCGATGTTCGAATCCCTGAGCCTGATGGAAAAAGCCTGTATCTCCCTGCGCGAGAAGTGCGTGGAAGGCATCACCGCCAACCCGGAAATCTGCATGAACCACGTGCTGAACTCCATCGGCATCGTGACCTACCTGAACCCCTTCATCGGCCACCACGAAGGCGACATCGTCGGCAAGATCTGTGCTCAGACCGGCAAGAACGTCCGTGAAGTCGTGCTGGAGCGCGGCCTGCTGACCGCCGAGCAGCTGGATGAAATTCTCTCCATCGAGAACCTGATGAACCCGCAATACAAAGCCAAGCGTTATACCCGCGAAGCCACCGTATAAGCGAGCAAATGGGCCGGGTTTATCCCGGCCCATAAAGTCAGTTCCCGATAGGTCTTGCCCAGCCCCATCGGGAATTGGCTTTTCTGCCAAATAAAACCTAAAAAAACTGGAAAATGGAGTGTTCGCTATGATTGGAATCGAGTTACTTGTCGTGCTCGCCGCTATCTATCTGGGGGCCCGGATAGGCAGCATCGGCATCGGCTTTGCCGGTGGTTTGGGGGTACTGGTACTGACCTGGGGTCTGGGGATGCCAATTCCCAGCGACCAGCTGGTCACCTACATCCCCTGGGACGTGATCATGATCATCGCGTCCGTCATCTGCGCCATTGCTTGTATGCAACTGGCCGGTGGCATGGACTATCTGGTCTCCCTGGCTGAGAAAGCCCTGCGCAAGAACCCCAAATACATCACCTTCGCCGCCCCGGTCGTCACCTATCTGATGACCATGCTGGCCGGTACCGGTCACACCGCGTTCTCCACCCTGCCGGTGATCGCCGAAGTCGCCAAGGAGCAGGGCATTCGTCCGTCCCGTCCGCTCTCCATCGCCGTCATCGCCTCCCAGATCGCCATCACAGCCTCGCCCATCTCCGCGGCCGTGGTTGCCTTCTCCGGCATGCTTGAGCCGTTTGGCGTGGATTACCTGACTCTGCTGGCCATCTGCATCCCCTCCACCTTCATCGCCTGCATCCTCGGCGCCTTCGTCGCCAACATGCTGGGCAAGCCGCTCGACCAGGACGAAGTCTACCTGGAGCGCAAGGCCAAGGGGCTGATCAAGCTGCGTGGCACCACCAAGCTGGAGCTCAAGCCTTACGCCAAGGTGTCGGTCTGGATCTTCATCGCCGCCATCGTGGCCGTGATGGCCTACGCCACCGCCATCTCCGGTAAAGTGGGCCTGATCGCCAACCCGCCGATCCCCCGTGATGGCGCCATCATGGGCATCATGCTGGCCGCGGCCACCATCATGACCCTGGTCTGCAAGCTGGACGCCACCCAGGTCACCAACATGCCGACTTTCAAGTCCGGCATGTCCGCCTGTATCTGCGTACTGGGCGTGGCCTGGCTGGGCAACGTCTTCGTGAAAGGCAACATGGACACCATCCAGCTGATCGCCGGCGACCTGCTGAACCAGTACTCCTGGCTGCTGGCCGTGGTACTGTTCTTTGCCGCCATGCTGCTCTACTCACAAGGCGCCACCACCAAGGCTCTGATGCCGGCCGCTCTGGCACTGGGTGTCAGCCCGCTGACCGCCATCGCCTCCTTCGCCGCCGTGAGCGCCCTGTTCGTGCTGCCGACCTACCCGACCCTGTTGGCCGCGGTCGAAATGGATGACACCGGCTCCACCCGTATCGGCAAGGCGGTATTCAATCACCCCTTCTTCGTACCGGGTGTCGCCACCATCGCCATCGCCGTGGCACTGGGCTTCTTCTTCGGTGGCATGATGCTCTAACCAGCATTTAATTCCACAAACACGCAAACGGCCCTGTTCGGGCCGTTTTTTATGCCTGCTTTTCAGGTCAAATCATTAATTAATCCTTGTGCGCTTCAGTTTCTATCAAGGTTCGCAGATCTACTCTGGGGCATCGGAACAGAAACCGATCAACAGGGCCGAGCACAGGTCCGACAGTGTTTACACCAGAGGAACGAACAATGAAAAAGACAGCATTGACCATGGCCATCTCCAGCGTGCTGCTGGCCGGTGGTGCGCAAGCCGCTACCGTCTACAACCAGAACGACACCAAACTCGACATCGGTGGTCGCGCTCAAGGCATGTACTACGGCACTGATGACAACGGTTCTGAAGGTGACCAGAGCTACCTGCGTCTGCACGTTGCCGGCGAAACCAAGATCGACAACGAGCTGACCGCGTTCGGCTTCGCTGAATACAACCTGCCGGTCTCCGGCTCCGACAACGACGAGCTGCGTTATGCCTACGCCGGCATCAAGCACGATCGTTTCGGTGCCTTCAGCTACGGCCGTCAGGATGGTCTGTTCACCAAAGCCGTGAACAACTACACCGACGTGCTGCCAGAGTGGGGTGGTGACGGTCTGGGCAAGGACACCGAAGTGTTCGGTACCGGTCGTACCAACGGCCTGGCCCAGTACATCTACACCTATCAGGGCCTGACCCTGGGTGCCCAGTTCACCGGCAACAACGATCCGCAGAACGCCGATCGCTCCCCCACTTCTTGGACAAAAGGTTCCACCGAGGGCTTCGCCGTGTCCGCCAACTATGACTTCGACATGGGCCTGAGCCTGGGTACCGCCTACAACCAGGCTGGCAAGACCGACGAGCAGGCCGCCAACGCCGCCTTCGGTGGTGACCGCGACGCCAAACTGTACGGTGTCGGTGCCAAGTACGCCGTCGGCGACCTCTACCTGGCTGCCACCTACTCCCACGGTGAAGACCACATGTACGTCAGCACCTTCAACGGCTACGCCGAGAAGATGGATGGCTACGAAGCCGTCGCCCAGTACGCCTTCGGCAAGTTCAAGCCGTCCCTGGCCTACCTGCGTACCGACGTGAAGGACAACGCTCGCGGCATCGATGACACCGCCACCGAGTACGTCTCCATCGGTGCCTGGTACAACTTCACCGACAACTTCAACGCCTACGTTGATTACAAGATCAACCTGCTGGACAACGTCAACGGTACCCACACCAACTCGCTGGGCAAGAACACCGACGACGTGGTCGCCGTGGCCCTGCAGTACAACTTCTAAGTCTTCCCTGAATTGCCTACTGTATTTTTTACCGGCCGCCCAGCGGCCGGTTTTTTATTGCCCGTCAGATGTTGACCCGCGCCAGACTCGGCTCGCGGTGAAAACAGTTCACCAGCAGCAACAGCGTCGTCACCCCGACCGTGCCCAGCACCAGCCAGGGTAACCAGGGCTGACCCTGCAGCATGGCGTAGTCATGCAGCGCGCCGCCCCCCACGTAACCCGTCATGCCCCCCAGCGCCAGCCCCAGCCGGCTGAAGCCCATGTAGCTGCCGCGTGCCCCCGGCTGCGCGAGCTTGGTCATCAACGTCTCCCGCGCCGGTTCCGCGATGACGATCCCCAGATAGAAGCAGGCCAGCAGCATGAATACCGCAGGCAGGGTGTTGGCAAAGGCCACCAGCCCGATGCCGGTGGTCATCAGCAGCACCCCGGCCATCAAGCGGCTCTCCAGCTTGAAGTGGCGCTCGCCATAGCGCGCCAGCGGATAGAGCAGCGCCAGCGAGATGGCGGTCTCCAGGGTATACATCCAGCCCACCGCCGTGGTGGTGCCCGCCATCTGCTTGACCAGAATGGGGAAGATCAGCATCACCTGGACCCAGAGCGCGTAGTAGCCGCTCAGGATCAGCACCAGTCGGCAGAACGCCTTGTCCGCCAGCACCTGGCCGAGACCGGCGCGGATCGGGGTCGGTCGCACCGAGAGCTTGTAGGCAGGCAGGATCAGTAGGTTGCACAGCGCGGCGCAGACAAACAGGCCAGCCCCCAGCAGGCAGACATATTCGAAGTCGAAGTTGAGCAGCCAGCTGCCGAGCAGGGCCCCCACCACGGCGCCGGCGCTCTCCAGCATCATCAACAAGGAGATGTAGCGCCCCCGCTGGCGGGGCCGGGTGAATTTGATCACCAGTGCGGCGCGGGGCGGATCGAACAGACAGCCCCCCAGTCCCGAGATGACGCAGGAGAGGATCAACTCCAGCCCGCTCTGGGCATAGGCCAGGCTGGCAAACCCCGCCGCCCGCAGCAGCATGCCGCCCACGATGAGCGGCCGCGCGCCGAACTTGTCCGCCAGCGAGCCGCCCAGAATGCCCAGCCCCTGCTGGGTCAGCTGGCGCAATCCCAGCGCCAGCCCGACCACCCCGGCCGCCCAACCGAGTTGATCCACGAAGCGCAGGCTGATCATGGGCATCACCACGAAGAATCCCAGGATCACCAACAGGGAATCCAACGCCAAAAACCACCGCCCCAACCGCCTCGCCCGCTCCACCATGACTACCCGTCCCCTGCTTTTCTGATGACATTCCGATTAATTCGTCTCATCGCCCGAATGACGCCGTCACCAAACGGGCTCAAGGTGCAACGAGCCCCTGAACCGATATGGCAATATGCCAAAGCACAACGATTGATACTGCTATTCTGGGAGGACGCCAGATATAGTGGTAGCCGACAACTGGCTATATTTTATATTGGATTATGTTATGGCTATGACCCTCGACGATCTGCAATTGCTGCTGGATGTGGTCAATCGCGGCAGCTTCAGCAAGGCGGCCGCCGTGCGCGGCTGGTCACAACCCATGGTGAGCCAGCGGATCGCCGTGCTGGAACAGGATCTGGGCCAGCCCCTGTTTCGCCGCCATCGGCGCGGCGCCACCCCCACCCCGGCCTGCGAGCAGTTCCTGCCCGCCGCGAGTGCAGCACTGAGTGCGCTGGAGGGGGGTCGCCTGGCGATGCAGGGAGCGCCGGCGCTGCCGCGCATCCGGCTCGCCTGCCTGCCCTCCCTGACGACCGTGGTGTTCGGCCCCCTGCTGCTGGCACTGGTCGACGAGACCTTCGAGATCCGCTGCAACACGGATCACTCCGGTATCATCATGCAGGAGTTGCTGACCGGCGAGACCGACGTCGGCTTCATCCTCAAGTGCCCGGCCATCGCCGGCATCCAGCTCGAGTTGCTCTACCGCTCCCCCATCATAGCGGTGGCCTGCGCCACCCATCCGCTGGCCGGGCGGCAGGGGCTGACCCTGCAGGACATCGCCAACGAGCGGCTGGCCCCCCAGCAGTGGGGCACCGGCTGCGACGAGCTGATCCTGCAGTTGCGCCTGCTGCGCCAGGTGGCGAGCCCGCTGCACGCCATCCAGCCCGCCAGCGCAGCGCGGGAGCTGGCGCTGGAACACGGCTTCATCACCCTGATGCCGGCGCTCGCCATCGCCCGGGATCTGGAGTTCGGCCGGCTGGTGCAGCTGGACGTGGTGGACCTGCCGCCGGATCACTGGGATGTGATGATGGCCTGGCGCAGCGGCAAACGGCCCAATCCCGCCAAGGAGCGGGTGCTGGAGGCCGCCCGTACCCTGGCCCGGCGCTGGGCGGGCAAATCCGCATAAAAAAAGCGCCGGACAAGTCCGGCGCTCTATCTCTATTACGGTGACTCAGACTCAGTAGCTGGCCTTGAGGGTCACCCCCGAGAAGGCGCTGTAGGCGCTCAGCTGCACGTTCCAGGTCCCCGCCTTGGGCGAGTTCAGGGTGCAGGTCTCGGCGTTGCCGCTCTTGTAGGGACGGCAGTCATAGCTGCTGCTGGTCGGCACGCTGCCGAACTTCACATAGAGATCCGCATCGCCGGTACCGCCGCTGCTGGCAATAACCAGCTGGCTCTTGCCGGCCGGCACGTCGATGGTGAAGTTCAGCTTGCCACCCTTGGCGGCGGAGAGACCGCTCACCGGTACCCCGTTTTGCAGCACGCTGCCCGGTTGCGGAGTGGTGCCGCCGCAGGAGGCATTGACCCCCACAGTGGTAAAGGCCGCCGCCACGTCGGTCACGCTGTAGCCCAGATCGGTCGCGGCCTTGGTCACCCCGCAGGCGCCCTGATCGAAGGTGGTGTTGGCACCCCAGTAGAGGCGGTTGGCCAGCACGAACACTTCAAAGGCCTTGCGGGTGTTCCAGCCGCTGGTGTTGGCCAGCAGGTAGAAGGCGCGGTTGTAGACACCGGAGCTGTGGTGCACATCGATACCATCGTAGTAGTCGCTGGCATGGCCGATGGAGCTGCCGTCCCGGGTCGGATCCTCGAAGTAGCGCAGCGAGCCGTTGCCCTTGAAGATCTGGGCGCCCACCAGCCAGTCGTTGCTGCCCTTCATGAAGTTCTCGGCCGCTTCCCCCGCCATGTCGGAGAAGGCCTCGTTGATGCCGCCCGACTGACCGGAGTAGACCAGCCCGGAGTTCTGCTCGGTAAAGCCGTGGCTCACCTCGTGGGCCGCCACGTCCAGGCTCACCAGCGGGTAGAAGGTGGTGGCGCCGTCACCGAAGGTCATCTGGCTGCCGTCCCAGAAGGCATTCTCGTAGTTGCGGCTGTAGTGCACCCGCATCTTCAGCTTGAAGGTCAGCGGCGCCGTGTTGTACCAGTTGCGGTACATGTCGAACACCACGTTGCCGAAGTAGTGGGCGTCGTTGAGCGGCGAGTAGGCGCCGTTGATCTCCTTGACCGTGTTCTCCGGGCAGGTGAACTGATGAATGGCGCCGCCCGTGGTGGCGTGATTCATGTTGAGGGTGTCCACGTTCGGGCTGGTCATCCGGCAGTTGTCGTCCACCAGCAGCGGGCCGAAGTCGGCACCGTAGAAATACTTGCCGGTCTTGACGTTGCCACCCGGGCCGGTGGCGTCCTTGTGGTTGATCCCTTCCCAGCGCTTGAGCTCGCTGCCGTTCTGGGCATCGATCACCACGAAGGGGCGGCTCGGCTCGTCGCTCGCCGCCAGCCAGGAGACCAGATAGACCAGGCGGGCCTGACCGGCCTCATCCTGCATCACGAACAGCTTGACCCGCTCGTTGCTGCCCTTGGCCCCAGCCCGTGCCTTGCTGGCGGCATCGGCCGGCGACAGGGCTGCGGTCGGACTGGCCACGTCGGCATCGATCTGGCGCAGGATCTGGCCAGAGACCTGGCTTATCTGCCCGCCGAGGGACTGCTCGGCCACCAGCACCTGGCCCCAGACCGGGATGCCGTGCCAGGTCTGCTCATAGCGTACCCGCTGCTGACCGTTGGGCAGCTTGACCGCCCGCACCTGACGAAACTCGCCATCCCCTGCCAGCGCGCTCACCCCGGCAGCGCCGCTCGGTGCCCCCTGAATGCCCGCTACCTGATGCACATCCACCTGTTCTGCAGCCAGCGCTGCGCTTCCCCAGCAGGCCAATACCACGGCCAAATAGACTTTGTTCATCCGTCTTTTCCTTAAGTCGATGAAGATTACACGTCGGGTCCGTTGCCCGGCGCTCCTACACTAGTTGGCACGTTCAAGATTGCTGCCTGTCATATGTGACAGAGCAGCACAAACCCATAGCAGGATCTGCTGTTACCCCTGTTTGGTAGCGTGAGAAGAGTTCAAAATGGCGAATAACACCAAAAAAAGCCGAACAATGGCCAGGCGCTTTCTGGCTGCCACCAACCGCCCCTCCATATGGGGATGGCGGGGCGCAAGAACAGATGGAAAACCCTTGGCGTACAAGGGGTTGATTGGCTACATTGGCGGTTTGGCGGCCCGCTTCGGGCCCTGACTGGAGGGGAGGTGCGGATGTTTTCATGGCAACTGGACGACGAGCTGGCGCTGCTGTTCCTGCAGCCCGACATGGCCAGCGAACTCTTTGCCCTGTGTCGGGAGAACCGTGACTACCTGACCCAGTGGCTGCCCTGGCCGCCCTACATTCAGCAGCCCGCCGACAGCGCCACCTTCATCCGCCACGCCATCGAGAAGTTTGCCCGTGGCGAGGGGCTGACCACCGCCATCGAGTATCAGGGGGAAGTGGTTGGCGTCATCGGTTACAACCAGATCGACCGGGCACTGGCCAAGGTCAGCATCGGCTACTGGCTGGCCGAGCGCTGGCAGGGCAACGGCATCATCACCCGCACCTGCCAGGCCCTGATCCATCACGCCTTCGAGGAGATGGGGATGGAGAAGGTGGAGATCAGCGCCGCCACCGACAACGAGCCCAGCCGGGCCGTCTGCGAGCGCCTCGGCATGCAGCAGGAGGGGATCACCCGCCGTGCCGAGCGGCTGGCCGACCGCATCGTGGATCACGTTCACTACAGCCTGCTGCGCGATGAGTGGCTCAGGCAGAGGGATCACTGATGGCACTGCCACACCTGTGTACGGCCCGCTGCCAGCTCACCATACTGCCCCCCGAGCGGGCCGATCTGATGCTGGATTTCTATCTGCGCAACCGCGCCCACCTCGCCCCCTGGGAGCCCAGCCGGGACGAGAGCTTCTACACCCTGAGCCACTGGCACGGCCGGCTGCGCGACAGCTATGGCCAGTTTTTCAATGGCAGCGGGGTGCATCTGGTGGCGCTCGATCCCCATGGTGAGCAGGTGATCGCCACCTGCAACTTCACCAACATCCTGATGGGCGCCTTCAAGGCCTGCCATCTGGGTTACGCCATCGACCAGGCCCACCAGGGGCAGGGACTGATGCAGGAGATCGTCGAGGCCGGCATCGACTACCTGTTCCAGGAACACGGCCTGCACCGCATCATGGCCGGCTACATGCCGTCGAATCAGCGCAGTGGCGCCCTGCTCGAGCGGCTCGGCTTCGAGCGGGAGGGGTACGCCAAAGACTACCTGATGATCAACGGCCGCTGGGAGGATCATATCCTCACCGCGCGCCTCAACCCGGTACTCTAGCCGGTTCTCGGGCCGGCAAGAATCCCGTCAAAGGCGGGGAACGGGCATAAAAAAACGGGCCCGAAGTTGCCTTCGGGCCCGTTCTTCAGATGAGGTGCAGGCTTAGTTGGCCTTGGCATCGCTCACTGCGGCTTCCGCCTTGGTGGCTACGTCAGCGGCAGCCTTCTCAACGGTTGCAGTCGCTTCGGAAGCGGCCTTCTCTACGGTAGAGGTGGCTTCGCTAGCGGCTTTCTCAACAGTTGCAGCAACGTCGGCGGCCGGAGTAGCGGCCGGAGCGGCGGCTTCTTCTTTCTGACCACAAGCGGTCAACATCAGACCCAGGATACCGGCTACCAGTACTTTGTTCATGTGCATACCCTCAGAAAAATATGGAGAGATGGTTGGTACAACCATCACAGTGCGTCCTTTCACCCGGTGAAAAACCCATATGCCGGGAGCCAAGAGGCGCGCGAAATATATCCCCATACGCGCCCAATGAAAACGAGTATCACAATGATATTTTCTCGTTGGCTGGATGAAAAGAACTACTACAACGACAAACATTAATACAAAACACTGTAAATGGCGCAGTTTTGTACAATAAAACGCCACAAGCCCCGTGGTTGCTGGCAATAAACGGCTATTGCATTGTGCCGGCAACCACGCGCGGACTGCGCCTCAATCAGACAGGATCTGACAAGCCAACCGCTTGCCCTCGCGGGCGCTGTCGCGGGCCAGGTCCAGCAGCGCCATCACCGCCAGCGCCTCGCCGGCCGGCACCGGGTTGTCGCCCTCCCCACGAATGGCGGCGCAGACGCCGCGATAGTAGGCGCCGTAGTCCCCTGCCTCGCCAGCCACGCTCTGCTGCTGCAGCTGACCGTCGCGGATCCGGCTGAGCTGGCCGGGTTCGTTGTCCACCCCCCAGTCTGCCGCCGGCGGCCGCTTGCCGAGCTTGAGCTGCTCCTCCTGCATATCCATGCCGAACTTGATGAAGGAGCCCTCGCTGCCGTGGATGACGAAACGCGGCATGGTGGCCGACACCAGGCAGCTGCCGTGCAGCACGACCCGCATCTCGCCATAGCCGAGCACCACGTGGAAGTAGTCATCCGCCAGGGCACCGGGGCGCTGCTGGGCCAGATCCGCCTGCAGCCAGTCCGGCTGACCGAACAGCTGGAGCGACTGATCGAGGATGTGGGGGCCGAGATCGAACCAGAGGCCGGAACCCGGACCGCCCGCCTCGCGCCAGCGCTGGCGCACCTCGGGACGATAGCGATCGAAGTGGGATTCGAACTGGGCAACCTGACCGAGCTCTCCTTCCGCCAGCAGGCGGCGTACGGTGAGAAAGTCACCGTCCCAGCGCCGGTTGTGGAAGATGCTGAGCAACCGCTGCTGCTTCTCCGCCAGCTCGACCAGCGCCTTCGCCTCGGCCAGATCCAGGGCGAACGGCTTGTCGATCACCACGTGCTTGCCGGCCAGCAGGGCCTCACGGGCGATGGGGGCATGGGTGTCGTTGGGGGTGGCGATCACCACCAGATCGACCGACGGGTCCGCCAGCACCTCGGCCAGCGAACCGACCCGGCAACCGGGCAGATCGCTCTGCACCTTGGCGGCGTCGCGGCTCACCACCCAGCCGAGGGAGAGCCCGGGCGTGCTGGTCAGAAACGGGGCGTGAAAGGTTTGGCCTGCAAAGCCGTAGCCCACCAGGGCGGCATTGATTGTGTGGCTCATCCGGTTTTCTCCACGGGTAGCTGTGTCACGGGGTGCAGGCAAACCCTTGCCTGCCAAATAGAGAAGGGGGCCCAAGGCCCCCTGAGTGTGCCCATCAGAGCACAGGATTTATTGCAAACACAAGCGCCGGCCCTGGCGGGTCATCAGCATCAGCAGGGGGGGCAGCAGCAGCCACATGTGCAGCGCCAGCTGGCTGAGCGGATCGTGCATCAGCACGCCGATGAAGCCCACCAGCGCGCCGGAACCGCTCATCTGGAACAGACCGAGCAGGGCGGCGGCGGTGCCGGCGCAGTGGCCGAACGGTGCCAGCGCCATGCCGGCGGCCGCGCCCAGGATCATGGCAAAGCCGATGCTGGAGAGGAACACCGGGCCCATCATGGCCAGCGGATGCTCGATGTGCATGGCCAGGGTCAAGGCGATGGCGGAGAGCAGCAGCACCAGCAGGCCGATGCGCAGGGTGCGTCTTGGCCCCACTCTGGCGATGAAACGGGGCGCCAGGAAGCAGGCCAGGATGTTGAGTGCCGCGTTGGCGGTGAACCAGTAGCTGAAGCCGCTCATGTCCAGCCCCAGCTTCACCATTAGCTGCACCGGCGCCGCGGTGACATAGGCCAGGATCACCGCCATCGCCAGCATGCACAGCGTCGCGTTGAACAGGAAGCTCGGGGAGCGCAGCACCGGGCTGTAGCGCGACCAGCTGATGAGCGGGCCGCTGCTGCTGGTCTCTTCCGGACGGGTCTCCGGCATCCGCCACAGCAGCCAGCTACCGACGATGACCGCATAACCGGCCATGAACCAGAAGTTGGCAGACCAGCCCGCCTTGGCGGTGAGCCAGCCACCGAGCAAGGGGGCCAGCGCCGGAATAAAGCAGATGGCACCGTTCAGGTAGGAGATCATCTGACCGCTCTTCTTGGGGCCGTAGCTGTCACGCACCACAGAGAAGGCAGCCACCGAGGTGGCACAGGCGCCAAAACCCTGCAGCACCCGCGCCAGCATCAGCTCACCCAGGCTCGCGGCAAAGCCGGCACCCAGGGCGCTCAGACCGTAGAGCAGCACACCGCCAAGGGCGATGGGCTTGCGGCCGTAGCGATCGGCCAGCGGCCCCACCAGCAGTTGTCCCAGTCCCATGCTGAACAGGAACCAGGTGATGGTGCCCTGCATCAGGGTCACCTCGGCCCCCAGCTGCTCGGCCATCTGCGGAATGGCGGGCAGGTAGATGTCGATGGCCAGCGGACTGAACAGCACCAGTAGGACAAGCAAAAGAATCAATGGCATCAGTCACCTCGTGGCATGGGGAAAATAGATTGGGGCGCGAGTCTACTGGCTCACAGTAATGAATTGAAATGGTATTTAATCACTTCTGTTATTCCATTCAGGAAACATTCATTTTATCCGCATCTTGCCATGACCCCGGTGAGGGTGATCCAGGGCAATTGGCGCTTTTCCTGGGCGCCAGCCCCGCATAGAATGCGCTGATTATTTTTGCGGAGGTGCTCGATGAACAAGCTTGTCCTGGCAACAGGGAACCAGAAAAAGGTGAAGGAATTGGCCGCCATGCTGGCCGATATGAAGATCCAGGTGATCCCACAGAGCGAGTTTGCGGTCTCCGATGCCGAAGAGACCGGCACCACCTTCGTCGAGAATGCCATCATCAAGGCCCGCCACGCCGCCCGCATCACCGGCCTGCCGGCGGTTGCCGACGACTCCGGCCTGGAAGTGGATCTGCTGCACGGCCGTCCCGGCGTCTACTCCGCCCGCTTTGCCGGTGAGGGTGCCAGCGACAAGGACAACATCGACAAGCTGCTGGGCGAGCTGAAAGGCGCCCCCGAGTATCTCAAGAGCGCCCGTTTCTGGTGCGTGCTGGTCTACATGCGCCACGCCGACGATCCCACCCCCATCATCTGCCAGGCCAGCTGGGAAGGGATGATCATCGACGAGCCGCGCGGCCAGCACGGCTTTGGCTATGACCCTGTGTTCTTCGTGCCCGATCACGACTGCACCTCGGCCCAGATGCCGGCCGAGCTCAAGAACCAGCTCAGCCATCGCGGCCAGGCGCTGGCCAAGCTCAAAGCGGCCCTGGCGGCGGTCAACTAAAGCGCTGTCTCCCGCCGCGTTGTCATCTACAATGGGGGCCGTCGGCCCCCGTTTCGTTCGCGGCGCCCCGGCCCGTTGTCATCGACGACAAGGGCAACCCGACCCCTGATGATTTTTTGAACACTGGAAACCCCATGCTGCAATTGCCGCCCCTCTCCCTTTATATCCACGTGCCCTGGTGTGTCCAGAAGTGTCCCTACTGCGACTTCAACTCCCACGCCCAGAAGGGGGAGCTGCCCCACCTCGAGTACGTGGCCGCCCTGCTGGAGGATCTGGAGCAAGACCTGCACTGGGCCCAGGGGCGCCCCCTCTCCTCCATCTTTATCGGTGGCGGCACGCCGAGCCTGCTGAGCGTCGAGGCCATGCAGGCGCTGCTGGACGGGGTGCGCGCGCGCATTGAACTCACCGCGGACTGCGAGATCACCATGGAGGCCAACCCGGGCACGGTGGAGGCGGACAAGTTCGCCGGCTTCCAGCGGGCCGGCATCAACCGCATCTCCATCGGGGTGCAGAGCTTCCAGCAGGAGAAGCTGACCCGGCTCGGCCGCATTCACGGGCCCGCAGAGGCGCGCAAGGCCGCCGAGCTGGCTCACGCCATCAAACTGCCCACCTTCAACCTGGATCTGATGCACGGCCTGCCGGATCAGAGCCTGGCGGACGCACTCTCGGATCTGCAGCAGGCCATCGACTGCGCGCCGCCGCACCTCTCCTGGTATCAGCTCACCATAGAGCCGAACACGGCGTTCGCCTCCAAGCCGCCCACCCTGCCGGAGGATGACACCCTGTGGGACATCTACGAGCAGGGCCACGCCATGCTCACCGCCCACGGCTATCAGCAGTACGAGATCTCGGCCTATGCCAAGGCGGGCTACCAGTGCCGCCACAACCTCAACTACTGGCGCTTCGGCGACTATCTGGGGATCGGCTGCGGCGCCCACGGCAAGGTGACGGATCTTGCCAACCCGCAGATCCTGCGCACCGCCAAGGTGAAACACCCGAAAGGCTATCTGGACCCGAGCCGCCCCTATCTGGACGAGCAGTGGCAAGTGACTGCGGACGATCTGCCGCTCGAGTACTTCATGAACCGGTTCAGATTGTTTGAACCGGCCCCCAAGGCGGAGTTCGAGGCCTACACTGGCCTTGGGCTGGAACGGGTAGAGACCATGTTGACCATCGCCCAGAGCAAGGAGCTGATCGAGGATCTCGGCGACAGCTGGCAGCTCACCCCCCTCGGCCATCGCTATCTCAACGTGCTGCTCCAGCTCTTTATGGACGAATGAGCACGGGTTCACTCTCTTGCGGCAAGAGAGTGAATCAGCACCAACGAATAGAGAAACAATCAGGGCGCCATTGGCGCCCTGATTGTTTTAGCTGATGCCTTGCGGCAGGAACCCGCTCAGCAGCAGACGCGTACCATCTGCTGTTGGCCGGGCTCCCACCGCTTGCCGTGCTTGGCCTTGCGCTGATAGCTGCCCTTGCCTTTCTTGCTCGGTTCGACCCGGGCCTGGAACAGGGGAGAGGTCACCAGTGCCTTGAGGTGGTTGTCCTGAATGATGCCGCGCTGATGTTCGCAGGCGGGCTCGGTGGTGACCTGGGTCACCTTCTTCTTGGCCATATCGGCTCCTTGATGCGGTTGTGTGTTTGCCCATCGCCCCAGCCACCACAGAACCGGGGCTGACGGCGAAAAAACGTGCCGATTGTGCGCCTCTCCCGGCCCGCCTGCAAGGGGGCTGGCGGGATCCTCAGGCCGGTTGGTAGACAACCCGTACCAGCCCGCTTGGCAGCACGGTGCTCGACACCGGCACCAGCGCGCCGGGCAGCGGCCCTGCAAAGAGCGGCACCCCGCCCCCCAGGGTGACCGGCACCCAGAACAGGATCAGCTCGTCCACCAGCGCGGCCTGCAGTCCCTGCCTGACCACCTCGCCGCCATCCAGATAAAGATGGCGGCTGCCCGCCTGCCACAGCTCGTCCAGCACCTGCGCCAGCGCCCCCTGCCGAAAGGAGACATGCTCACGGGGAGCGGCGGGTCTGTGGGTCAATACCACCACCGGCTTGTCACCATAAAACCACTCGGGAAAGCCGAGCACAGTATCGTAGCTGTTGCGCCCCATCAGCAGGGTATCAACGCTCGCCATCAGTGCGCTGTAGCCGGTTTCTTCCTGGGAGTCGCCGTTGTAGGGCTCAAGCCAGGCCAGATCGCCCCCCTCCCCGGCAATGAAGCCGTCGAGGGAGAGGGCAAGAAAGGCGGATACCCGGGGCCGGCGCAGCTCAGTGCTCATGGTCGTGGTGCTCATGACGGGAGGGGGCGCCGGACTCCAGCGTCTCGAGGATGGCGCAGTGCTCCGCCGAGCGCGGACCGCCGCAGCAGATGTTGGAGAGCTCGCGCAGGTTGTCGCGAAAACGGGTCAGCTCGACGATCTTCTGCTCCACCTGTTCGAGCTTGGTGTCGGCCACCGCCTTCACCTCCTGACAGGTGACCTTGGCCTTGTTGGTATCGAGATCCAGCAATTCGCCGATGTCGGCCAGCGAGAACCCCACCGACTTGGCGCGGATGATGAACTCCAGCCGCCGCTTGTCCTGCTCGCCATAGAGGCGATAGCCGGACTCGTTGCGAATGCCTGGCGAGATGAGACCATTCTTCTCGTAAAAACGCAGGGTATCCGCCTTCACCCCGCACGCCTTGGCCAGCTCCCCGATCCGATACATGCCTTTTCTCCCGTTGAATTTGCCACACAGCCACAACCGGCCCCCACTATCGCCCCTTTGCCCGGCGATTGCCAGCCGGCAGCAGGAAAGGGGACGCGGCCACCCTTTTGCCATCAAGAGACTGAAAAGACAAACGTTTCACAAAAACCAACCAGAAAACGTTTAACACCGCACCAGACAAGGCTTTGTCACTTTAAAAAATCCACCACGGGTCACATTTTTTGTGTAGAATACGCGCCCACAAGAGAGCGTCGCGTCAAGCGGGCATTTCCTAAAACGCTTTTGCCTGTCGGCAGGTTTTTCAGGCGAGAGCGGTTTGCGAAATCCCCCACTTCCATTTATTTGGGGACTCTCTGTGTTGAGCCTCGCCTCCCATGGAACGGTCCCCGTTATGCTGAGGACGATAGTGTGATGGAACAAGCTCGACCCATTCGCCGTGCACTGCTGAGTGTGTCTGACAAGACTGGCATCCTGGAATTTGCCAAGGCACTCAACGAACGTGGCGTGGCCCTGCTCTCCACCGGCGGTACCGCCAAGCTGCTGGCCGACGCCGGTCTGCCGGTGACCGAGGTCTCCGATTACACGGGATTCCCTGAAATGATGGATGGCCGGGTCAAGACCCTGCATCCCAAGGTCCACGGCGGCATTCTCGGCCGGCGCGAGCAAGACGACGCCATCATGGCCCAGCATGCTATCTCCCCCATCGACATGGTCGTGGTCAACCTCTATCCCTTCGCCGCGACCGTCGCCAAGCCCGGTTGTACCCTGGCAGATGCGGTCGAGAACATCGACATCGGCGGCCCGACCATGGTTCGCTCCGCCGCCAAGAACCACAAAGATGTGGCCATCGTGGTCAAGGCTGCCGACTATGACCGCGTCATCCGCGAGATGGATGGCAACGGCAACAGCCTGAAACTGGCGACCCGTTTCGATCTGGCCATTGCTGCCTTCGAACACACCGCCGCCTACGACGGCATGATCGCCAACTACTTCGGCACCATGGTTCCCTCTTACGGTGACAACAAGGAGGGTGACGAAGAGTCCCGCTTCCCGCGCACCTTCAACAGCCAGTTCATCAAGAAGCAGGACATGCGCTACGGCGAGAACAGCCACCAGGCCGCCGCCTTCTATGCCGAGGAGCAGGCCGCACCGGGCTCGGTGGCAAGCGCCATCCAGCTGCAGGGCAAGGCCCTCTCCTACAACAACATCGCCGATACCGACGCGGCGCTGGAGTGCGTCAAAGAGTTCGACCAGCCGGCCTGCGTCATCGTCAAGCACGCCAATCCGTGCGGCGTGGCCATTGGCAGCGACCTGCTGAGTGCCTACGAGCGCGCCTGGCAGACCGACCCCACCTCCGCGTTTGGCGGCATCATCGCCTTCAACCGTGAACTGGATGGCGCCACCGCCAAGGCCATCGTCGAGCGTCAGTTCGTCGAGGTGATCATCGCCCCCACCGTCAGCCAGGCGGCCCGCGACGCGGTCGCCGCCAAGCAGAACGTGCGGCTGCTCGAGTGCGGTCAGTGGACCGCGCCGGCGCAAGGCTTTGACTTCAAGCGCGTCAATGGCGGCCTGCTGGTGCAGGAGCGCGACCTTGGCATGGTGACGCTCGGGGATCTGACCGTGGTCAGCAAGCGTCAGCCCACCGAGGCCGAACTGAATGACCTGCTGTTCTGCTGGAAGGTGGCCAAGTTCGTCAAATCCAACGCCATCGTCTATGCCAAAGACGGCCAGACCATCGGCGTCGGCGCCGGCCAGATGAGCCGCGTCTACTCGGCCAAGATCGCCGGCATCAAGGCCGAGGATGAAGGGCTGACCGTGGCGGGCTCCGTCATGGCTTCCGATGCCTTCTTCCCGTTCCGCGACGGCATCGACGCCGCAGCGGCCGCCGGCATCTCCTGCGTCATCCAGCCCGGTGGCTCGATGCGCGACCAGGAGGTGATCGACGCCGCCGACGAACACGGCATGTGCATGCTGTTCACCAACATGCGCCACTTCCGTCACTGATGGATCAGGGCCGCCGTCGGCGGCCCTTTTGTTGTCTCTTTTCACCTGGCTATTTTCACCGGCGCAGGCTTTTGGCCCGCCAGTGACCCCGAATAGAAGCGAGCGATACGATGAAAGTACTGATCATTGGCAACGGCGGCCGTGAACACGCCCTGGCCTGGAAGGCCAAGCAATCCCCCCTGGTGACCCGGGTCTTCGTCGCCCCCGGCAATGCCGGCACCGCCCATGAAGGGAGCATCGAGAACGTGGCCATCTCGGCCACCGACATCCCGGCCCTGCTGGCGTTTGCCAAGGAGCAGCGCATCGGTCTGACCATCGTCGGGCCGGAAGCGCCGCTGGTGAAAGGGGTAGTCGATGCATTCCGCGCCGAGGGGCTGGCCATCTTCGGCCCGACCGCCGCCGCCGCCCAGCTGGAAGGATCTAAGGCGTTTGCCAAGGATTTTCTGGCCCGCCACGCCATCCCGACTGCCGAGTACCAGAACTTCACCGAGGTGGAGCCGGCGCTGGCCTACCTGCGCGAGAAGGGCGCCCCCATCGTCATCAAGGCTGACGGCCTGGCCGCCGGCAAGGGGGTCATCGTTGCCATGACCCTGAGCGAGGCGGAAGAGGCGGTCCGCGACATGCTCTCCGGCAACGCCTTTGGCGACGCCGGGGCCCGGGTGGTGATCGAGGAGTTTCTGGACGGGGAAGAGGCGAGCTTCATCGTCATGGTGGACGGCGAGCACGTGCTGCCGATGGCCACCAGCCAGGATCACAAACGAGTCGGTGATGGCGATACCGGCCTCAACACCGGCGGCATGGGCGCCTACTCCCCCGCCCCCGTGGTCACGGCCGACGTGCACCGCAAGGTGATGGAGCAGGTGATCATGCCGACGGTGCGCGGCATGGCGGCCGAAGGCAACGTCTACACCGGTTTCCTCTACGCCGGTCTGATGATCGACGGCCAGGGCAACCCCAAGGTGATCGAGTTCAACTGCCGCTTCGGCGATCCCGAGACCCAGCCCATCATGCTGCGCATGCGCTCCGATCTGGTGGAGCTCTGCCTGGCCGCCTGCGCCGGCAAGCTGGATCAGGTCGAAGCCATCTATGACCCCCGCGTCGCCATCGGCGTGGTGCTGGCGGCGGGCGGCTACCCCGGCGACTACCAGCAGGGCAAGCCCATCAGCGGCCTGCCGGTGGAAGAGGCGAGCGGCGAGAAGGTATTCCACGCCGGCTCGCAGCTGGAAGGCGATACCGTGGTGACCGCCGGCGGCCGCGTGCTGTGCGCCACGGCCCTCGGTCACAGCGTGGCCGAGGCGCAAAAGCGGGCCTATCAGCTGGCGGGTCGCATCAAGTGGGACGGCGTCTTCTACCGTCACGACATCGGCTGGCGCGCCATCGAGCGTGAACAGCAGCAGTAATGAACAGGGCCCGCAAGGGCCCTCTCTTTATCCGGCGTTATCTCGCGGTCGCGCAGCCCGGCAGATGGCTCGAATGGCCTGGTTCGCTTGATTCAGCAACTCCCTTACATCTCCCCCTTCCCCGTTACCCTTTGTGACAAAAAACAGCAATATTCACAAACAGTTCACGCACTGTCATGGCATCATGCCTGTGATGAATCCAAACAAGGGTTCATAAGAAGCCACATAGAATCGATAAGCATGTCGTTTAAATAAGGAAATCCCATGTTGAAAACTGTTCGCCCCCTGTTGCTGCCCCTGATGTTTGGCCTGATGACCCTGCCCGCCATGGCCGGTGAGCTGGAACAGCCGATGAAGAAGATCGGCTTCAACTACAAGCAGGCGGTCAAGGCCGACGATGCCGCCACCATGGAAAAATACATCAACGAGATGAAGGCGCAGTTCGACATCGCCAAGCAGAAGAACATGCCAGCCGCCAAGAAAGAGAAGTTCCTGGAAGGCATGAACGAAGTGCAGACCGAACTGGATGCCAGCCTGGCAGCCCTCAAGGCGGGTGACGAAGCCAAGGCGCGCGAGCACCTGGCCAAGGTCAACGACCTGAAGAAGGAGTACCACAAATATGCCAAGCAAAAAGGCTGATCCCTTCCACTGGGATAGTCTGGTCCGCCTCACCCACTGGGGTGTGGCGGCCATCTGTATCGGCAACCTCTGGCTCAACGAGACGGGCGAGGAGTGGCACGAGCGGCTGGGTTACCTGGCCATCGCCCTGATCAGCCTGCGCCTGGCGTGGGGGCTCTCGTTTGCCAAGGGCCATGCCCGGTTGCGAGCCCTCATCCCAAGCCGGGAAGATTTTCGCCAGCAAGTGGTGGAGCTGCGCGAGCGCACGCCACCGGCCCCCGGTCACCACGGCAGCGGCAAGCTGGCGGTCTGGACGCTCTGGCTGCTGATCCTGGCCACCGCCGGCACCGGCTGGTTCCAGAATACCGAGATGGGGTTCGAGCTGGGAGCGGACGACTGGCACGTCTGGTGTACCTGGGCCCTGCAGGGCATGATAGCGCTGCACCTGCTGGCCATCCTGTTCACCTCCTGGCGCCAGCGCAGCAATCTGGTGAAGCGTATGATGCCAAGGCGCCGTGGCAAGGCCCGGGCCTTGCCGCAGGAATCCGACGCCTGAATACTCATGGGGCCCTGCAGGGCCCCTGTTCATTGCTCTTCATACTCCCCAGATCCCACACAACCTGCCTGTACCCAGCTCTTGCTCTCTCTTTCGCCACTTGCATCGCTAGGGGCCATGAAAGCATTTTCATTCACATTTCTTAATTAATTCAGACTGTTCGATTTTCAACCACTTCAATTTCATGAATGCTACTGAGCTGAACGAGGTTGTTCGTTGTCCGTTCGACTACAAGACAGTGATATGTCAATAACAAGATCGAAGGGAAAATCGTCATGCACAGCACACTGCTTCGAACCGCCCTGCTGACGGCGGCACTCGGCTCTTTCAGCCACACTGCCACCGCCGAAGGGGTCATGGTTCACCTGTTCCAATGGAAGTTCAACGACATCGCCAACGAGTGCGAAACCGTGCTCGGACCCAAGGGGTTCGGAGGAGTCCAGATCACCCCACCCGCCGAGCACAAGCAGGGCAGCCAGGTTTGGTGGACCGTCTATCAACCCGTCAGCTTCAAGAATTTCAACAGCTTCGGCGGTAGCGAGGCGGAACTCAGAAGCATGATCGCCCGCTGCAACGCAGCCGGGGTCAAGGTCTATGCCGACGCCGTCTTCAACCAGCTGGCATCGGGCTCAGGCACCGCCACCGGTGGCGGCAG
This sequence comes from Aeromonas hydrophila subsp. hydrophila ATCC 7966, assembly GCF_000014805.1. NCBI lineage: Bacteria > Pseudomonadati > Pseudomonadota > Gammaproteobacteria > Aeromonadales > Aeromonadaceae > Aeromonas > Aeromonas hydrophila. The sequence continues at coordinate 899,897 of NC_008570.1, read as the reverse complement.
CTACAACGCGGGGCAGTACCAGTATCCCCAGTTCGGCTACAACGACTTCCACCACAGCGGCGACATCACCAACTACGGTGACAGCAACAACGTCTGGAATGGCGCCCTCTACGGCATGCCGGACCTCAATACCGGCTCTCCCTACGTGCAGGATCAGATCGCCACCTACATGAAGACCCTGCTCGGCTGGGGCGTGGCGGGCTTTCGTATCGATGCGGCCAAGCACATGGCCCCGACCGACGTGAAGGCCATTCTCGACAAGGCGGGCAGCCCCAAGGCCTACCTGGAGGTGATCGGCGCAGGCGGGGAGTCTCCCGACATCCAGCCCGGGCGCTACACATACATCGATACCGTCACCGACTTCAAATACGGCACCGATCTGGCCGCCAACTTCAACGGCCAGATCAAGAACCTCAAGACGCTGGGCGAAAGCTGGGGCCTGCTCCCCTCCGCTAAGGCCTTCGTCTTCGTGGTCAACCACGACCGCGAACGCGGCCACGGCGGGGGCGGCATGCTCACCTTCATGAGCGGTGCTCGCTACGATCTGGCCAACACCTTCATGATCGCCTGGCCCTATGGCTGGAAGCAGGTGATGTCGGGCTATCGCTTCGAAAACATGAGCACCTATGAAACCGACAAGGGGGCACCGGGCAGCACACCTTGCACGGACAGCCAGTGGAACTGCGAACAGCGCCGGCCGACCATCATGAACATGGCCCTGTTCCACAACCGGACCGAAGGCCAGCCGGTCAGCAACTGGTGGGACAACGGCAACAACCAGATCGCTTTCGGCCGCGGTGACAAGGGCTTCGTCGCCATCAACAACGAGAGCGGCAGCCTGGTGGCCTCGCTGCAGACCGCCCTGCCGGCTGGTGAGTACTGCAACCTCTTGGGCGGCAATGACTACTGCAGCGGCGGCTATGTCACCGTCGACGGCAGTGGCAAGGCCAGCCTGAATGTGCCCGGCATGAAGGCGGCAGCCATCATCGCCGGTTGCACCAAGGCCAGCCCCTGCGGTGGTTCCGCCCTGCCGGGCACCAAGTTCAGCAGCATGAACCTGCGCGGTACCCACAATGCCTGGGGCAACACCCCCATGACCGTCGATGCCAACCGTGTCTGGTCAGCCACCCTCACCCTGACCGGCAACGGTGATGCCACCGGCGCCCAGCGCTTCAAGTTCGACGTCTTCGGCAACTGGGCCGAAAACTACGGCGACAACGAAGGGGATGGCATCGCCGACAAGGGCAGCAGCAAGGATATCTTGGTCAGCGGAGCGGGCAGCTACCGCATCACCCTGAACGAAAGCGATCTGCGCTACACGGTCACCCCCCTCACCAGCAACCAGGCGCCGGTGGCCGCCCTCTCTCCCAAGACCCTCAGCGTCAAGGCGGGTGAGAGCGTGGTGTTCGATGCCTCCGCCTCCCACGACGACGGGGGCGTGGTGAGCTACAGCTGGTCCAGCGGTGGCACCGCCGCCACGGAGACGGTCCGGTTCGATACCCCGGGTACCTATACCGTGACGGTCACCGTGACCGATGCGGAAGGGTTGACCGCCAGTGCCAGCGCTACCGTGACCGTCACCGACGACAACGGCACCTACACCAGCGTGCTGCCTACCCTGAATTTCCGCGGCACTCCCAATGCCTGGGGCTCCCTTGCCATGACGCTGGTCGCCGACAACCAGTGGGAGGCTCTGGTCACTTTCAATGGTCAGGCAAACCAGCGCTTCAAGTTCGACGTCAAGGGGGACTGGAGCAAGAACTATGGTGACACCAACAAGGATGGAGTGGCCGAACTGGCCGGCAGTGACATCCTGACCTCGGTTACCGGCCAGTATCGGGTACGCTTCAACGATCAGACCCTGCAATACAGCCTGACCCCGGTCAGCGTCGGCTACGCGAAGAACTTCGCCAGCCTCAACATTCGCGGCACCACCAACAACTGGGGGTCCACCCCCATGTCGCTGGTAGGCGATCACCTCTGGCAGGCCAGCGTCACCTTCACCGGTAGCGGCGATGGCAACGGCGGTCAGCGCTTCAAGTTCGACGTCAAGGGCGACTGGACCCAGAACTACGGCGACACCAACAGGGACGGTGTGGCCGAGCAGGCTGGCGCCGACATCACCACAGCACTGGTCGGTGTCTATGTGGTGCGCTTCAACGACCAGACGCTGGCCTACAGCCTGAACGCCCAGTAAGGCTACGCTCGGTCACCATACCCTGAAGCACTGAACCAGGCCTCCCACCATCGGCGGGAGGCCTTTTTTATGGCGTCATGCCACCGCCTCCAACAGGCCGCTCAGCAGGCTGATACTCTGGCGCCATGTCCAGGCTCATCTCAAACCATGCCATCCCTCGACGCCGAGAAAAGGCGCGAGCAGCCCACTGCACACAAGCCGAACAGCATGATCACATGACCAACCTGCCCGGCAGGCTCGGGCGAGAGGATCAGGCCATCCCCTTACTCTTGCAGAAAGCTGCCACAGCGAGGCTTTGCAACGCCTCTCGGTGCGAAACCTTGTCCGGTTCTGGCTGTTTGAATTGCACTATAGACCCGCACGATGGGCCGCACTATGGAGCGCATGCCTAGAGGTCAGCGCCGGTGAACGCCAGAAACGACAAAGCCGCTCAAGAGAGCGGCTTTGTCTGAAAATGGTGGCCCCTGGGGGACTTGAACCCACGACCAATCGATTATGAGTCGACTGCTCTGACCAACTGAGCTAAGGGGCCATTGATACTGGTTTGCGGCGTGGATTATAGGGGATGGCGAATACCCCGTCCATAGGCATATCAACCACTTGGCGAGATTTCATCCATATTCAAGCGGTTCCGTGACTCATCTTCACGACGCCGTCGCCACGGATAAAACAAAGCCCCGCATGGCGGGGCTTTTTGGCAGCGGTTACGGGTTGGACCCGCCCGGAATTACTCGTCCAGGAAACTGCGCAGTACTTCGGAGCGGCTCGGGTGGCGCAGCTTGCGCAGCGCCTTGGCTTCGATCTGACGAATACGCTCACGGGTAACGTCGAACTGCTTGCCCACTTCCTCGAGGGTGTGGTCAGTGTTCATGTCGATACCGAAGCGCATGCGCAGTACCTTGGCCTCGCGGGCGGTCAGGCCGGCCAGCACTTCGCGGGTGGCGTTGCGCAGGCTCTCGCTAGTGGCAGCATCCGCTGGCAGAGCCAGGGTGGTATCTTCGATGAAGTCACCCAAGTGGGAATCTTCATCATCACCGATGGGCGTCTCCATGGATATGGGCTCTTTGGCGATCTTCAATACCTTACGGATCTTGTCTTCCGGCATGCCCATGCGCATGGCCAGCTCTTCCGGGTTCGGTTCACGACCCATCTCCTGCAGCATCTGACGGGAGATACGGTTGAGCTTGTTGATGGTCTCGATCATGTGTACCGGGATACGGATGGTTCGGGCCTGATCCGCGATGGAGCGGGTAATGGCCTGACGGATCCACCAGGTCGCATAGGTCGAGAACTTGTAGCCACGACGGTATTCAAACTTGTCTACCGCCTTCATCAGACCGATGTTGCCCTCCTGGATCAGATCCAGGAACTGCAGACCACGGTTGGTGTACTTCTTGGCGATGGAGATAACCAGACGCAGGTTGGCCTCGACCATCTCTTTCTTGGCGCGGCGGGCCTTGGCCTCACCGATGCTCATGCGACGGTTGATGTCCTTGATCTGGGCGATGGACAGACCGGTCTCTTCCTCGATCTGCTGAAGCTTGCCGATGGCGCGCAGCACATCTTCGTCCATCTCGACCAGACGCGGTGACCAGGCCTTGCCGGCCTGCTTCTGGTACTCGAACCAGGCAGTTTCGCACTCGTTGTTGGTGAAGGCCGCGACGAAGGTCTTCTTCGGCATCTTGGCCTGCTCAACGCAGAGTTTCATGATGATGCGTTCCTGCACGCGGACTCGCTCCATCATCTCGCGCATGTTGTTGACCAGGCGATCGAACTGCTTGGGCATCAGGCGGAATTGACGGAATACATCGGCCAGCTGGGCAATCGCAGCCTGAGTATCTTCGTGCGCACGACCATTCTGCTGAATGGAGAGACGAGTTACTTCGTACTGGGCGCGCAGATCACCGAACTTCTCGCGAGCGACTTCCGGGTCCGGACCACCGTCACCATCATCGTCGGAGTCATCACCATCACCGTCTTCGTCTTCATCTTCGTCTTCGTCTTCGTCAGCCAGATCTTCTTCGCTGAGCTCGGAGCCGATGTGAGTGGCGGTCGGTGCGACGTCGTCGGTCTCGTTGGGATCGATGAAGCCGGAAATGATGTCGGACAGACGCAGCTGTTCCGCTTCGTATTTGTCGTATTGCTCAAGCAGATAGGTAATCGCTTCCGGGTACTCGGCGACGGAACTCTGTACCTGGTTGATACCGTCTTCGATGCGCTTGGCGATGTCGATTTCGCCTTCGCGAGTCAACAGTTCGACGGTACCCATTTCCCGCATGTACATGCGGACGGGATCGGTCGTACGACCAATCTCGGATTCAACAGATGCCAGTGCCTGGGCCGCTGCTTCGGCAGCGTCCTCATCGGCGGTACCACCTTCAGCCATGATAAGGTCATCGGCATCCGGGGCGTTTTCCACCACTTGAATGCCCATGTCGTTGATCATCTGGATGATGTCTTCGATCTGGTCAGAGTCGACAATGTCTTGCGGGAGGTGATCGTTCACCTCGGCATAGGTCAGGTAGCCCTGTTCTTTACCTTTGGCAACGAGGAGTTTAAGCTGAGACTGCGGGGTTTGCTCCATAGAACTCATCCGGTTGGTGTTGCTAGGTTGCGCGTACAGTGCGCTGCTGCGCAAATAGCCAATTCTAATAGAAAACCGCCAGACATGCTATGTCTGGTTGCGGCGTCGGTCATGAGAAACCCCTGCCCGCAGTATTGTCGGGGCCAGGCGGTTATAAAATGTTTGCTTTTAATCCCGTCGATTCGGGCAACGGTATTCATATTGGGGTTAATCACTCAAATATCAAGCCCCACTCTCATTTCTTTTCTCAATTTGCACCTCTCTGATCAGCATCATCAGCTCCTGAGTTTCCTCAGAGCTTAGCCCTTCCTGCGCCACCTTGGCCTGCAATTCCTCGATGCGCTGCTTCAGGAACAGGTTGATGAAACCGACGAAAGTATCCTGCAATTCTCCCAGAATATCCGGCTCCTGGTCGAGTTTTACCTCTTCAAATAGATCGTGCATAGCCAGTTGCGCTAGGATCTCTCCCTCTTTGGTGCCACGCCAGTGTTCCAGCAGGATGCCCGTCGTGACCTCGGGCTGAGTCAGGATCTGTTGATGCAGCTGCAGCAGGAATCTGATGCCCTGCAGACGCAATCCGGCCAGTTCAGGCATGGCCGGCAGTTCGGCCGTGATCGCCGGATACTGCACCATCAATGCCAGCGCCCGGCGCAGCGGTGTCAACTTGGCTGCCTTGGGTTTGTTGACCTCGGCCTTCGGCTGACTGTTGCGGGCAAACAGTTCGTCGATCCGCTGCTTGTTCTCCCCCCAACGCATCATGCTGGAGAGGCGGGTGATCAACCCCTCGCGCGTGAACCCTTCCGGGACTCGCCGGATCAGCTCGGCGGCCTTGTTGGCCACTTCAAACTTGCCCGCTTCACCGGAAAGAGCCGCATCGCGCCCGAGACGCTCAAACATGAAGTCGGCGAAGGGCTGGGCCTTGTCGAGCAGAGCTTCGAATCCCTCCTTGCCGATCTGACGAACCAGCGAGTCGGGATCCTCGCCATCCGGCAAAAAGACGAACTTGAGTTCACGGCCGTCCTGTAGGTGGGAGAGCGCGTTGTCAAGCGCCCGCCAGGCCGCTTCCCGACCGGCGTTGTCGCCGTCGTAGCAACAGACGACCTCGGCCGTGGTGCGAAACAGGGTATGGATATGGTCGCTGGTGGTCGCGGTGCCCAGCGCCGCCACCGCATAATCGATCTCGTACTGGCCGAGTGCCACCACATCCATATAGCCTTCTACCACAAGGATCCGGCGCGGATCCTTGTGTGCCTGCTTGACCTCGTAAAGGCCGAACAACTCCCGTCCCTTGTGGAAGATGGGTGTTTCCGGCGAGTTCAGATATTTGGGCGTCCCCTCCCCCAGCACCCGGCCACCGAAACCGATGACCCGGCCACGCTTGTCACGGATCGGGAACATGATGCGATCGCGAAAGCGATCATAGCTGCCCGGGCCGCTGTCACGAGTGATCAGCATGCCGCCAGAGATGAGCAACTGCTCGTGCTCCCGGCTGGCGCCAAAGCGCCGACGCACCTGATCCCAATCGGCAGGGGCATAACCAATATTGAAGCGCTTGACCACTTCACCGGTCAGACCGCGTCCCTTCAGGTATTCCACCGCCTGCGGCGCGTTCTTGAGATTGCTCTCGTAGAAGCGGGCAATCTGGTTCATCAGCTCGAACAGATCCTTGCTGACCGCTGGTTGGCTGCTGCTAGCCCCACCTGCAGTCTGCTCACGGGGAACCTGCATACCATGCAGGCTGGCAAGCTCCTCAATGGCATCGGGAAATTCGAGCCCGTCATACTCCATGACAAAGCCGATGGCATTGCCGTGAGCACCGCAACCGAAGCAGTGATAGAACTGCTTCTCCTGACTGACAGTAAAAGAGGGGCTTTTTTCATTATGAAAAGGGCAGCAAGCCTGGTAGTTCTTACCGGCTTTCTTCAGCCGCACCCGCGAGTCGATCAACTCGACGATATCGGTGCGTACGAGCAGATCATCGATGAAGGATTGTGGGATCCTGCCTGCCATAACCGTCCTGTTTCATTGCATAGAAAATAAAAAAGCCGCGCATTCCCAGGGAAGCACGGCTTCTTTGACCAAACAAGAGAGTTGCCTGTTACGCCAAGCGGGTTTTCACCTGAGCACTGACGGCGCCGACATCGGCACGCCCCTGAATTTTCGGCTTCAAGACAGCCATGACTTTGCCCATGTCAGCCATGATGGCAGCACCACTTTCAGCGATGGCTTGCTCAATCAGTGCGGCAATTTCGTCTGCGGTCAGCTGTTGCGGCAGGAACTCCTGCAACACAACGATCTCTGCGGACTCTTTGTCGGCAAGATCCTGGCGACCGGCAGCTTCAAATTGACTGATGGAATCACGACGCTGTTTGACCATTTTGGTCACCACAGCGAGGATATCCTGATCATTGAGCTCGACACGGGTATCAACTTCACGTTGCTTGATTTCAGCCATCAACAAACGGATCGCTCCCAAGCGAGCCTTGTCTTTGGCAAGCATGGCGAGTTTTTGTTGATCCTTGAGTTGATCCTTCAGCGACACGGCATGACCCTTGATTAGTACAGGCGGATACGACGTGCGTTTTCGCGGGACAGCTTCTTGGCGTGACGCTTAACGGCAGACGCTTTGGCACGCTTGCGAATGGTAGTCGGCTTCTCGTAGAACTCACGGCTACGAACTTCGGACAGGATACCGGCTTTTTCGCAAGAACGCTTGAAGCGACGCAGAGCAACGTCAAACGGCTCATTTTCACGGACTTTGATTACTGGCATGTGCCTTTCACCTCAGTGATAAATTGTTAGCTGATCTTCAATCGATCAGCATGTCTTAAAATGGTGCGAAATTATACTCTGGACAGGGAATGAAAGTAAACCCGCAGAGATCGCTCTGGTTTAAAAAACCCGCGAAGGTTACCATAGCCGTCTCATTTTAGCAGTGAAATTTTTTAGCAATGCGTGTATTGGGCATAGAGACATCCTGTGACGAAACCGGGATCGCGATCTTCGACGATCAAAAAGGGATCCTTTCCCACCAGTTGTATAGCCAGGTCAAGCTGCATGCGGACTACGGCGGCGTCGTTCCCGAGCTGGCCAGCCGGGATCACGTCCGCAAGACGATCCCCTTGATCCAGGCCGCGTTGCGAGAGGCGGGACTGGGCAAGGACGACATCGACGGCATCGCCTACACCGCAGGTCCGGGCCTGGTTGGCGCCATTCTGGTGGGAGCCACCATAGGCCGCTCGCTGGCGATGGCCTGGAACAAACCGGCCATTGCCGTGCACCACATGGAAGGCCACCTGCTGGCCCCCATGCTGGAAGAGCGAGCCCCCGAGTTTCCCTTCGTGGCGCTGCTGGTCTCCGGCGGCCACTCCATGCTGGTACGGGTCGATGGCATCGGCAGCTATCAGCTGCTGGGCGAGTCGATCGATGATGCTGCCGGCGAGGCCTTCGACAAGACGGCCAAGCTGATGGGATTGGATTACCCAGGCGGCCCTCTACTCTCCCGGCTGGCGGAGAAGGGCACCACCGGGCGCTTCACCTTCCCACGTCCCATGACCGACCGTCCCGGGCTCGACATGAGCTTCTCCGGCCTCAAGACCTTTGCCGCCAACACCATCGCAGCCAACGGTGATGATGAACAGACCCGTGCCGATATCGCCAGAGCGTTTGAAGACGCGGTAGTCGACACCCTGGCCATCAAGTGTCGCCGTGCCTTGAAGGAGACCGGCCTCAATCGCCTGGTGGTAGCTGGCGGCGTCAGTGCCAACCGTCATCTGCGCGCCCAGCTGGCCGAGCTGATGGAGAGCCTCAAGGGGGAAGTGTTCTACCCGCGCACCGAATATTGCACTGATAACGGCGCCATGATCGCCTATGCCGGTATGCAGCGTCTGAAGGCGGGCGTGTTCGAGCCGCTGGCGGTCAAGGCTGTGCCGCGCTGGCCGCTGGATACCCTGGATCCGATTTGATCCAGCGGATCCTGCCAGCATGAAAAAGGGGCCTTTGGCCCCTTTTTGTTTTACTTGGTAAGCATCCTCTCTCACTAGCAACCCTTAGTTGGTACGGAACAGCGCCTCGATGGAAAGCCCCTGCCCCAGCAGGATCTCCCGCAAGCGGCGCAGCCCTTCTACCTGGATCTGGCGAACCCGCTCGCGGGTCAGTCCAATCTCTGCGCCCACGTCTTCCAGAGTCGCCGGCTCATAGCCGAGCAGACCGAAGCGACGGGCCAGCACTTCGCGCTGCTTGGGGTTCAGCTCCTCCAGCCAGTGCACTATGCTGGCGCGCATGTCGTCATCTTGGGACTCCAGCTCAGGGCCCATGCCGCGCTCGTCGGAGAGCACATCCAGCAGCGCCTTGTCGCGATCGCCACCGATGGGGGTGTCGACCGAGGTGATCTTCTCGTTGAGCTTGAGCATGCGATTCACATCGTCTACCGAGCGATCCAGCGCGAAGGCGATATCTTCCGCCGTCGGTTCATGATCGAGCCGATGGGAGAGTTCGCGGGCGGTACGCAGATAGACGTTTAGCTCCTTGACCACATGAATGGGCAGACGAATGGTACGGGTCTGATTCATGATGGCCCGCTCTATGGTCTGACGGATCCACCAGGTCGCATAGGTAGAGAAACGGAAGCCGCGCTCGGGATCGAATTTCTCGACTGCGCGGATGAGGCCGAGGTTGCCCTCTTCGATGAGATCGAGCAGCACCAGGCCGCGATTGTTGTAGCGACGGGCGATCTTGACCACCAGTCGCAAATTGGACTCGATCATGCGCTTGCGGGCTGCTTTGTCACCTCGCAAGGCACGACGGGCATAATAGACTTCTTCTTCGGCGGTGAGCAGCGGGGAGAAGCCAATCTCCCCGAGATAGAGCTGGGTGGCGTCCATCACCTTGTTCAGTTCAGGTGCCATCAGTTCATCGGAAATCGTCTCCTCGGCCTCGGCCGCGACTTCCTGAACCTCTTCCTCTTCGTGGGTCTCCAGCTCTTCGTCGAACTCTAACTCTGCATCCTGCATCACCAGTTGTTCTTGGCTCATGGCGTGTCTCCCTGACCGGCACCAGAGTAAGACTTAACTCTCTGGGTCTAACGCTTTGGCAAATGGCTCATCGGATTAATCGACTTGCCTCTGTACCGGATTTCAAAGTGCAATCGCACATCCGGCGCGTCCGTGCTACCCATGTTGGCAATGACTGATCCGCCTTTGACGCTGTCCCCTTCCTTCACTCGCAACTCGTCGTTGTGGGCGTAAGCAGAGAGGTAGTCATCATCATGCTTGAGAATGATCAGCTTGCCATAACCCCTCAGTGCGCTACCGGCATAGACGACTTTGCCGCCGCTCGCCGCGTAGATGGGTTGCCCCTTCTGACCGGCGATATCTATGCCCTTGTTACCCTGTTCTGCAACAGAGAAACCTTCGACGATCCGACCCTTGGTAGGCCAGTGCCAAGATAGCTTGCTGTAGGAATTGTCTGTTTTTTGTTCTTTTACCTGAGCGTATTCTTTTGAAGATGGCTGAGCAATCGTTTTCTGTTTGATAAATGGAGTGGTCGTACCTGAGGTCGCTGGCGCCAGGGGTTTGGGGCCGGAGCTCTGGGTCACCACCGGGCGAGTCGCCGCAACCATCTGGCCACTGCCGCTGCCGGCGGACTGCACATTCAGCACCTGCCCGACCTGGAGGGCAAAGGGTGCCTGCAGATTGTTGCTTTGTGCCAATGTCTGATTCGACATGCCAAACTGACGGCCAATGCTGCTCAGCGTGTCCCCTGGACGGACCTGATAGGTGCCTGCACTGCGCGTCACGGCCATGGTGCTGCCGGAGGCATCGAGCCGGATCTGTTGACCCGGATAGATGTTGTAGGGGGGGCTGATGCCGTTGAGACTGGCCAGCGAGGGCACGTCATTGCCCGAATTGAAGGCGATGGAGTAGAGGGTGTCCCCTTTTTTCACCGTGTAGCTGTTGCCCTGAATGGCGGGCTGGGCCGCCATCTGGCGAGCCGGAATGGTAGAGACGAGACCATCATTGCCCAATCCTTGTACCGGAGCAGCAGTCTTACTGGAAGAGCAAGCGAGCAGCAGCCATGACAACACGACGACACTGCTTCCTTGCCAAACACGCGAACGCATAGTGGATCCTTTAAAGACTAAACCAGAAATAGGCCACAACGGCCAAACCAATACAGAGCCAACCCAGCACATCCACATAGTGCATCAGCTTGCGCTCCATCTTCTCGCCACCCCAGCGCATCAGGCCTGCTACCAGGAAAAAGCGCATGCCACGCCCGATCAGCGAGGTCACGATGAAGGGCAGCAGTGCCATTTGCAACAGGCCGGCCGTCACGGTAAACACCTTGTAGGGGATCGGCGTGAAACTGGCAATAAAAATCACCCAGATGCCCCACAGCTCGAACCATTGCCGGGCCAGGGCAATCTTGTCTTCATAACCCACCGAAACCACCAGCGGCTGGACCACCGGCTCCCACAGGGCATAACCGAGCAGATAGCCGAACAGCGCGCCCAGCACCGAGAACAGGGTCGCCAGTGCGGCGTAGTGCCAGGCCTTGTGCGGTTTGGCCAGCGCCATGGGGGCCAGCATCACGTCCACCGGAATGGGCCAGAACACCGACTCGATGAAAGCGGTGATCGCCAGATACCAAGGGGCATACTTGTGACGTGCCCACTGCATCACCAGCACATAGAGGCGGGAAAACAACTTCACTCGACATCTCCGTCAATCAGGGGGACGAAACGGACCGGCTCCAGGATCCGGCTGGTCAGCTGGGAGCCCGACCGCTCGATCAGCTGCAGGGTCTGCTGGCTGTCCCCCACCGGCAACACCAGCCGGCCACCATCGGCCAGCTGGTCAGTGAGGGCCGTCGGCACCTCGCTGGCGGCAGCCGTCACCAGAATGGCGTCGAAGGGGCCCTTGTTGGGCCAACCCAACCAGCCATTGCCGTGCTTGGCGGAGACATTGTGCAGATCGAGCTGCCGCAGCCGGCGCCGGGCCTGGAACTGCAGCGACTTGATCCGCTCCACCGTATAGACGTGCTCTACCAGATGAGCCAGCACCGCCGTCTGGTAACCCGAGCCAGTGCCGATCTCCAGCACATGGGCCGGATCGTTCTGGATCAACAGCTCGGTCATCCGAGCCACCATGTAGGGTTGCGAGATGGTTTGACCGTGGCCGATGGGCAACGCCGTATTGTCCCAGGCCTTGTGGGCCATGGCTTCATCCACGAACAGCTGGCGCGGCACCTTGGCAATCGCCGCGAGTACGCGGAAATCACGAATGTCCTGCGCGATCAGCTGGTTTAACAGGCGCTGTACTATCACACCTTCATCCCTGCAGGTCCAACCAAGCCCCCAGCCCCGCCAGACTGCTGTAGGCAGTCATATCGATGGTCAGGGGGGTGATCGAGACGTAGCCCTGCTCGATGGCGGCGAAATCCGTGCCTTCGCCCGCATCTTGCTGGCTGCCGGGCGGGCCGATCCAGTAGATGGGCTGGCCACGGGGATCCTCGCTGCATATGACCGACTCCGCCCGGTGGCGATTGCCAAGGCGCGTCACCCTGATCCCCTTGATCTGGTCGAGGGGCAGGTCCGGCACATTGACGTTGAGGATCTGATCGGCGGGCAGTGGGTGTACCATCATGCCCTTTACCAGCTGGGCGGCGTAGTGGGCCGCCGTGGCGAAATGGGTCTTGCCTACCAGCGAGATGGCCAGCGAGGGGAAGCCGAGGTGGCGTCCCTCGGTTGCGGCCGCCACCGTGCCCGAGTAGATGACATCATCCCCCAGGTTGGCACCGTGGTTGATGCCGGCCACCACCATGTCGGGCTCTGGGCGTACCAGCTCGTTGACCGCCAGGTGCACGCAGTCGGTCGGGGTGCCCTTCACCGCATAACTCTCGCTGCCATTAAAGCCGGTTTCGCCAAGGCGCGTAACCCGCAGCGGCACTTCCAGCGTCAGGGAATGACTTGCGCCGCTGCGGTTGCGATCCGGCGCCACCACGATGACCTCGCCGCAGGCAGTCAGCGCCTCGCTGAGGGCTCTTATGCCCTCGGCATGCACACCGTCATCATTACTGACCAGAATTCTCATCGGACTGATTCCTGAAACCATGATCGGCCTCTTCGGCCTGCATTAACTCGCGCACCACGCTGGTGGCAAACGCCCCGGCCGGCAGGAAGAACGACAGGATCAACACGGTCCCCTCCAGCTGCCAGCTCATGGCTTGCGGCTTGAGCAGCAGCGGGCGGCGGTCCTGGTCCAGCCCGGCTTTTTCCAGGCCGTCACACCAATCGTGATAAGGGGCCAGCACGCTCTGCTCGAACTCGGCGGCGGCACCCTGGCTGGCCAACCGGCCACGGCCCCACTGGGGCGCGGTGAGCTGCACGTCGCCGGAGGCGAGACGTGCCGCCAGCTCAGGAGTTACGCCCTCTTCGCTGAAGATGGAGTGGCTGCCCTTGAGCATCACACAGTCGCCGGCCAGCAGCTGATGGGCCAGTCCCTGCTCGATGCGGGCACTGACGATGGCATTGAACAGCATGCTGCGGGCAGCGGAGAGATAGAGGGAGCGCTTGTTGCGATCCTTGATCCGCTTGCCGGCGAACATCGCCTTGGCCGCCTCCAGGTTGTTGCCGCCACGGCCAAAACGCTGCTCGCCGTAATAGTTGGGCACCCCCTGCTCAGCGATGGCCTGCAGGCGGGATTCCAGACCGTCGGCCTGCTCCAGCCCGGTGAGGCGCAGGATGAAGTGGTTGCCCTTGAGATAGCCGACCCGCAGCTTCTTGTTGTGGCGCTTCACCTGCAGGATCTGGATGCTGTCGCTCTCGATGACGGAGAGGTCCGGTTCCGCCTTGCCCGGCAGATGAATGCCGAACCACTGTTCGGTCACCGCGTGGCGATCTTTCAGCCCGGCCCAGGTCACCGCACTGCGGTTGACCCCGGCCGCATCGGCCAGCAGGCCAGCCACCCAGGCGGTATTCTCCCCGGTTTTACGCACCCGGACGAAGATGTGTTCCCCCTCGCCGCAGGGTTCAAACCCGAGATCTTCATTGACCACGAAATCGGCAGCTTGTGCCTTGAGGATGCCGCGGGCAGTCGGCGCCCCGTGCAGATAGGCAAGTTGTTCCAGCATTATTGTTTCACCAGTAAGACGACGGCTTCGGTGGCGATCCCTTCCTTGCGCCCCGTGAATCCCAGCTGTTCGGTGGTGGTCGCCTTGACGTTCACCCGGTTCAAATCACATTGCAGATCGGCGGCCAGCACGGCGCACATGGCTTCGATATGCGGTGCCATCTTGGGTGCCTGGGCAATGATGGTCACATCCAGGTTGCCGATGGCATAGCCTGACTGCTGCACCCGGACAAACACGTCCTGCAGCAGGATGCGGCTGTCGATCCCCTTGAACTCGGCGGCGGTATCGGGAAAGTGGCGGCCGATATCGCCGGCGCCGATGGCACCAAGCAGGGCATCGCTCACCGCGTGCAGCACCACGTCACCATCGGAGTGAGCCAGCAGGCCCTGCTCATACGGCACCGCCACCCCGCCCAGCATGCAGGGGCCAACCCCACCAAACTTGTGTACATCAAAACCATGTCCAATCCGGATCATGCCAGCTCCTCTGTGGGTGAATCGGGTTGCGCCGGCTGGCGCGCGTTCTGTTGCTGCAAATAGAGCCCCGCCAGAGAGAGATCCTCCGGCCGGGTCACCTTGATATTGTCGGCTCGTCCTTCCACCATCCGCACCGTGAAACCGGCACGCTCCATGGCGGAGGCCTCGTCGGTGATGGTGGCCCCCAGCGCCAGCCCCTCTTCCAGTGCCCGCCGCAGAGGACGGGTGGGAAACATCTGGGGGGTCAGGGCATGCCACAGTTGCTCGCGATCGACGGTGGCGAGGATGTTGCCCGCCCCGTCGGAGCGCTTCATGGTGTCACGCACCCGGCTGCCGAGGATGGCGCCATCACAGGCCATGGCGGTGGCAATCAGGGCATCGAGATCGCCGTGGGTCAGACAAGGGCGGGCGGCGTCGTGCACCAGCACCCACTCCCCTGCGGCCACATGCAACGCATTGAGCACGGAAAAGGCCCGCTCGGCGCCTCCTTCCACTCGCAGGATCCTCGGATCGGCGGCCACGGCCAGGGTGTCGAACCAGCGGTCATGGGGAGCCAGCGCCACGATCACCTGAGCGATGGCCGGATGGGAGAGCAGCCGGGTCAGGGTATGTTCCAGAATGGTTCGACCCGCCAGCTGCAGATACTGTTTGGGGCACTCGGCCCCCATTCGGCTGCCGATGCCCGCGGCCGGGACGATGGCGGTCAGCCCGGGGCGGAGATCAGTCATCGTAGGCTGCGTCTCCGGAGCTGGAACCCTTGTCTTTGTCCTTGGGGATGATCCGGTAGAAGGTCTCGCCCTGCTTGATGTAGCCAAGATCGTTGCGCGACAGCTCCTCGATGGCTTCCAGGCCCGAGGTCAGATCGTCGATCTCGCGATAAATCAGGTTGTTGCGATCCTTGAGTACCAGATTGTCCTGCTGCTGCCGGGTGATGGCATCGGACAGCTCATGATAGTCAGACAGGCCGTTCTTCCCCAGCCAGAGGTCATATTGAAGCCCCCCCAACAGGAGAAGCAGGATAAGAGTGAGTAGCCGCATGCACTGAGTCTCCTTCAAGCGGCCTAGTTTCCCATATTCGCAGGCAAGACAAAAGAAAGCCTGTGCCCCGGATGGGTTGGGCCGGAATAAAAAATGCAGAAACCCGCCGCGGCGGCAGCAGAAACGAAAAAGCCCCGCCGATTGGCGGGGCTTTGCAAAGCGTGGAAGCAGGCGAAAATTAAGCCTGGTTCTTCACTTCTTTCAGACCACGGAACGGAGCCTTGGCACCCAGCGCTTCTTCGATACGGATCAGCTGGTTGTACTTGGCAACACGGTCAGAACGGCTCATGGAACCGGTCTTGATCTGGCCAGCAGCGGTACCAACGGCCAGGTCGGCGATGGTAGCGTCTTCGGTCTCACCGGAGCGGTGGGAGATGACGGCAGTGTAGCCAGCGTCTTTGGCCATCTTGATGGCAGCCAGAGTTTCGGTCAGGGAACCGATCTGGTTGAACTTGATCAGGATGGAGTTGGCGATGCCGTTGTCGATACCGCGCTTCAGGATCTTGGTGTTGGTTACGAACAGGTCGTCACCCACGATCTGGATTTTCTTGCCCAGCTCGGCAGTCTGGTAAGCGAAACCGTCCCAGTCAGACTCGTCCAGGCCATCTTCGATGGAGACGATCGGGAACTTGGTGGTCAGGTCAGCCAGGAAGTCGGAGAAACCGTTGGAGGTGAAGACACGACCTTCGCCTTTCAGGTTGTACTCTTTCTTCTCTGCGTCGTAGAACTCGGAAGCAGCGCAGTCCATAGCCAGGGTGATGTCGGTGCCCAGTTTGTAACCGGCAGCGGCAACGGCTTCGGCGATCACTTCCAGCGCTTCGGCGTTGGATTTCAGGTTCGGAGCGAAACCACCTTCGTCACCAACGGCAGTGTTGTAGCCCTTGGACTTCAGCACTTTGGCCAGGTTGTGGAACACTTCAGCGCCCATGCGGACAGCTTCTTTCAGGGTCTTGGCGCCAACCGGCTGGATCATGAACTCCTGGATGTCGACGTTGTTGTCGGCGTGCTCACCACCGTTGATGATGTTCATCATCGGCAGCGGCATGGAGTAGACACCCGGGGTGCCGTTCAGCTCGGCGATGTGGGCGTACAGCGGCATGCCTTTGGCAGCAGCGGCAGCTTTGGCGTTGGCCAGGGAAACAGCCAGGATGGCGTTGGCGCCGAACTTGGATTTGTTCTCGGTACCGTCGAGGTCGATCATGATCTGGTCGACAGTGGCCTGGTCCTTGGCATCTTTACCCAGCAGAGCTTGAGCGATCGGGCCGTTTACGGCTTCGAGGGCTTTCAGCACGCCTTTACCCAGGAAACGGCTCTTGTCGCCGTCACGCAGTTCCAGCGCTTCGCGGGAACCGGTGGACGCGCCAGACGGAGCGGCTGCCATACCAACAAAACCACCTTCCAGGTGAACTTCGGCCTCAACGGTCGGGTTACCACGGGAGTCGATGATTTCACGACCGATCACTTTAACGATCTTGGACATGTGTATTTCCTCAGGTTTCGTAAAAAAACAACAAAAATATGCCAAAAAAAGCGGCTGCGGCACAGGGCCCCAACCGCATTTATTTTCAATTACTTCAGATTACGCTTCTGATACTCGCCTGCCGCCTTCACAAAACCGGCGAACAGGGCGTGGCCATCACGGGGAGTCGAGGTGAACTCCGGGTGGAACTGCGCGGCCACGAACCAAGGGTGATCCGGGATCTCGATAATTTCCACCAACTTCTTGTCGGCGGAGAGACCGGTCACTTTCAGGCCTGCTGCTTCAATCTGCGGCAGCAACTTGTTGTTCACTTCATAACGGTGACGGTGGCGCTCGTAAATGGTCGGGCTGCCGTACATCTGGCGTACCTTGGAACCTTCCACCAGGTGGCAGAGCTGGGAACCCAGACGCATGGTACCGCCCAGATCGGACTTCTCGGTACGAGTCTCGATGTTGCCTTCGTCATCCACCCACTCGGTGATGAGACCCACCACCGGATAGGCACAATCCTTCTTGAACTCGGAAGAGTGAGCCCCTTCCATGCCTGCCACGTTGCGGGCGAATTCGATCATGGCCACCTGCATGCCGAGGCAGATACCCAGGTAGGGGATCTTGTTCTCGCGAGCATACTGGGCCGCCTGAATTTTGCCTTCCACACCGCGCTCACCGAAGCCACCCGGCACCAGGATCGCGTCCAGACCTTCCAGCAGCTCGGCGCCACGGGTCTCGATGTCCTGGGAATCGATGTACTTGATGTTGACGGACAGACGGGTCTTCAGGCCACCGTGCTTGAGCGCCTCGTTGACGGACTTGTAGGCATCCGGCAGGGATACGTACTTGCCGACCATGCCGATGGTCACTTCTGCGGTCGGGTTGGCCTCTTCATAGATGACCTGTTCCCACTCGGCCAGATCGGCCTCCTTGCACTCCAGACCGAAACGCTCGGTGAAGTAGGAGTCCAGATTCTGTGACTTGAGCAGTGCCGGGATCTTGTAGATGGAGTCGACGTCTTTCATGGAGATGACGGCGCGCTCCGGCACGTTGCAGAACAGGGCTATCTTGGCGCGCTCAACGGCCGGAATGGCACGGTCGGAGCGGCAGATCAGCACGTCTGGCTGGATACCGATGGAGAGCAGCTCTTTGACGGAGTGCTGGGTCGGCTTGGTCTTCACTTCACCGGCGGCAGCCAGGTAAGGAACCAGCGTCAGGTGCATGAACATGGCATTGTTGCGGCCCACTTCGGCAGCCAGCTGACGAATGGCCTCGAGGAACGGCAGGGACTCGATGTCGCCCACGGTACCGCCCACTTCGACGATGGCAACCTGATGGCCTTCGGCACCGGCAATCACCCGCTCTTTGATGGCGTTGGTGATGTGCGGGATCACCTGAATGGTGGCGCCCAGATAGTCACCACGGCGCTCTTTGCGCAGCACGTCTGCATAGATGCGACCGGTGGTGAAGTTGTTGCGGCGGGTCATCTTGGTACGGATGAAACGCTCGTAGTGGCCCAAGTCCAGATCGGTCTCGGCCCCGTCCTCGGTTACGAACACTTCACCGTGCTGGGTCGGGCTCATGGTGCCCGGATCCACGTTGATATAGGGGTCCAGTTTCATGATGGTCACATCCAGACCACGGGCTTCCAGAATGGCTGCCAGAGAAGCTGCGGCAATGCCTTTGCCGAGGGATGAAACAACGCCACCAGTTACAAAAATATATTTTGTCGTCATGCTGAACCTGAAAGAAGTTTAGGGAATTTTAAGGGGTGCTTCGGGGATGAAGCAGGACGGGGAAACAGTATACCAAAACCCCCTCTCCCAAACAATGAACAAAAATCTATCAGGCTCCCGGCGCCCCCATCTTGCGCCAAATCAACTTTGTTCGGTTTCCTTGGCCCTGTCCCAGGCGGCATCGAGCTTTTCCAACGAACAGTCGCTCACTTTCAGCCCTTCTGCGGCGATAAACTGCTCAACCTGACGAAACCGGCGTTCGAACTTGGCGTTGGCGCCCCGCAATACCTGCTCCGGATCCTTGCCCAGATGGCGCACCAGATTGACGGTGGCGAACAAGAGATCGCCGAGCTCATCGCTCACTCGCGCTTCGTCCACGTCGGCCATCAGCGCCTCTTCCATCACCTCGTCGATCTCCTCGTGGATCTTGTCCACTACCGGGCCCAGGGTCTTCCAGTCGAAGCCGACGGTGGCGCAGCGCTTCTGGATCTTGGCGGCGCGGGTCAGGGCCGGCAGCGAGAGCGGGATGTCGTCCAGCACGCTCTCCTTGTCGAGCGCGGCCCGCTCTTTGGCTTTTTCTGCCTCCCAGTTCACCTTCACCGCCTGCTCGTCGCCAAGGTCGGCATCCGAGAATACATGGGGGTGACGGCGAATGAGCTTCTCGCTCACCGTATCGACGATATCAGCGAAATCGAACAGCCCCTGTTCCTTGCCGAGCTGCGCGTAGAATACTACCTGAAACAGCAGATCGCCCAGTTCACCCTTTAATCCGTCCCAATCCTGGGTTTCGATGGCATCGGCTACCTCATAGGCCTCCTCCAGGGTGTGCGGCACTATGGTCTGGAAACTCTGCTTCAGATCCCAAGGGCAACCCCCGTTCGGGTCGCGCAATCTGGCCATGATGTCGAGCAGTTGAGGCAGGTCGTAACGTTGGGACATGGGATATTCGCTTCTTGATTCGTAACGCAGGGGAAAAACAGTGACCGACCTGGCGGTCGGTCACGAGTTGGTTGTTGATGACAATCAGAGGCGCTTGGCGCTGATCACGTCGTTGAGCTGACTGAGCTTGGCCAACGCCCGGTTGAAGGCGTTGATGTTGTAAATCTCCAGCTCCATGTCGATCTCGGCGGTCTGCTCGCGCACGTTGGAGCGCGAACGCACCCCCATCACGTTGATCTTCTCGTTGGCCAGTACGGTCGTGATGTCGCGCAGCAGGCCGGAGCGGTCGTTGGAGAGGATGCGGATGGTGAGGCCGTAGCCGCCGGAGTAGTTCTCCCCCCATACCGCGTCGATCAGTCGCTCCGGGTTGCGACGGGAGAGCTCTTTGAGTTGCTCGCAATCCTCGCGGTGGATGGAGACGCCGCGCCCCATGGTGATGAAGCCCTGGATGCCGTCCCCCGGAATGGGCTGGCAGCAACGGGCGATATGGGTCATCAGGTTGCCGACCCCTTCCACCACTATGTGATCCTTGGGCTTGGGCCGGAACGGCACGTTGGCCTTCTGCTCCAGCTTCTCCAGCAGGCGGCGATCTTCCTCTTCCGCTGTCGGCTTGTTGTAGCGGGTATCCAGGTAGTTCAGCAGCTGGTTGATGCGGATGTCGCCACTGCCGATGCCAGCCAGCAGATCTTCCAGCTCGTCGGCATGGAAGCGCTCCAGCACCACCTTGTCCACCTTGGAGAGGGTCAGGTTGTGCCTGTCGAGCTCCTTCTCCAGCAGCTCCTTGCCGGCGGCGATGTTCTTGTCCCGATCCAGCTTTCTGAACCAGGTGGCCACCTTGGCCCGCGCCCGGCTGGAGCGTAGGAAGCCGGAGTTGGGGTTCATCCAGTCGCGGCTCGGGTTCGGCTCCTTCTGGGTGATCACCTCCACCTGATCGCCGGTCTGCAACGCATAGGTGAACGGCACGATGCGGCCGTCGATCTTGGCGCCGATGCAGCGGTGGCCGATCATGCTGTGCACGTGATAGGCAAAATCGAGCGGGGTGGCGCCCGCCGGCAGATCGATCACATCCCCTTTCGGGGTGAAGACGTAGACCCTGTCCTCGAACACCTGACTGCGCAGATCCTCGAGCAGGGAACCGCTCTCGGAGAGATCTTCCTGCCAGGCGAGCAACTTGCGCAGCCACTCGATCTTGTCTTCGAAGGTGTTGGCCTTGCCGCCGGCCTGAGCCCCTTCCTTGTAGCGCCAGTGCGCCGCCACGCCGAGCTCGGCATCCTGATGCATCTGGTCGGTACGGATCTGGATCTCCACCGTCTTGCCCTCGGGCCCCACCACCACGGTGTGGATGGACTGATAGCCGTTGGGTTTGGGGTTGGCGACGTAGTCGTCAAACTCGCGGGGAATGTGGTGGAAGTGGGTGTGAACGATGCCGAGCGCCGCATAGCAATCCTGCAACCGCTTGGTCACCACCCGCACCGCGCGCACGTCGAACAGTTCGTTGAATTCGAGGTGCTTCTTCTGCATCTTGCGCCAGATGCTGTAGATGTGTTTCGGCCGGCCGTAGACCTCGGCCTCGACTCCCGCCTCTTTCAGGGCATCGCGCAGGGACTGCACGAACTCGCGGATGTAGCGCTCCCGATCGAGCCGTTTCTCGTCGAGCTGCCTGGCGATCTGCTTGTAGGTATCCGGGTGCAGGTAGCGGAAGGCGAGATCCTCGAGCTCCCACTTGAGCTGACCGATGCCGAGCCGGTTGGCCAGCGGCGCGTAGATGTTGGTGATCTCCTGGGCCATCAGCACCCGGGTCTCTTCATCCGCCTTCTTCGCTTCCCGCAGGCAGGCGATCCGCTCCGCCAGCTTGATCACCACGGCGCGCACATCCTCGACCATGGCGAGCAGCATGCGCCGCACGTTGTCGACCTGTTCCGGCGAGGTTTCACTGCGGTGCAGGGTCTGCAGGGAACGGATGGCCTCCATCTCCAGCACCCCTTCCACCAGCTTGGCAATCTTGGGGCCGAAGTCCTCGTCCATCCGCTCCTGGCTGATGAGACCGGCTTCCACGAAGGGGTAGATGATGGCGGCCTTGAGGGTGCCGAGATCCATGCTGAGCATCAGCAGAATGCCCACCATCTCGACCCCGCGGACCAGCAGGCGGTTGGTGAGCGCTTCGTCACCGAGCGTCAGACAGTACTGGTAGACGGTTCGCAGCTGATCCTTGTCACTGTCACTCAGAGTGAGCGAGCTGACCCACTCCTCCAGGGTGAAGTTGTCTTTCAAATGAATATCGCGAACCGCAACCATGGTATCAATCCTTTAAATTATTGGGCCGAAGGCCGTCGCCCCCTCCCCCTCATGAGAATGCCTCAAATGGGGATATGCGGAGATTTTTTCAAGGCATATTGTCAAGAAAGACAATAGAGTTCTCCGCCAGCCCCTGCCGATTTACGAGGGTCTAGATTACCCCAATCATGGCCGCCCAGACAGCGTTATGGACCGGGCAGACACCACCCGACCTGGCGAGCCGACGCTCCTTTGGCCATAGCGTTTCATCTGCCCCGCAGCGCCCGTTACTTGCGCTCGAACAGCGCCATGGACTCCAGATGGCCGGTATGGGGGAACATGTCGAGCATGCCGAGGCGCACCAGCCGGTAGCCCCCTTTCACCAGCACCTGGCTGTCGCGCGCCAGGGTGACCGGATTACAGGAAACGTAGACCACCCGTCTGGGTGAAAGTTTCACGACGTGCTCCATCACCTCGAACGCACCGGGGCGGGCCGGATCCAGCAGCACCAGATCGAAGCCTTCCCGGGCCCAGGACATGCCGGCGATGTCGCCGCCCAAGTCCGCCTTGTAGAAACGGGCATTGTTGATGCCGTTGCGACGGGCGTTCTCTTCGGCACGCGCCACCATGGCCAGCTCCCCTTCTACCCCCACCACTTCGCGAGCCTGACGGGCCAGCGGCAGGGTAAAGTTGCCGATGCCGCAGAACAGATCGAGCACCTTGTCATCCTTGCCCGCCTCCAGCCAGGAGAGCGCCTGCTCCACCATGCGCTGGTTGACCGGCGCATTGACCTGAATGAAGTCACCAGGAGCGAATGCAAGAGACAGGCCATCCAGCGAGTAGGAGGGGGCAAACTGCTGGTGCAGCGGCTCAATCTGCTCGTCGGCCGCCTGCAGATAGAGGTCGATCCCCTGCGTCTTGGCAAACTCGATCAGCTGCGCCCGATCCGCCTCGGTCGGCCGACCGGTATGGCGCAGCAGCATCAGGATCCCCTGCTCGGCCTGGATAAGCTCAACATGGCCCAGCTCGCGCTGGCTCTTGAGACGGTTGAGACACTCGCGCAGCGGGGTGATAAGCACGGAGAGCGGCTCGGCCAGCACAGGGCAACCGCCGATCTCCACCAGATCGTTCGACTGACGGCGACGAAAGCCCACCCGGGTGCAGCGGCCGTTCTTGTCGAACTTGATGGCCAGCCGGCAGACCCGGCGATAGGCGCGGGACTCACCGCCCAGCACGGGCTCCAGCGCCGGGGGCTGGATGTTACCGAGCCGCTCGAACAGGCTGACCAGGCCGGCCTCCTTGGCGGCGCGCTGATCCGCTTCGGCCAGGTGCTGGGCACTGCAGCCGCCGCACTCGCGGTAGTGGCTGCAGAAGGGGGCGATGCGATTGGCCGCCGGCGTCACCACCTGTTGCAGGGCGGCGTGGGCATACTGCTTCTTGTCTTCAAGGATGCGGGCCTTGACCAGCTCACCGGGCAGCGCTCCTTCGATGAAGATCGCCTTGCCCTGGTGGCGGCCGATCCCGACGCAGTGGTGATCCAGACTGTCTACCGTAAATTCAATGCGTTGGGGCTGGGTGGATTTCTTTTGGGGCTTGAAAAACTGGGCCATAAAACTTGGTGCCTATAGGTGGCTATGCCATGATTGTGGAATCTGCAGCAGGCTATTGTCCCACAAGAATAATAGTATGACCAAATACGGCCTGTGGGCCCGCTCCCGCTCGTTTACGCCATTGCCAACCCTGCTCATCGGGGGACCATCCGCATGACCAAATACGGCCTTCGGGCGCGTGTGCTGGCCTTTACCATCTTGCCGACCCTGATCATCGGCGGCCTGATGGCCGGCTATTTCACTTTCCACCGCTATCAGCAGCTGGAAAACAACCTCATCGATCAGGGCATCAACATCATAGAGCCGCTGGCCATCGCCAGCGAATACGGGATGACCCAGCACAGCCGCGAGTCGCTCAAGCGGCTGATCGGCCTCACCCACCGCAAGAACTCGCCGCTCATCAAGTCCATTGCCGTCTTCACCCAGGACAACCAGCTGTTCGTGACGTCCAACTACCACAGGGACTTCACCCGGCTGCGGCTGCCGGACGGCAGCCAGATCCCCGAGCTCACCAGCGTCACCCTCTATGGCGACGACATCATACTGCGCACCCCGATCCAGGCCGAGACCAGCATGGATGGCTTCCCGCTGCCAAGCGACGTGGAGCCGCCGATGATCGGCTACATCTCCATGCAGATGACCACCGACCGGGCCATGATCCTGCAGTACCGCGACACCTTCTTCGCGGTGATCATGGTGCTCATCGGCATCGCCTTCAGTACCCTGTTCGGCTTTAGACTGGTCAAGAGCGTGACCCAGCCCATCACCGACATGGTGCAGGCGGTGCACAAGATCAGGGAGGGGCGGCTCGATACCCGGGTCAGCGGTCAGCTCACCGGCGAGCTGGACATGCTGAAAAACGGCATCAACGCCATGGCCAAGGCGCTCTCGGAATACCACGAGGAGATGCAGCAGAACATCGATCAGGCCACCTCCGACTTGCGCGAGACCCTGGAGCAGATCGAGATCCAGAACGTCGAGCTCGACATGGCCAAGAAACGGGCGCAGGAGGCGGCGCGGGTCAAGTCGGAGTTCCTCGCCAACATGTCCCACGAGCTGCGCACCCCACTCAACGGGGTCATCGGCTTTACCCGCCAGCTGCTCAAGACCAGCCTGACTCCGAGCCAGACCGACTACATGCAGACCATCGAGAAGTCGGCCCGCAACCTGCTCGGCATCATCAACGACATCCTCGACTTCTCCAAGCTGGAGGCGGGCAAGCTGCAGCTGGAGCACATCCCCTTCAGCCTGCGCGACACCCTCAACGAGACCATGCACCTGCTCGGCCCCAGCGCCCACGACAAGCAGCTGGAGCTCTCCCTGCAGGTGGATGCCGAGGTGCCGGACTACCTCACCGGCGACCCCATGCGCCTGCAGCAGGTGCTGACCAACCTCACCGGCAACGCCATCAAGTTCACCGAGCACGGCAACGTGGATGTGCGCATCGAACAGATCGGCAGTGCCAGCGGCAGCAAGGTGCGGCTCAACGTGCTGATCCGCGACACCGGCATCGGCATCTCGGAAGAGCAGCAGCGTCAGCTGTTCCAGGCCTTCAACCAGGCCGACTCCTCCATCTCCCGCCGCTATGGCGGCACCGGCCTGGGCCTGGTCATCACCCAGAAGCTGGTGCAGCAGATGGGTGGCCAGATCCGGTTCGAATCCGAGCTCGGCAAGGGCTCTGTCTTCTCCTTCAGCCTAGATCTGGAGGTTTCTCCCCTGCCCCAGACCGACAAACTGCCGCTGGATCGCATTCAGGGCAAGCGGGTCTGGCTGCTGGAGCCGGATCCCTTCAGCCACTCGGCCCTCTGCTCCCTGCTGGCGGAGTGGCAGCTGGAGGTGCAATCCCTGGCCAGCGACGCCCCCTGGCCCGAAATGAGCAGCCAGGACATGGTGATCATCGGCAGCGGTACCCAGCACAGCCCGCAGCAGGTGGTGGCGCGCCTCGACGGGCTGGATCGCCAGCAGAACACCATAGTGCTGCTCAACAGCCACGAGCCTTCGCTCTATGAGGCCATGCTGGCCCACGGTGCCCAGCACTGCCTCTCCAAACCCATCAACCACCGCAAGCTGCTGCACGCCCTGCTCTCCCCCGAGGCGGTCCGCAGCGCCCCGCTGCCGACCCCCTCCCCGCGCAGCGTGCAGGAGATCAAGGTGCTGGCGGTGGACGACAACGCCGCCAACCTCAAGCTCATCGCCGCCATGCTCAAGGAGATGGTGAGCCAGGTGGTGGTGTGCAAGAACGGCAAGGAGGCGGTCAGACTGGCCCAGAGCCAGCCGTTC
Organism: Aeromonas hydrophila subsp. hydrophila ATCC 7966; assembly: GCF_000014805.1. Lineage (NCBI taxonomy): Bacteria > Pseudomonadati > Pseudomonadota > Gammaproteobacteria > Aeromonadales > Aeromonadaceae > Aeromonas > Aeromonas hydrophila. The sequence continues at coordinate 874,160 of NC_008570.1, read as the reverse complement.
GACATCATCTTCATGGATATCCAGATGCCGATCATGGACGGCATCAGCGCCACCCAGGCGATTCGCAGCCAGTCCCTCAACACCGAGACACCCATCGTCGCGGTCACCGCCCACGCCATTCTCGGCGAGCGGGAGCGGCTGATCCGCCAGGGCATGGACGACTACCTGGCCAAGCCCATCGACGAGGCCATGCTGGCCAAGCTCATCACCGACTTCGCCCATCGTCGCCACCAGAATCACGCCAGCCAGCAGATCGACTGGGCGCTGGCGGTGCGCCAGGCGGCGGGCAAGCTGGATCTGGCCAAGGAGATGCTGACCATGCTGATGGCCAGTTTCGACGAGGTGGATCCGGTGCTGGAGGCGGCGCTTGCCGGCCAGGTGGAGGATAGCGAGGTGCTAGCCCAGCTCCATCGCCTCAACGGCGGCTGCGCCTATTCCGGCGTCCCCGGCCTGCAGCGGCTGCTCTCCCAGCTGGAACAGCAGTTGCGCGACGGGGTGCCGGTGGCCGAACTCGAGCCCGAGCTGCTGGAGCTGCAGGATGCGATGGAGCAGGTACGCCAGGAGGCACCACGCTATCTATCCTGAACCGGGCAACCCGCTTTTTCTGACGCGGGCCCCGCCAGATGGTAAAGTTGCGCCGTTTCCACAGGAGTCGACATGACCAACAACGATATTTTGCGCCGCCTGCGCTACGCCCTCAGCATCAGCAACGACCAGATGGTCGACATGTTTGCCAAGGGCAACCTGACCGTCACCCATGCCCAGCTGCACGGCTGGCTGATCAAAGAGGCGGAGGAAGGGGAAGAGCAGGAAGCGGGCTTTGCCGCCTGTCCGGATTCGGCCCTGAGCCAGTTCCTCGACGGCTTCATCCTGGTGCGCCGCGGCGCGCGGGAAGATGCGCCGGCCCAGGTGATCCCGAACCGGATCAACAACAACATGATCCTGCGCAAGCTGCGCATCGGCCTCAACTTCAAGGAAGAGGACATGCTGGGCACCCTCAAGCTGGCCCACTTCAACCTCTCCAAGTCCGAGCTGAGCGCCCTGTTCCGTTCGCGGGACCACAAGCACTATCAGGATTGCGGGGATCAGATCCTGCGCAACTTCCTCATCGGTCTCACCGCCAAGTATCGCGGCTGAACCATGGGCCGGCGTCTGCACTCACCGTCATCCCGCCAGCAGGCGGCCGGTGGGTGGCGCCGGCCATGGCAACTGGGTGTTCACCTCCCGGGCACTCGTTGCCACGGGTTTGCGCTCTGCCTCGCCCTGCTGCTCTGCGCCTGCCAGCCCGCCCCCTATCGGCTCAACCACGACTATCAGAGCGCCAGCCAGAACGAGCGCATCGCCTTTCTGATCCTGCACTACACGGACGAAGACGATGGCCACTCCCTGCGCCTGCTGACCGAGCCGGCCCATCAGGTGAGCGCCCACTACCTGATCCCGCGCGATACCGATGAGCGGCCGCTGCCGGTCTACCAGCTGGTGCCCGACAGCCAGCGCGCCTGGCATGCCGGCCGCAGTCGCTGGCATCAATATGCAGGGCTCAACGCCAGCTCGCTCGGCATCGAGATCGTCAATCTCGGCTACCCGCCACAAGACGAGCTGCTGCCCGCCCACCAGCGGCACTGGCAGCCCTACACCCAGGCACAGATAGCCGCCCTCGGCGCCCTCACCCGCGAGCTGGTCGAGCGCTACCAGATCCCCCCCACCCAGGTGCTGGCTCACAGCGATGTCGCCCCCGAGCGCAAGCAGGATCCCGGCCCCCACTTCCCCTGGCGCGAACTGGCCCTACACTACGGGGTGGGAGCCTGGCCCGACGAAACCCGGCTGGCCGAATTGCGCCAGCAGCCGGCACCGGCCTGGGATGCCCTCGGCTGGCAGCAACGACTGGCCCGCTACGGCTACGGCGTCGCCCCGAGCGGCAGCTGGGACGAGCAGAGCCGCGCCGCTCTGCGCGCCTTCCAGCTCCACTTTCGGCCCGCCCTGGTCAGCAGTGAACCGGATGCCGAGAGCCAGGCCATCCTCACTGCCCTGCTCGAGCGTTATTTTCCCGAGCAACGCTGAGCTTTGCCCCCAACCACGAAAGAGGGACGCCGCGGCGTCCCTCTTTCGCATTCTCCATCGAGTGCCGGCTCAGGCCTCCACCAACAGCACCTCTATCCCGGCCTGACGCAGACCGGCCAGGGTCTCGGCCGCAATGGCGTCGTCGGTGATCAGGGTGTGGATGCGCCGGGTATCGATGATCTTGTGCAGGCTCAGCCGGCCAAACTTGCTGGAGTCGGTCACGACGATGATCCGCTCGGCCACGTGGCACATGCAGCGGTTGAGCCTGGCCTCGTCTTCGTGATGGGTGCTGACGCCGCGCTCCAGATCGATGCCATCCACCCCGAGAAACAGCAGATCGAAGTGATAGTTCTGCAAGGAGAGATCCGCCTGGGCACCGTAGAAGGAGAGCGACTTGCGGCGCAAATGGCCGCCCGTCATCAGCAGCTCCACCCCTTCCGCCTCCAGCAGGGCATTCGCCACGTTCATGCCGTTGGTCATCACCACTATCTCCTGGTGATCGCGCAGGTGGCGTGCCACCTCCAGGGTGGTGGTACCCGAATCGAGAATGAGGCGGCAACCGGGCTGCACCAGGCTCGCCGCCATGGCGCCGATGCGCTGTTTGACCGGGGTGTTGAGCACGCTCTTGTCGGCGATGGTGTGCTCGGCCACCGGCTGGCCGGATTCACACAACAGGGCGCCGCCGTAAGCGCGCACCGCCACCCCCTGTTTCTCCAGAAATGCCAGATCGTTGCGGATGGTGACGGTGGAGACCTGATAGTGGCCGGCCAGCTCGTTGACCTGAACGCTGCCATTGCTGCGCAGCTGTTGAATGATGCGCTCCCGTCGCTCGCTGGTGCCGAGCACGCTCTTTTCGGTGATTTGCATAGTCTCTCTGCCGGAGTCCTGTGGTGAAAGTAGAGCTTTCACTTCGTTACGTTTCCCTATTAACACTCAGCCTCGATGGCAAATCAAGCTTTCATTGAATTGAAAAGTGCCGTCAGACTCCCTAAAAAGGCCACAACACTTTCGATTCATTTCTTTTTGTGATCTTGCTCAAGATGTGAACACGCTTTTATTTCGTTTCGAACGCCGTACGCCTAGGGTAAAGAAAGAAATCGAAAGCAAAGCATCTTGTTCAGGCCAAGAGGAAGAGGGAAATGAAATCAATGCTGGATCTGGTCGCACAACACAAGCAGGGGGAGCAGGTCGGGATCTACGCCGTCTGCTCCGCCCATCCGCTGGTGCTGGAGGCGGCCCTGCGACTGGCGGCGCAAGGGGATCAGCTGCTGCTGGTCGAGGCCACCTCCAATCAGGTGGATCAATTTGGCGGCTACACCGGCATGACGCCGGCCGACTTTCGCGACCTGCTGCACCGACTCGCCGCCGAATGCGACTTTCCCGTGCAGCGGCTGGTTCTGGGTGGGGATCACCTCGGCCCCAACCGCTGGCAGAGCGAGCCCGCCGAACAGGCCATGGCCCACGCCGAGGGTCTTATCGCCAGCTATGTCGCGGCTGGCTTCAAGAAGATCCACCTCGACTGCAGCATGTCCTGCCAGGGGGATCCGGTGCCGCTGACCGACGAGCTGGTGGCGGCGCGTGCCGCCCGGCTGGCAAACGTGGCCGAGCAGACCGCCACCCAGCAGTTTGGCCACAGCGACCTGGTCTATGTGATTGGCACCGAAGTGCCCGTACCGGGTGGCGCCCACGAAGAGCTGGCCGAGCTGGCAGTCACCACGCCGGAGGCGGCGCGCCACACCCTGGTCGCCCACCAGCAGGCCTTCGAGCAGGCCGGACTGGTCCAGATCTGGCCGCGGGTGATCGGTCTGGTGGTGCAGCCTGGCGTGGAGTTCGACCACACCCACGTCATCGACTACCGTCCCGAGCGGGCCGCCCCCTTGAGCCGGATGATCGAGGCCTATCCCCATCTGGTGTTCGAGGCCCACTCCACCGATTACCAGACCCCGGACGCCTACCGCCAGCTGGTGCGCGATCACTTCGCCATCCTCAAGGTCGGCCCCGCCCTCACCTTTGCCCTGCGCGAGGCACTGTTTGCCCTCGCCGCCATCGAGGAGGAGCTGGTGGTGGCCAAGGCCTGCTCGGGCCTGCGCCAGGTGCTGGAAGAGACCATGCTGGATCGCCCCGACTTCTGGCGCAGCCACTATCAGGGCAGCCCCAACGAGTGCCGGCTGGCCCGCGGCTACAGCTACTCCGATCGCATTCGCTACTACTGGCCCGACAGCCGGGTCGACGACTGTTACGCCCGGCTGCTGGCCAACCTGGCCGCCGAACCCATTCCCCTGCCGCTGCTCAGCCAGCACCTGCCGCTGCAATACCGCAAGGTGCGCCAGGGCACGCTGTCGCCCCGGGTTCACGACCTCATTCTCGATCAGGTGCAGGAGGTGCTGCGCCAATACGCGGCGGCCTGCAGCGCCGTCCCCGCCAGCCACTCCCGGCTGACCCCGGTTGTATAAGGAGTTGTAGAGATGATCCTTGGTTATCCAGAAGAGACGCTGCGGTCGGCCAACGGCCTGGCCACCGCCCGTGAAATTCGCCAGCAACCCGCCACCTGGCGGGAGACCCTCACCATGGTGGAGGAGTGCCGCGCCACCATAGAGCGCTTCCTGCTGCCCCTGCTGTCGCGGGGCAACCTGCGGGTGATCCTGACCGGCGCCGGCACCTCCGCCTTTGCCGGCCGCGCCCTCGCCCCCTATCTCAGTGCCCGCCTCAACAGCCGCTTCGAGGCGATCGCCACCACCGACATCGTCACCGATCCGGGCGAATACCTGGCACAGGACTGCCCGACCCTGCTCATCTCCTTCGCCCGCTCCGGCAACAGCCCGGAGAGCGTGGCGGCGGTCGAGCTGGCCAGCCAGTTGCTGAGCGAGTGCCACCACCTGGTGCTGACCTGCAACGGCGAGGGGGAGCTCTATCGCCGCTGTCAGAAGGATGCCCGCTCCCTGGCGCTGCTGATGCCTCCCCAGACCCACGACCGCAGCTTTGCCATGACCAGCAGCCTCACCAGCATGATGCTGAGCTGTCTGGCGGTGTTCCTGCCGCGCCAGTTCAACCCGATCGCCAGCCAGCCGCTCATCGCGCTGGGGGACGCCATCCTGCCCCAGGCCGAGCTGAAGGTGCCCGAGTGGGATCGACCGCTGCCGGAGCGGGTCATCTACCTTGGCAGCGGTAGCCTGCAGGGGGTAGCCCAGGAGGCGGCCCTCAAGCTGCTGGAGCTCACCGCCGGCCAGGTGATGGCCATGCACGACTCCCCCACCGGCTTTCGCCACGGGCCCAAGTCGGCCATCAATCGGCAGACCCTGATCGTGCTGCTGGTGTCCAACGATCCCTATACCCGCCAGTACGACCTGGACCTGCTCGGCGAGCTGCGCCAGGACGGCCATGCCGCCCGGGTGGTCGCCCTGGCCGACCGGTCGGATCCGCTCATCAGCGCCGGCGAACATATCTACCTGCCCACCCCCCTTAATGGTGACGACGCCGAGCTGGCGCTCTGCTACCTGCTCTACGCCCAGTACTACGCCTTCCACACCGCGCTGGTGCTGGGCATCACCCCGGACAACCCCTGCCCAAGCGGGCGGGTCAACCGGGTCGTGCAGGGGGTCAACATCTATCCGTTCAACCAGCAAGGAGGCGTCTGATGCCGAACATAGTGCTGAGCCGTATCGACGAGCGCCTGATCCACGGTCAGGTCGGCGTGCAATGGGTCGGCTTCGCCGGCGCCAATCTGGTGCTGGTCGCCAATGACGAAGTCGCAGAGGACCCCATCCAGCAGAACCTGATGGAGATGGTGCTGGCAGAAGGCATCGCAGTGCGCTTCTGGCCGCTGCAGAAGGTGATCGACAACATCGGCAAGGCCGCCGATCGCCAGAAGATCCTGCTGGTGTGCAAGAGTCCGGCAGACTTTCGCACCCTGGTGGAGGGCGGGGTGCCCATCCCCCGCATCAACGTCGGCAACATGCACTACGCCGACGGCAAGCGTCAGATCCACAAGACGGTATCGGTGGACGAGTCGGACATAGCGGCGTTTCGCGCCCTGCAGGACGCCCACGTCGCCTGCTTTGTCCAGGGGGTGCCGACCGAACCGGCACAGGACATTTTCAACCTCATCTGATTAAGGACAATTGTGATGGAAATCAGTTTGTTGCAAGGGCTCTTGCTGGGCATGCTGGCGTTCTTCGCCGGGCTTGACCTGTTCAACGGCCTGACCCACTTCCACCGGCCCGTGGTACTGGGCCCGCTGGTGGGCCTGATCCTCGGCGACCTGCCCACCGGCATTCTGGTGGGCGGCACCCTGGAGCTGGTCTGGATGGGGCTGGCCCCGCTGGCAGGCGCCCAGCCGCCCAACGTCATCATCGGCACCATAGTCGGCGCCACCTTCGCCATCACCACCGGGGTCAAGCCGGATGTGGCGGTCGGGGTCGCGGTGCCGTTCGCGGTGGCGGTGCAGATGGGGATCACCTTCCTCTTCTCGGTGATGTCGGGGGTCATGTCCCGCTGTGACCGGATGGCGGAGCAGGGGGATGTGCGCGGCATCGAGCGGGTCAACTACCTGGCGCTGCTGGCGCTCGGCTCCTTCTACTTCCTGTGTGCCTTCCTGCCCACCTACTTCGGCGCCGAACACGCCAAGACCGCCATCGACGTGCTGCCCGCCCGTCTCATCGACGGCCTCGGCGTCGCCGGCGGCATCATGCCCGCCATCGGCTTCGCCGTGCTGCTCAAGATCATGATGAAGAACGTCTACATCCCCTACTTCATCCTCGGTTTCGTTGCCGCCGCCTGGCTCAAGCTGCCGGTGCTGGCCATCGCCGCGGCCGCCCTGGCCATGGCTCTGATCGATTTCATGCGCAAGGACCCGGCGCCACAAGCCCGCCCCATCCAGGAGGAAACTGAAGATGGCATCTAACAACACCGCCACCCGGCTGACCCAGGCGGCCGAGCCGCAACCGACCCGCACCGTCTCCGACGACATCTACGAAGATCAGCAACTGGGGGCCGAGCTGACCCGCCAGGACATCAACCGCTTCGCCTGGCGCTCCCTGCTGCTGCAGGCCTCCTTCAACTACGAGCGGATGCAGGCCTCCGGCTGGCTCTACGGCCTGCTGCCGGCACTGCAGAAGATTCACACCAACCCCAAGGATCTCTCCCGGGCGATGAAGGGGCACATGGGCTTCTTCAACACCCACCCCTTCCTGGTCACCTTCGTGATGGGGATAGTACTGGCGATGGAGCGCTCCAAGCAGAACGTCAACAGCATCCAGAGCACCAAGATCGCGGTCGGCGCCCCGCTCGGCGGGATCGGCGATGCCATGTTCTGGCTCACCCTGCTGCCCATCTGCGGCGGCATCGGCGCCGACCTGGCCCTGCAGGGTTCCATCATGGGGGCTGTGGTCTTCTTTCTACTGTTCAACCTGGTGCACTTCGGTCTGCGCTTCGGGCTGGCGCACTACGCCTACCGCATGGGGGTGGCCGCCATTCCGCTCATCAAGGCCAACACCCGCAAGGTGGGCCATGCCGCCTCCATCGTCGGCATGACGGTGATCGGCGCCCTGGTCGCCACCTATGTGCGGCTCGGCACCACCCTGGAGATCACCGCCGGCGATGCGGTGGTGAAGCTGCAGGCGGACGTGCTCGACAAGCTGATGCCCGCCTTCCTGCCGCTGCTCTACACCCTGGCCATGTATGGGCTGATCCGCCGCGGCTGGAGCCCGCTGCGCCTCATCGTCATCACAGTCGTGCTCGGCATCGTCGGCAAGTTTGCAGGCTTCCTCTAATCCGGTGCCGGCACCAGGCCGGCCCTTTGCTGTAAAGGAACAGATTATGTTGGGCATCATCATTTGCGGACACGGCGGCTTCGCCAGCGGCATGGAACAAGCCATGTTGCAGATCCTCGGCGATCAGGAGGCGGTGGTCGCCATCGACTTTCCCGAGGCCTCCACCACGGCCCTGCTGCAGGATCAGTGCGAAACCGCTCTGACCCAGGTGGAACGAGGGGATGGCGTGGTCTTTCTGACCGACCTGCTGGGGGGAACCCCGTTTCGGGTCGCCTCCACCCTGGCGCTGCGCCAACCCGGGCGAGAGGTGGTCACCGGCACCAATCTGCAGCTGCTGCTGGAGATGGTGATGGAGCGCGGCGAGCTGACCCCGTCCCAGTTTCGCGAACAGGCGCTGTGCTGCGGTCATCGCGGCCTCACCAGCCTGGTGGACGAGCTGGCGCGCGAGCGGGCCGAGACGCTGGCCGAGGAGGGGATCTAGATGGCAGAGCGGATCCGCGCCCGCCGCCTGCTGACCGAGCAGGGCTGGCTGGAACATCAGGTACTGACCCATGAAGCGGGCGTCATCACCGCCATCGACCCCATCCCGGCCGACGACCCGGAGCGGGAGGTCGAGCTGCTGGTGCCCGCCCTCATCGATGGCCACGTTCACGGCGGGGCCGGCGTCGACGTGATGGACGAGGCGGCCGACGCCCTGGCCCGCCTCTCCCTTGCCAAGGCGGCAGAAGGGGTGGGTGCCTTTCTCGCCACCACGGTCACCGCCCCGCTGCCCGCCATCCTCAGCACCCTCACTCGCATCGCCGATGCCATGGCGAGCCCCCTGCCGGGCGCGCAACTGCTCGGCAGCTATCTGGAGGGGCCCTATTTTACCCCGGACAACAAGGGCGCCCATGATCCGGCCCTGTTCCGGGAGCTGGATCTGGCGGAGCTCGACCGGTTGCAACAGGTGGCGCGAGGCACCCTGAAGGTGGTCGCCCTCGCCCCCGAAAAGGCCGGGGCGCTGGCCGCCATCCGTCATCTCAAGCAGGCCGGCATCCGGGTGATGCTGGGTCACTCCGCCGCCGACCACGACACCACCATGGCGGCGCTGGCGGCGGGAGCCTCCGGGCTGGTGCACTGTTTCAACGGCATGCGCGGCCTGCACCACAGAGAACCCGGCATGGTCGGCGCCGGCCTGGTGCATCCCGATGCCTGGCTGGAGCTCATCGCCGACGGCCACCACGTCCATCCGAGCGTGCTCAGACTCTGTCACTGCTGCGCCAGGGATCGCCTGCTGCTCATCACGGACGCCATGCGCGCCGCCGGCATGCCGGACGGCCACTACCTGCTCGGCGACTACCGGGTGGAGATGAAGGACGGGGTGGTGCGCACCGACACCGGCGGCCTGGCGGGCAGCACCCTCACCCTGCTCGGCGCCGTGCGCAACATGGTGCAGCTGGCCGGCGTGCCGCTGGAGGAGGCCATCCGCATGGCTTCGCTGGCACCGGCCCGGCTGCTGGGGATGGAACATCGCCTCGGCTCGCTGGCCGTCGGCAAGCAGGCCAACCTGCTCGCCCTGACCGCGGAACTCAATCAACAACATATCTGGGTAGCGGGCCGGGAGATCCTCCCCGCCCCAACCCCGCTCTCTTTCCCTGAAGCTGGTGCCCGCCAGGGTGCCAAGGAGTCCTCATGTATCTGATCTCGTCCCACGAAATGCTTAAAGATGCCCAGCGCCGCGGCTATGCGGTGCCCGCCTTCAACATCCACAACCTGGAGACCGTCGAGGTGGTGGCCCGCACCGCCGCCAAGCTGCACTCCCCGGTGATCCTGGCGGCCACGCCGGGCACCTACCGCCACGCCGGGGTCGAGTACCTGGTCTCCATCTGCGCCTCGGCAGCCCACCAGTACCGCATTCCGCTGGTACTGCATCTGGACCACCACGAGGACGAGCAGGATATCCACTACAAGGTCGAGGCCGGCATCCACTCCGCCATGATCGACGTCTCCCATCTGCCGTTCGAGGAGAACGTCGCCAAGGTGCAGCGGGTCGTCACCTTCTGCCACCGCATGGGGGCAAGCGTGGAGGCCGAGCTGGGCCAGCTCGGCGGACAGGAGGATGACCTGATAGTGGACGCCGCCAACGCCCATCTGACCGACCCGGACAAGGCGGCCGAGTTCGTGGCGCGCACCGGCATCGACTCCCTCGCCGTGGCCATCGGCACGGCCCACGGCCTCTACAAGGAGGAGCCGCGCCTCGACTTCGATCGCCTTGCCGCCATCCGGGCCAGGGTAGCGGTACCGCTGGTGCTGCACGGTGCCTCCGGCATTCCCGACCGGGACGTGCGCCGCTGCATCGAGCTCGGGGTGTGCAAGGTCAACGTGGCCACCGAGCTGAAGATCGCCTTCTCCGACGCCATGAAGGCCTTCCTCGCCGCCCACCCGGATGCCAGCGATCCGCGCCAGTATCTGGTGCCCGCCATGGCCGCCATGGAGGAGGTGGTCGCCGCCAAGATCCGCATGTGCATGAGCGACGGCAAGCTGTAATCCCCGAGCCGGGCCCGCTGCGGCGAGCCCGCCTCCATCCCGGTATCACAGGCGAGGTTCTGCCGACTCACATCTGACTCACATCAACACATGGAGACAACCATGCACGCACGTACCGCCATGACGCTGCTGCTCATGCTGACCCCCTTCGCCCAGGCAGAGACCCTGTCGCTGGAGGGTGACCAGTACCGTATCAAGGTCGAAACCGATGCCGGCAAGTTCCGGGAGCTGACCTTCACCAATACCGCCAACGGCGATCTCATTCGCTCTGACAACCTGTTCGACATCAAGGGGACGGATGATCGGCTGACCCCCTCCGCCGATTTCAAGGTCACTGCATTCACCAAGAGCGACGACCGGATCGAGATGGCGCTGGAAAATGCCGACTTCGTGGTCAAGAGCGCCATCCGGCTGGGCCGGGACAAGCGCTACGCCAGCATCGACTTTGCCCTCGACACCCTCAAGAACGGCAAAAAGATCAACGGCTTCTCCATGCTTCCCTTCCACTCCCAGGCGCCGTTTGTCTATGGCGCCATCAACAGCTCGCCCATCGTCAGCGACAGCTTCTTCATTACCCCCCAGAATCCGCTGGTCAATACCCGGGCCTACGAGGGTGGCGTCAGCCAGCTGATCCCGCTCAAGCTGCCGCTCGCCCAGGGCAAGCCGCTCAGCTATCGCACCTATGTCGGCACCTTTGGCGAGGGTCAGCTCAGGCGCGACTTCAACCGCTTCCTCAACGAGGCCCGCGATCGCCCCTACGCCCCCTACCTGCATTACAACTCCTGGCTCGACATCGGCTTCTTCAATCCCTACACGGAGGCCGAGGCACTCAAGCGCATCGATCAGTTCGGCGAGGCGCTGATCAGCCGGCGCGGCGTGCCCATGAACGGCTTTCTGTTTGACGACGGCTGGGACGATCGACTGGGCAACTGGGGTTTCAGCAAGGATTTCCCCAACGGCTTCAGCAAGCTCAAGCGTGCGGCCGAACGCTACCATGCCCAGCTCGGGATCTGGCTCTCCCCCTGGGGTGGCTACAACAAGCCAAGGGATGAGCGGGTCTCCCATGCCGCCGAGTTCGGCTATGAGCTGAGCGATGGCAAGTTCGCCCTCTCCGGTCCGGTCTACTACCAGAACTTCCACCAGAAGGTGATGTCGCTCATCAAGGATCAGGGAGTCACCCACTTCAAGTTCGACGGGACCGGCAATGCGGACAAGCTGATCGAGGGGAGTCGCTTCACCAGCGACTTCGATGCCGCCATCCACCTGATCGCAGATGCGCGAGCCGCCAATCCGAAGGTGTTCATCAACCTGACCACCGGCACCACCGCCTCCCCCGCCTGGCTGTTCTTTGCCGATTCCATCTGGCGCGGCGGCGATGACATCAACTTCTACGGACCCGGCTCCAGGGTACAGCAGTGGATCACCTACCGGGATGCCGAGACCTATCGCTCCATCGTCAAGAACGGCCCCCTGTTTCCGCTCAACTCCTTGATGCTGCACGGACTGGTCTATGCCAAACAGGCCAAGCATCTGGATCGGCAGTCACCGCAAGACTTCGCCGATCAGGCCTGGAGCTATTTCGCCACCGGCACCCAGTTGCAGGAGCTCTATCTCACGCCGGAACTGTTGAGCGGCCAGAACTGGGACCTGCTGGCCAAGGCGGCGCTCTGGTCGCAGCAGAACCAGGCCGTGCTGTTCGACAGCCACTGGATCGGCGGCGATCCCACCCTGCTGGCGGTGTATGGCTGGGCGGCCTGGAGTCCGAGCCGCGCCTTCATCACCCTGCGCAATCCCTCCAGCCAGCCGCAGACATTCCTGCTGGAGCCTCAACGCCAGCTGGAGATCCCGGCGGGCGAGGCCACCCGCTTCACGGTGCAGTCGCGCTACGGCAGCAATGCCAGCGTACCGGCCACCCTCGATGCCCCCAGCCTCATCACCCTGGCGCCGCTGGAGCTCATCACCCTGGAGCTGACCCCGGCGGGAGCCAAACCCGCGGCTGCGGAAAAATCCTGACCCAGACCAAGTTTGAGCTGACAAAAAGGGACGCCGTGGCGTCCCTTTTCTCTTCGTACCGCGGGGCTCAGCCCCTGCCGACAGCTCAGATCCCCTGACGGGCTTCCTGCATCAGCAGGCGCATGTCGCTGACCGCCTTGGCCAGGCCGTCGAAGGCGGCGCGGCCGATGATGGCGTGGCCGATATTGAGCTCATAGAGCTCGGGGATGGCGGCGATGGCCTTGACGTTGTGGTAGTGCAGGCCGTGGCCGGCATTGACCTTCAAGCCCTTGCCGGCGGCATAGGAGGCACCGGCGGCAATGCGCTTGAACTCGGCGTTGCGCTCCGCATCCGTGGTGGCATCGGCGTAACGACCGGTGTGGATCTCGATGAAGGGGGCGCCGCTCTCGGCGGCGGCATCGATCTGCAGCGGATCCGCATCGATGAAGAGGGATACCTGAGCGCCGACAGCAGAGAGGCGGGCCACGGCGTCAGTCACCTTGTCCAGCTGGCCGGCCACGTCCAGGCCACCCTCGGTGGTCACCTCGGTGCGCTTCTCCGGCACCAGGCAGACGAAGTGGGGCTGGATGCGGCAGGCGATGCCGATCATCTCTTCGGTCACCGCCATCTCCAGGTTCATTCTGGTCTGGATGGTCTGGCGCAGGATCTCCACGTCGCGGTCGGTGATGTGGCGGCGATCTTCGCGCAGGTGCACAGTGATGCCATCGGCACCGGCCTGCTCGGCCACAAAGGCGGCCTGCACCGGATCCGGGTACTGGGTGCCGCGGGCGTTGCGCAGGGTGGCGATGTGATCGATGTTCACACCCAGATAGATTTCACTCATTGAGGACTCCTTGAAACTCTTCGCTGTTAACTGTGCAACTGCCGCCTTGGCGCCAGCGCCGATATCCATATGTCACGTGTGTGGCAGCTCGTAGGTTCGATTAGCGCAGCGTAATCGGACCTAGGTAACATTCTTGCCGTGTTGGGTAACGCCGCAGGGCGGTTAACCCAAGCTATTACGGCGTTTTAAAAACAGCTCCCGGCTCTTCAACTGGCGCCGCCCCAGATAGGGTTGCAGCGCCAGCCGGCTGAAACGCTTGGCCGCCTGCAGCAGGGGCGGACTGTCGAAGTGCCCCTCGGCAAAGGCCAGCAGGTGCGCGCCGAGAAACAGGGTACGGGGATCCGGCGCCCGCTCGCAAGCGACAAAGCCCAATTCACGCTCGAAGCCGTACAGCAGCTCGGGCTGGATCGGCGACTCGTCGTCGGCGGCATATTCGAAGTCCACCGCGTAGCCGAGCGCCTGCAGCAGCAGGAATTCGAAGCGGCGCAGCGGCAGCTCCGGCGTCTCGCCGTCGGCCAGCGCCATGATGGTGCGGGCATAGGCGTCAAACACTTCCGGGAACGGGGTGTGCGCTTCCAGCAGGTAGTAGACCAGCTCGTTGAGATAGAGGCCGTAGAAGAGGCGATCGCCGCCGAGCCGCAGGGAGTGATCGGGGCACTCCACCTGGGTGAGATTCTTGAGATCGCCCTTGCCGCGCCAGGCGATGGTGAGCAGGGTAAAGGGTTGCAACAGCCCCTTCAGAGGCGAGCGTGGCCCGCGAGAACCGCGAGCCACCAGAGTAAAACGGCCACTATCCTGGGTGAAAACCTCGACCAGCTGGCTGGTCTCCCGATAGGGCCGACTGTGGATGACGAAAGCCGGGGTCAGCAATCAGTCGTCACCGTAGCCGAGACTGCGCAGGGCGCGCTCGTCGTCAGCCCAACCGGATTTGACCTTGACCCACAACTCCAGGTGCACCTTGTTCTGGAACAGTCGCTCCATGTCGAGGCGCGCCTCGGTACCGATGGTCTTGATCTTCTCGCCCTTGTTGCCGATGACCATCTTCTTCTGGCCGTCGCGCTCCACCAGAATAAGGCCATGGATATGGTAGAGGCCGTTCTCTTCCACCTTGAAGCGCTCGATCTCCACCGTCACCGAGTAGGGCAGCTCCTCACCGGTGAAGCGCATCAGCTTCTCGCGGATGATCTCGGAGGCCATGAAGCGGGAAGAGCGGTCGGTCACGTAGTCTTCCGGGAAGAAGTGGACGTTCTCCGGCAGCAGATCCTTGGCCCACTCGCGGATCTTCTCCACGTTGGTGCCCTTCTCGGCACTGATGGGCAGGATGTGGGCGAAGTTCATCTGCTGGCCCAGCCACTCGAGGTGCGGCAGCAGATCCTCTTTCTCCTTGACGTTGTCGATCTTGTTGACCGCCAGCACCACCGGGCACTTGAGGTGGCGCAACTTGCCCAGCACCATCTCGTCGTCCTTGGTCCAGTGAGTCCCGTCGACCATGAACACCACCATGGCCACGTCCCCCAGCGAACTGGTGGCGGCGCGGTTCATCAGGCGGTTGATGGCCCGTTTCTCTTCGATGTGCAGACCCGGTGTATCGACATAGATGGTCTGGTAGTTCTCCTCGGTGTCGATCCCCAGAATCCGGTGACGGGTGGTCTGGGGTTTCTTCGAGGTGATGCTGACCTTCTGGCCAAGCAGCTTGTTGAGCAGGGTGGACTTGCCCACGTTGGGGCGGCCCACGATGGCGACAAAGCCGCAATAAGTGGTATCTGTCATGACAGTTTTTCCAATGCTTGCTGCGCTGCGGCCTGTTCGGCCTTGCGACGGCTGGTGCCGACCCCGACCAGCGGACCATCCAGGCCTTCCACGTCACACTGGACGGTGAACTCCTGGTTGTGGGCTTCGCCCTTGACGTTGGTCACTGTGTAGGTCGGCAGGGATTTGCGGCTTCCCTGCAGAATTTCTTGCAGACGGGTCTTGGGATCCTTCTGCTCTATGCCCGGCTTGATCTCGTCCAGGCGGCTGGCGTACCAGCCCAGCAGCAGCGTCCGTACCGTCTCAAGATTGGTATCCAGATAGACGGCACCGATCACCGCCTCGACCGTGTCGGCCAGAATGGATTCACGGCGAAAACCGCCGCTTTTCAGCTCGCCCGGCCCGAGGATCAGGTGATCCCCGAGGTCGAACTCCCGGCCCAGTTCGGCCAGGGTCTTCTCGCGCACCAGGGTGGCGCGCATGCGGCTGAGATCCCCTTCCGCCGCCTGCGGGAAGCGGTGGAAGAGATCATCGGCAATCACCAGACTCAAAATGGAGTCACCCAAGAATTCCAGTCGTTCGTTGTGACGGGAACCGGCGCTGCGGTGAGTCAGCGCCCGGGTCAGCAGTTCTTGATCCTGAAAGACATGCCCGAGACGGGACTGCAGTCTGTTCATCTTGATATTCATTTACTTGATTCCGCCAATGCGGTTGAAGCGCACCCCTGTCGGTACCCAGCCTGGCAGCAGGGAGCCTTCTTCGCGCTCGAATTCAAAACTTATCCAGATAGCGACCGCCTTGCCGACCAGGTTCTGCTCGGGCACGAAGCCCCAGAAACGACTGTCGGTACTGTTGTCACGGTTGTCACCCATCACGAAGTACTGGCCTTCCGGCACCACCCATTCGTCTGGGTAGGTACCGGGCTGGCGGTAGTAACGGCCGACCATATCGGGCATCAGCGGGTTGCGCAGGGTCTCGTGAGACACCTCGCCCAGCTGCTCGGTATAGCGGTCAAGCGGGATCCCCATCTGGGTAAATTCACCCCTTTGTTCAAACTTGACGTCGAGCTTCTGGAAGCCCGGGCACGTTTTCCCTTCCTGCTCATCGCACTTGGGCCGGATCATCAGCTCCTTGTTGCGATAGATGACCCGATCCCCCGGCATGCCGACCACCCGCTTGATGTAGTCCACCCGGGTATCCAGCGGATACTTGAACACCACCACGTCGCCGCGTTTTGGCTCACCGGTCTCGAGGAACTTGGTGTTGGTCACCGGATCCTTGAGGCCATAGGCAAACTTCTCCACCAGGATGAAGTCGCCCACCAGCAGGGTGGGCATCATGGAGCCCGACGGGATCTGGAACGGTTCAAAGATGAACGAACGCAGGATCAATACCAGCGTGATGACCGGGAATACCCCGGCGGTCTGCTCGATCCAGACCGGCACCGGTGCCACCTTGGCCAGGGTTTTCTCGTCCAGATGGGCGCCGCCGTGGGCACGGGCCACGGCAATCTTGGCGGCCCGCTGCTTGGACCAGATCATCTTGTCCAGACACCAGATAACACCGGTGATCGCGCAGACCACCACCAGGATCAGGGAAAACGTGCTTGCCATCTATTAGTCCTTTCCGACGTGGAGAATTGCGAGGAAAGCTTCCTGCGGCACGTCGACACGGCCCAGAGACTTCATCCGCTTCTTACCTTCTTTCTGCTTGTTCAGCAGCTTCTTCTTCCGGCTCACGTCACCACCGTAACACTTGGCGGTCACGTCCTTGCGCAGCGCCTTGACGGTACTGCGAGCGATGATCTGGTTGCCGATGGCAGCCTGGATGGCGATATCGAACATCTGGCGCGGGATCAGCTCGCGCATCTTCTCCACCACCTGGCGACCGCGATACTGGGCGTTCTCCTTGTGGGTGATGATGGCCAGGGCGTCGACCCGCTCACCGTTGATCATGATGTCCAGACGGACCATGTCGGAGGTCTCGAAGCGCTTGAAGCCGTAGTCCAGCGAGGCGTAGCCGCGGCTGGTGGACTTCAGGCGGTCGAAGAAGTCGAGCACCACTTCCGCCATCGGGATCTCGTAGGTCAGCGCCACCTGCTTGCCGTGGTAGACCATGTTGGTCTGCACGCCGCGCTTCTCGATACAGAGGGTGATCACGTTGCCCATGTACTCCTGCGGCAGCAGGATGTGACACTCGGCGATCGGCTCGCGCATCTCCTTGATGCTGGTGATGACGGGCATCTGGGCCGGGCTGTCGATGTGGATGGTGGTACCGTCGGTCAGCTCGATCTCGTAGACCACGGTCGGCGCCGTGGTGATCAGATCCAGATCGTATTCACGCTCCAGCCGCTCCTGGATGATCTCCATGTGCAGCATGCCGAGGAAGCCGCAGCGGAAGCCGAAGCCCAGCGCAGTGGAGCTCTCCGGTTCGAAGAACAGGGAAGCATCGTTCAGGGAGAGCTTGTCGAGGGCGTCGCGGAACGACTCGTAGTCATCGCTGGAGATGGGGAACAGGCCCGCATACACCTGCGGCTTCACCTTCTTGAAGCCAGCCAGCGCCTTCTCGGCACCGTTCTTGGCCTGGGTCAGGGTATCGCCCACCGGCGCGCCGTGGATGTCCTTGATACCGCAGACAACCCAACCTACCTCGCCGCAACCCAGCCCCATGGTGTCCACCTGCTTGGGCGTGAAGATACCGATACGATCGACACCCCACACCTGACCGGTGCTCATCACCTTGATCTTGTCGTTCTTCTTGAGAGAACCGTTCTTGATCCGCACCAGCGACACGACGCCCAGATAGGAGTCGAACCAGGAGTCGATGATCAGCGCCTGCAGCGGCGCATCCGGATCACCTTCCGGCGCCGGGATCCGGGCCACGATCTCTTCCAGCACCAGGTCAACACCCAGGCCGGTCTTGGCGGAGCAGCGCACCGCATCGACCGCGTCGATGCCGACGATGTCTTCGATCTCTTCGGCAACCCGTTCCGGCTCGGCGGCCGGCAGGTCGATCTTGTTCAGCACTGGCACCACTTCCAGATCCATTTCCATGGCGGTATAGCAGTTGGCCAGAGTCTGTGCCTCAACCCCCTGGCCGGCATCCACCACCAGCAGCGCCCCTTCACAGGCCGCCAACGAGCGGGAGACCTCGTAGGAGAAATCCACGTGGCCAGGGGTGTCGATAAAGTTCAGCTGGTAGGTGTTACCGTCTTGTGCCTGGTAGTTCAGGGTCACACTCTGTGCTTTGATGGTAATGCCGCGCTCGCGCTCCAGGTCCATGGAGTCAAGCACCTGAGCCTGCATCTCGCGGTCGGACAGGCCGCCACAAGTCTGGATCAGACGGTCCGACAGGGTCGATTTACCGTGGTCGATGTGCGCAATAATCGAAAAGTTACGAATGTGTTTCATCGAGCAAGAATCACTCAAAATTAGGTTAGGGCCGGATATGGAGGCAGGATTTTACTGGATAACCCGGTCGACGGCCAATCTTTAGTCGACGAAGCACCAGAAATACAGGCCTAGACAGTGTCAGGAGAGGTGGCGGGTGGGCAGGACCACACCCAGCATGCGGGGACCATAAGCCCCCTGATCGAGCCGGTTGGAAAAGTAACGAACCAGTGAAAATCCGATAAGGCCGCCCAGCAGGCAACTGAGGATGGTGACCCCCTCCCCGGCTGACAGCAAGGGAGCCAGCCAGAGTTGCCCCAGCAGGGCTCCCGCCAGCAGACAGAACAGCGGCAGCACGTAGACCAGCGCAGCCCCCTGCAGAATGCTCGCCTGGGGGATACCGAGCCTCACCTGCTGGCCGACGCTCACCTCGATGGTGAGCGCCACCCGCAGCCGCTGCGCCTGCAACGGAAACGCCTTGGCTACCGTGCCGGTGCCGCAGTTGGACTGTTGATGACAACCGCTGCAGGCGGAGCGCCGTTCGCACTCCACCCAGGCATGTTGTCCATCAATGGCCACTACGGTTGCCAGCTCTTCGCTCATTCCACTCACAAGACGGTTCCACATTAACTAGACAGAGATTGACCCAATCTGAACATGACTGCCCGGATTGGGCAAGCAACAGTGCATCGGCAACTACTGGACGGTCTCGTTGCGAGCCAGCGGTTGCACCGACTCGGCGATGCGTTTCGCGGTGTCTGCCGGCACCTCACCCACCACAGTGATCTCGACCCCCACGTCATTGACATAGCTCACCAGCGAGGTGGCCCCCTGGCGGATCAACTGCTGGCGCACCGCCTGCTTGGGGTCGACCCTGGCAACGTAGACCGAGAGATCCACCAGCCCGTCGGAGAGCATCATGTAATCCACCGGCAGGCTGGTGGTGACCAGCTGATGCCGATCCCGCGAGAGCACCTTGAACCCCTCCGGCAACCAGGTCAGGTGCCAGTTCAGCTGTTGCTGCGGTGCCGGGTAGGCGTCTTCCAGTGCCAGTGCCTGAGGCAGCTTGCTGCCAGCCAGCTTCACCAGCCAGGGCGCCGGGGCAGGCAGCCTGTCCAGATCCACCCCCAGCACCTGTTCAACCAGATTGCCCTCCCGATCCACCATGTCCACCCGCACCAGCAGGTGGCTCTGCTCGTCGATCCAGAGCACGAAGCCGTACTTGTCGGCCTCTTTGGGTACCAGCCGCACGACCTGAGCCACCAACCCGGCCGCCCGGCTGCGGCCGGCCAGCACGGGGTCATAGCTCTCCAGCACCCGTGGCAGCGGCATCCTGACCAGGCTCGCCCACACACCGGGGAAGCGAGCGCCCTTGAGGGTGTAAGGTTCGTGGGTATTTTCGAAGAAGGTGTACTCATCCTGGCGCTGCAGATACTCGATGGTCTTGCCATCGAGATAGCTGAGGTGAGCCACCTCCTTGCCATCGATCACGCCGTGGCTGAAGCGGATGGGTTCGAGGCGCCCCTGCCGGGCCTTGACCATGGACAATTCAAAATTCTGTTGCGAGACGGCACTCTGCATCTGCTGCAACAAGGCCTCGGCCGACTTGTCGTCGGCCGAGGCCTTGGCACTGATCAGCAGGAGAGAGGCCAGCAAAATACGGCTGGACTGGCGCACGTTCTGATCCCTAAATCCGTTATTCCTGAATCTGCTTGTCTTGCAGCAGACGCTGTTGCAACTGGTGGTCACGCAGGAAAGCATTGATGCGCTCGCGCTGCTCCTGCATCTGCTGCTCGCTCAGCCCTTGCTGACGGGCAGTGGCCCGGTTGCCATCCTGCGGGTAGTGCACGCTCACCGGTGAGGCACTGCCACCAACGGGGATAGTGTTGAGTACCGGATTGGTCGGCAGACCATCCTGCCCCTGATATTGCTGCACCCCGAAGATGACGGCGGCAGCGACCGAGGCCGCGATGGCGTATTGCCCTACCTGCTGACCGGCACGGCGCAGAAACGGCACGACCTTGGCGGTACCCGGCTGCGGTGCGGCAGGTTTGCTCTCCACCGGCTTGGGCGCCAGGATGGTGGGTTCATCTTCCAGCGCAGCCATGATGCTGTCGCTCAGATCCAGTTGCAGATTGACCGGCAGGTCCCCCCGCATGGCATCACCAATCAGGTGGTAACGAGACCAGGTGTCTTGCAGAGCCGGATCCGTTCCCAGCTCGTTCAGAACCTCAACATCGCTCAAGTCACCGTCCATCAGGGCCGAGAGTTGCTCTTTAGTTGCCATAAGTTAACCTGTCTTTCCCCAGTTAATTCTCGATCAGAGGTTGCAGCTTTTTATCGATTGCTTCCCTCGCCCGGAAGATACGGGATCTCACCGTACCCACCGGACAATCCATGATTTCGGCAATCTCTTCGTAGCTCAGCCCTTCCAGTTCGCGAAGGGTGATAGCTGTCCTCAAGTCTTCCGGCAAAGCTTCTATGGCAGAAAACACGGTGCGCTTGATCTCGTCGGTCAGCGTCAGGTTTTCCGGGGTAGCCACCTCTTGCAAGGCTTCGCCACCACCATAGTATTCTGCCTCTTCCGCCTCTACGTCACTGCTGGGCGGCCTGCGCCCTTGAGAGGTCAGATAATTTTTGGCCGTGTTCACGGCGATTCGGTACAACCAGGTGTAAAACGCGCTCTCGCCACGGAATGTCGGCAGCGCACGGTAGGCCTTGATGAATGCCTCCTGCGCCACATCCGGTACATCGCCCGGGTTGTTGACATACCTGGCCACCAGGTTGACCACCTTGTGCTGGTATTTTTTTACCAACAGGTTGAATGCATTTTTATCGCCACGCTGGACCCGTTCAACCAGCTGTTCGTCCAGTAGATTCTGGTCGCTCATCAGAGCCGTAAAACCCCCATCAGGTTATCGTTTTTCTTTTCCGGCCCTTCCTAAGCGCACAAGTTCAGACAGGAGGAATCAGGGAAAGTTCGCTTGCATTGAAAAAAATGTGACGCAGGCTGCATCACCACCCTCGCTTGGGCTACCATGGTGCCAGTTCTTAATCCAGGCCAATGATACTTATGAAAGCAAGTGTTGAATACCTTTGCGACGTACTGATCATTGGCAGCGGTGCCGCCGGTTTGTCTCTCGCATTGCGATTGGCAGACCAGGCCAAAGTCCTGGTTCTGAGCAAGGGGCCCATCAGTGAAGGGGCCACTTTCTATGCGCAAGGAGGCATCGCTGCCGTGTTCGACGAGACCGACAGCATCGAATCCCACGTGAGCGACACGCTCAACGCCGGGGCCGGGTTGTGTGACCCGGCCGTGGTGGAGTTCACCGCCCGCAACGCCCGCGAGTCCATCCAGTGGCTGATCCAGCAGGGGGTCCCCTTCGATCAGGAGGAGGACGCCGAGGGCGAATCCCACTATCACCTGACCCGCGAAGGGGGCCACAGCCATCGCCGCATCTTCCACGCGGCGGATGCCACCGGCAAGGCAGTGCAGCTCACCCTGATCGATCAGGTGCGCGCTCACCCCAACATCCAGCTGATGGAGCGCTTCAACGCGGTCGACCTCATCACCACCCGCAAGCTGGGTCTGCCGGGCAACCGGGTGCTGGGCGCCTATGTCTGGAACCGCAACGCCGAGCAGGTCGAGGTGATCCGTGCCCGCTTCGTAGCGCTGGCCACCGGTGGCGCCTCCAAGGTGTACCAGTACACCTCCAACCCGGACGTCAGCTCAGGTGACGGCATCGCCATGGCGTGGCGCGCCGGCTGCCGGGTGGCGAACCTGGAGTTCAACCAGTTCCACCCCACCAGCCTGTTCCACCCCGATGACCCCAACTTCCTGCTGACCGAAGCCCTGCGCGGTGAGGGGGCCTACCTGCGCCGTCCCGACGGCAGCCGCTTCATGCCGGAGTTTGACGAGCGGGCTGAGCTGGCGCCGCGGGACATAGTCGCCCGCGCCATCGACCACGAGATGAAGCGGCTCGGCGCCGATTGTATGTATCTGGACATCAGCCACAAGCCGGCCGACTTCATCATCAAGCACTTCCCGACCATCCATGAGCGCTGCCTCGCGGTCGGCATCGACATCACCAAGGAGGCGATGCCCATCGTCCCTGCCGCCCACTACACCTGCGGCGGCGTGATGATCGACAACAACGGCCAGACCGACATTCCCGGTCTCTACGCCATCGGCGAGGTGACCTACACCGGGCTGCATGGCGCCAACCGGATGGCCTCCAACTCCCTGCTCGAATGCGTGGTCTATGCCCATCAGGCGGGGGCCGACATTCTGGCCAAGCTGCCGATGAGCGTGGAGCCGCCCCGTCTGCCGGTGTGGGACGAGAGCAAGGTGGAAGATTCGGACGAACTGGTGGTGATCCAGCACAACTGGCACGAGCTGCGGCTGATGATGTGGGACTATGTGGGGATAGTGCGTACCAACAAACGCCTGGCCCGGGCCAAGCGCCGCATCGACCTGCTCAAGCAGGAGGTGCAGGAGTACTACGCCCACTTCCGGGTCTCCAACAACCTGCTGGAGCTGCGCAACCTGCTGCAGGTGGCCGAACTCATCGTCAACTGCGCCCTGCAACGCAAGGAGTCCCGCGGCCTGCACTACAACCTGGACTACCCGGACATGCAGCCGGACTCCAAGCCAACCGTGCTGACGCCGGAGCGGGACTAACCCTTTCGTTCAGTAATGAGCCAGAGGGTCACGCGGCCTGCACTGCTGCAACCCGGACTACCCGGACATGCAGCCGGACTCCAAGCCGACCGTGCTGACGCCGGACAAGGATTGATCCTGCCCGCCATGAGCCAGCATTGCTGACGATGGATAGGGATTAATCGATCCGCATCCCCCAGATGACCTCGCTCCGGCGGGGTCATCTGTTTTATGGGGAAGAGAGGCTAGCGGGTCGGCTGGGAGAAGTGGATGGCGCGAGCCAGCGTGCGGTAATGAGCCGGTGCCAGCGCATCGCTGAACAGCCAGAGCCGGATGGCGGGACGCTCCGTCGCCACCAGCTGCAGCCAGAGTACCCCGGGCCAAATGCGGCTGCCTGTCCCCAGCTGGTAACGACGCCCCTGCCAGGTGAGCCACTGCCCGTCCCACTCCAGCACGCCGCTCATCCGGCTGGCGCCAAGCCAGGCGCGCCAAAACCCCAGCACCCAGCAGGGCAGCAGCAGAGCCCACTGCCAGCCGTGGATCAGGGCGGCCAGCGGCCACAGGATCAGCAGAAACAGCGACAACAGCAGCAGGCGCTGCTGTCTGGAGGCGGTGATGGGCATCGACACCCGTACGGGCAGATCAGCGCTGGCGATCGTGGCGGGCCTGATTGCGCTCCAGGATCAGCGGGATCATGGCGGCAAACGCGGGATCTTCCGGCACGCCGTGGCCCATGCTCCAGCGGAACAGCTCCGGATCCTCGCACTCCAGCAGGCGGATGAAGGTTTGCTGCTCCGCCTCGCTCAGACCGTCGAACTCGTGTTCGAAGAAAGGCATAAAGATCACATCCAGCTCGAGCATGCCACGGCGGCAGGCCCACTTCAGGCGGGATTTTTCAATTGGGCTCAACATGGAACTCTCCTTACAAAGACCCGGCGATGGTAACAGCTGGATTTTCCGGCTGACAAACATTCCTTACGTCTTTACCATGCAGGTCACATACTTTCTGTCTCTGGAATGCCATCGTGAGCCTGCCAATCCTTCCCGCCGAGCCAACCCTGTTCCCTCTGACCGATCTGGCCATCACCAGCCTGAGCGGCCAGGATCGCGCCAAATACCTGCAGGGTCAGGTCACCTGTGACGTCAACGCCCTGCAGCCAGGCCAGCACACCCTGGGCGGCCACTGTGATCCCAAGGGCAAGCTGTGGAGCGATTTTCGCCTGCTCTGCCTGAGCGATCGCCTGCTGATGCTGACCAAGCCGTCGGTGCTGGCCCGCCAGCTGCCCGAGCTCAAGAAGTTCGCGATCTTTGCCAAGGTCGAGATCAGCGAAAATCACGGCCAGGCGGTCGGCGTGGCCGGTCAGGGAACCGATGGCTGGATCGCAGGGCAATACGGTCTGCAGGAGAGCGGTCTCATCGAGGGTGGCATGGCGGTGCGGGTCGAGGCCGATCGCTGGCTGCTGGTCAGCGAACAGCCGCTGGCATTGTCTCTGCCCAGCGGCCCCGAGTCGCTCTGGTGGGGACTGGAGATCAAGGCAGGCATCCCCCATCTCGAGGCGGTTCATCAGGGTGAGTACATTCCCCAGATGCTCAACCTGCAGGCGCTCGATGGCATCAGCTTCACCAAGGGCTGCTACATGGGGCAGGAGACGGTGGCCCGCGCCAAGTATCGTGGTGCCAACAACCGCGCCCTGTTCGTGCTGAGCGGCACTGCCACTACGCCGGTTGCCAGCGGCGACACCCTGGAGATCCAGCTCGGTGACAACTGGCGCCGCAGCGGCATGGTGCTCAACGCCTGGCAGCAGGATGGCGAGCTGTGGCTCACCGCCGTGCTGCCCAAAGACACCGAAGCCGACGCCCGCTTCCGGCTCAAGCAGGAGGAGGGCTCAAACCTGAGCCTGCAGCCCCTCCCCTATCAGCTGACCGAGTAAGCGAAGAGCCCTGCTAGCGCGCCCGCGCCAGCAGGGCCTCCTTCAGCCAGCGCCCCGCCTGCCCGAGCGGGCGGGCGCGATGCCACTGCAGCTCCAGTGCCAGCTCCGGCTGGGTAATGAAGTCCGGCTTGAGCACCACCACCTCGCCCCGCGCCAGCGGCCGGTGCAGCAGAAAATCGGGCACCGCCGCCCAGCCCAGCCCCAGCTTGACCAGCTCCAGTACCCCCAGATCCCCCTCGACCCACCACACCTGCGCCGACAGCCGGAAGCGATGACGCTCAGTCCCTTCCCGCCGCCCTGTCACCATCAGCTGGCGCGCCCCCTGCAGATCGCTCTCCCGCAGCGGCGCCTTGTGGGCCAGCGGATGCTCGGGGGAGACCACCAGCGGCATGGGCACGCCCCCCAGCGAGCGGGCGACGATCTCCCGCTGCGGGTGCTCCTTCTGATAGCTGATGCCAAGCTGGGCGCGGCCGCTGGTCAGCATCTCGGTGAGATCCTCCATCAACGGAAACAACAGCTCCAGCTCCACCGTCGGATAGCGGGTGGCGAACCCCTCCAGCACAGAGCCGAGCCAGGGCAGATGGGAGTCATCGTCGATGGCCAGCGTCAGACGCGACTCGACGCCGGTGGCCAGCTCGCCGGCGATGGCCTGCAAGCGCTCGCTCTGGGCCAGCAAAATGCCCGCCTCCTGGCTGATGCGCACACCCGCCTCGGTCAGCACCGGATAGCGGCCGCTGCGATCGAACAGCTCGAGCCCCAGATCTATCTCCAGATTGGCGATGGCGGTGCTGACCACCGACTGCGCCTTGCCCAGCTGGCGCGCCGCCGCCGAAAAGGAGCCCGCCTGTGCGGCGGCCAGCAATACCCTCAGTTGTTCCAGCGATGGATTCATCGTCCTGCTCCTGCAAATGCGGTCATCTATCTATTTTAGCGATGGATACCAACGTGAAACTATCAACAAATAGGGATAGATTGCCAACCAGTCAGTCAACATACCTGTTTAAAGAGAGGAATTTATGCGTACCCGCAACGACCGTATCCGCCATGCCATCGGCTTTGAAGTGATAGGTCTGCTCATCGCCGCCCCCCTGGCCAGCTGGGTCACAGGTATCGAGCTCAGCCACATGGGGCCGCTGGCCATCCTGTTCTCGGTGCTGGCTACCGTCTGGAACTATGTCTACAACATCGGCTTCGACAAGCTGCTGCTCAAGTACCAGGGGCACCCGCACAAGACCTTGTGGCAGCGCGTGGTCCATGCGTTCGGCTTTGAAGGGGGCTTCATGGCGCTGACTCTGCCGGTCATCGCCTGGTGGCTGGATCTCGCCCTGCTGGCGGCACTGGCGCTCAACATCGGCTTCGTGACCTTCTATCTGGTCTACGCCTTCATCTACAACTGGAGCTATGACAAGGTGTACCCGATCCCGGGCCAGTGGCAGCAGAACGCACTGGGTTGAACCACGGCAAAAAACGGCAGGAAAAACGAGGCACCATCATGCAAGGGGCATGATGGTGCTGGGGGAGGACAAGCCCGGCGGGCCTGCCGCGGCGTTCAGGCTTGTGCCTTCAGCTCTTCGGTCGGGGCCTCTGCCTCGGCCGACTCCTGCGTCAGCATGGCCTCGATGTCGCTCTGGTACTGGGTCAGCAGTCGCTGGGCCGCGACCATGTCACCCTTGTGCAGGCGCTCGAACAGATGGTGCTGCACCACGCCGTTGAGATACTCCACCGTGACCGGTTGCTCGAGGGTATCCAGCAACTCCTCTTTTTCCAGCTCGGCATTGATTTCATCGGCACTGGTACGCAGCAGACCGGCCAGTTGCACCAACATACGGCGCTCACCTTCGCGCAACAGGCTCAACATGCGGTTTCTCTGCTGCTCATTCTGTTGGGTCATACATTTCCTTACGTCGAATGGGAACAAGCCCGCTCATTCTGCCTTGTCGCTCTGACAGCGTCTATCTCATGCCCCCCACTTATTTTCATGTCGCAGCCGCAAAGTGCGCCAGATGCTATTTGACCCGTCGCTAGGTATAGTAGCCACTGGTTTACGGGCGCCGAGCCGCCCCGATCGGACGAGATATTTCACCATGACCGACACCATTCTGGTGCTTTGCACCTGCCCGGATGAGGCCAGTGCCGACCTCATCTGCGCACAACTGCTGAACCAGCGGCTGGCGGCCTGCATCAACCAGCTGCCCGGCCTCACCTCCGTCTATCGCTGGCAGGGCCAGATCGAACGGGCCACGGAGATCCAGCTCATCATCAAGTCGCACGCCGCCCTGTTCGAGCCGCTGCGCCAGTGCATTCTTGCTCATCACCCTTATGAGGTGCCGGAGATCCTGGCGCTGCCCACAAGCCAGGGCCACCAGCCCTATCTCGACTGGATAAAACAGGAAACCTCATGACACCGTCTCGCCTGCTCTTTCCCCTGCTGTTGCTCTGTGCTCTGCTGGCCGGCCTGGGCTCACTGCCGGCCCGCGCCAGCAGCACGGATCTGCTGAGTGCCCTCGGCATCGAGGCCAGCGCCCAGCCCAAATTTCTGAAAGTGGACGAGGCGTTCGTCCTCGAGAGCGAACAGCAGGGCAATCGGCTGCTGCTGAACCTGCGCATCGCCGACGACTACTACCTCTATCGCCACAGCTTCAGCTTCAAGGGGGAAAACCTCGCCTTCGAGGAGCCGGTGCTGCCCGTTGGCAGCGAGCATGAAGATGACTTCTTCGGCAAGACCCAGGTCTATTACCGGGAGGTGCAGATCCCCGTCACCCTGACCGAGGCCGGCCAGCAGGCCAGTCTCAAGATCAGTTATCAGGGCTGTACCGACGGCCTCTGCTATCCCCCCACCGACAAGCTGATCAGTATCCAGCCGCTCACCGCCCAGCAGAGCGAGCAGCCTGACCAGCCCACACCGGCCAGCAGCCAGCAGGATCAGCTGGCGGCCGCCCTCGGCAACCAGAGCTTCTGGCTCAGCGTCGCCGCCTTCTTCGCACTCGGGCTCGGCCTCGCCTTCACCCCCTGCGTCTTCCCCATGTATCCCATCCTGACCGGGATCATCGCCGGGGCCGGCCATCGCCTCTCCACCCGTCGCGCCTTCCTGCTCTCCTTCGTCTACGTGCAGGGGATGGCGGTCACCTACACCCTGCTCGGGTTGGTGGTGGCCTCGGCCGGCTTGAAATTCCAGGCAGCCCTCCAGCATCCCTACGTGCTGATCGGCCTCTCGGTGATGTTCGTGCTGCTGGCCCTCTCCATGTTCGGGCTCTATACCCTGCAGCTGCCAAGCAGCCTGCAGACCCGGCTGTCAGGCCTATCCAACCGCCAGCAGGGCGGCTCCGTGCTCGGGGTCGCCATTATGGGGATGATCTCCGGTCTGGTCTGCTCCCCTTGCACCACGGCCCCGCTCTCCGGCGCCCTCATCTACGTGGCCCAGAGCGGCGATCTCTGGCTCGGCGGCGCGGCTCTCTACGCCCTGTCGCTCGGCATGGGGCTGCCGCTGCTGCTGCTCGGTACCTCGGGCGGCAAGCTGCTGCCCAAGGCGGGCGCCTGGATGGACGTGATCAAGCAGCTGTTCGGGTTTGCACTGCTGGCGGTGCCCATCCTGCTGCTCTCGAGGCTCTGGAGCGATCAGATCACCACCCTGGCCTGGCTCGGCTGGGGGCTGCTGTTGTGCGGCTACCTCTATCATCACAACCAGCATCAGGGCCATTCGGTGGGGCGCAGCCTGCGCGGCTTCGTGCTGCTGCTGGCCATGATCAGCGCCGTGGTGGTGGGCAAGGATCTGCTGCTGCCACCCCAGGGCGCCAGCGCAGCCGCTCAGGCCGAGACGCCAGCCTTCATTCGCATCAAGACGCTGAACGATCTCAAGACCCAGCTGGCCGCCGCTCGTGGCAAGCCGGTGCTGCTCGATCTCTATGCCGACTGGTGCGTGGCCTGCAAGGAGTTTGAGCACAAGACCTTCAGCGACCCCGCCGTGCGCGAGCGGTTCGGCCAGATGGTGCTGCTGCAGGCGGACGTCACCGCCAACGACGATGCCGATGTGGTGCTGCTCAACGGCCTCAACGTGCTGGGGCTGCCGACCCTGATCTTCTTCGACCGCGCCGGCAACGAGCTGAGTGGCCAGCGGGTCACCGGCTTTATGGGGCCCGCCGAATTTCTCGGCCAGCTGGAGAAGCTGCGCTGAGGCCGGGTGGCCCGTGCAACCGTGCGGGCCCCCGGTTTGACCGCCATTTTTCCGGCAATCCCTTGTATATGATCGACAGCGTGGCAATATTTGCGCTTTCCCGTCTCGTTCGTCCGGAGTTTTGATGAAAAAGTGGTTCATCCCCCTGCTGGCCCTCTGGCTGTATGGCTGTTACGCAGGTCCAGGTGAAGAGGCAATCCGGACCCAGGTCACCGCCAAGTTGCAGGCAGACACCGACGCCAATCTGTTCGAGATCAGTGACTTCGCCATCCTGGACAAGGAAGAGCGCATGGAGGGGGTCTATCTGGTCAAAGTGAGCTACCAGATCCACTTCAAACAGGGGATGGAACAGCTGCAGGTGCTGCACGACGAGGATCTGGTCTATGACAGGGTCGGTCCCTTCCAGCAGGAGATGGGGCTGATGGAGCTGGAACGCAAATACGGCGAGTTCGAGGCGGGCCAGGTGCTGCCGCAGCAGGCTGAAGTGTGGATGATGAAAACCGAGCAGGGCTGGCGTCTGGCCGAACCCGCCCACTGACACGCAACCGGCCAGAATACCCAGGCTGACTCAGGCCTGGGTATCCACCCTATCCCCCTCGCTAGCCGGCGTGCAGCCCATTCAACACACGGGATGGGCGGACGCTGATTGTTTGACTGCTCCAGCTAAATAGCAGTATCAATCCGGCCAACCACCACGCCGTGGCGCACCAGATCAGCCCCCCTTAGAACAGATCCTTGAAGCGGTACCAGAGCATGCCAAGCGCCAGCAGGGGCGAGCGCAGCGCCGGGCCGCCGGGGAAGGTCATGTGGGGTACGCTGCCAAACAGATCGAAACCCCGGCTCTCCCCCTTGATCGCCTCCGCCACCAGCTTACCCGCCATGTGCGTGGCATTGAGACCATGGCCGGAATAGGCCTGGGCATAGAAGACGTTGGGCTGCTCCGGCAGACGGCCAATCTGGGGCAACCGGTTGGCCCCGATGCCTATCATGCCGCCCCACTGGAATTCGATGGCGGTATCCGCCAGCTCGGGAAACACCCGCAGCAGCTTGGGCAGCATGAAGGCCTTGATGTCGCGAGGATCCCTTCCTGAATAATTGCAGGCACCGCCAAACAGCAGCCGGCCGTCGGCGGAGAGGCGGTAGTAGTCGAGCGCCACGTTCTGATCGCACACCGCCATGTTCTGCGGCAGCAGGCGCTGGCGCAGCCGCTTCTCCAGCACCTCGGTGGCGAGGATGTAGGAGCCCGCCGGCAGCACCTTGCCCCCCAGCTCGGGGTTGAGGTCGTTGAGATAGGCGTTGCAGCCGATCACCAGGTAGTCGGCGCTGACCCGACCGTGGGCGGTGGTGACCTGCAACCGATCGCCATAGTCGATGTGCACCACTCTGGACTGCTCAAACAGGGCCACACCCAGGCTGGCCGCCGCGCGCGCCTCACCCAGCGCCAGGTTGAGGGGATGCAGATGGCCGGAGCCCATGTCGATCAGGCCGCCGATGTAGCGATCCGAGCCCACCACGCTATGGATATCTTCCCGCGACACCAGCTTGAGTTCGTGCTTATAGCCGAGGCTC
Organism: Aeromonas hydrophila subsp. hydrophila ATCC 7966; assembly: GCF_000014805.1. Classification (NCBI taxonomy): domain Bacteria; kingdom Pseudomonadati; phylum Pseudomonadota; class Gammaproteobacteria; order Aeromonadales; family Aeromonadaceae; genus Aeromonas; species Aeromonas hydrophila. The sequence goes on along the minus strand of NC_008570.1, from coordinate 843,500 downwards.
GCCAGGTGCGCCGCCTCCTCTGCAAACCCGGCCAGATGACGCTGACGGGTAGCGAGATCGCAGTAGCCCCAGCGCAGGTCGCAGTCGATATTGAAGCGCTCGATCCGCTCGCGCACCAACTCGACCGCCTCCAACCCCATCAGGTCGAGCTCGCGCACACCCTCTTCACCAATCCAGCGGGCGAACTGGCTGGTGTCGTGACCGATACCGCGAATCAGCTGACCGCCGTTGCGCCCGGAGGCACCCCAGCCGATGCGGTTGGCCTCCAGCAACACCACCTTGTAACCGGCTTCGGCCAGATTGATGGCGGTGTTGAGACCGGTGAAACCGCCGCCTATGATGCAGACCTCGGCATTCAGTTCGCCACTGAGCTCAGGCCACTGCTGATTGTCGTTGCGGGTGGCCGCGTAATAGGAGGCCACGTGCTCCTGATGGGGGTAGTGCTTTCCTGCCTGCATGCTCAGCATCCTGCCTTGATAGCGTTGCGTTTACTAAAATAAACGGCCTGTCATCGATAATACTCAGCCACCCGCCGCCAATCCAGCCCGCAGGGATCACAGAAATGCAAAAGGTGCCTCGAAAGACACCTTGCTCACGTCCGCTGGCGACCCCGCCATGCTGCAATGAAAAAGGCGCCCCGCAGGGCGCCTTTTCATGCAATCAAACTACCGTAACGAATTACAGTACGTCGATGGCGTTCAGGTCGGAGAAAGCCTTCTCCAGACGCGCGATCATGGTAGTCTGGCCGGCACGCAGCCATACACGCGGATCGTAGAACTTCTTGTTCGGCTTGTCGGCGCCTTCCGGGTTGCCCAGCTGACCTTGCAGGTAGGCTTCGTTCTTCTTGTAGAAGCCCAGAATGCCTTCCCAGGTCGCCCACTGGGTGTCGGTGTCGATGTTCATCTTCACCACGCCGTAGGAGATGGATTCGCGGATCTCTTCCAGAGTGGAACCTGAACCACCGTGGAATACGAAGTCCAGAGACTTGGCAGGGATGCCGAACTTCTCGGAAACGTACTTCTGGGAAGCGTCCAGGATGGACGGGGTCAGCTTGACGTTACCCGGCTTGTAAACACCGTGTACGTTGCCGAAGGAGGCAGCGATGGTGAAGCGCGGGCTGATCTTGGACAGACGCTCGTAGGCGTAGGCCACGTCTTCCGGCTGGGTGTACAGGGCGGATTGGTCCATGTGGCTGTTGTCGACGCCGTCTTCTTCGCCACCGGTGCAACCCAGTTCCAGCTCCAGAGTCATGTTCATCTTGGCCATGCGGGTCAGGTACTCGCAGCAGATGTCGATGTTCTCTTCCAGAGACTCTTCGGACAGATCCAGCATGTGGGAGGAGAACAGCGGCTTGCCGGTTTCGGCAAAGTGCTTCTCGCCCGCGTCCAGCAGACCGTCGATCCACGGCAGCAGCTTCTTGGCGGCGTGGTCGGTGTGCAGGATGACCGGTACACCGTAAGCTTCGGCAACGGCGTGAACGTGCTTGGCACCGGAGATGGCACCGATGATGGCAGCTTGCTGGCCTTCCAGTTTCAGACCCTTACCGGCGGTGAACACGGCACCACCGTTGGAGAACTGAACGATAACCGGTGCTTTCACCTTGGCGGCAGCTTCCAGTACGGCGTTGACGGAGTCGGTACCGACGCAGTTGACGGCCGGCAGAGCGAAGCCGTTCTCTTTCGCGATGGCGAACACTTTCTGAACGTCATCACCAGTGATCACGCCGGGTTTTACGAAGTCGAAAATTTTCTTAGACATGTTTAATCGTCCTGTTCTCGTATGCCGTTAATAAAAAATGGGGGGTTCATCATGAACCGGCACAGCGGGCACATGATAAACGAAACGGGAGGCTTTTGCCCCCCGTCTCGGGTCAATTAGGCTTTGGCGCGCTGTTCCAGAATCGCAACAGCCGGCAGTACCTTGCCTTCCACGAACTCCAGGAAGGCGCCGCCGCCGGTGGAGATGTAGGAGACCTTGTCGGCGATGCCGAACTTGTCGATGGCAGCCAGGGTGTCACCACCACCAGCGATGGAGAAGGCCGGAGAAGCAGCAATGGCTTCGGCGATCACCTTGGTACCTTCAGCGAACTGGTCGAACTCGAACACGCCGACCGGGCCGTTCCACAGAATGGTCTTGGCGTTCATGATGATGTCGGCCAGGGCCTTGGCAGAGTCAGGGCCGATGTCGAAGATCATGTCGCCGTCGGTCACGTCAGCGACGGACTTGATGGTGGCCGGGGTGGATTCGGAGAACTCGGCACCGACAACTACATCGGTGGTCACCGGGATGTTGGTTTCGGCAGCCAGCTTCTTGGCGGTGTCGATCAGGTCGTGCTCGCACAGGGACTTGCCGACGTTGTGACCGGCAGCAGCGATGAAGGTGTTGGCGATGCCACCACCGACCACCAGCTGGTCAGCGATCTTGGAGAGGGATTCCAGTACGGTCAGCTTGGTGGAGACCTTGGAGCCGCCAACGATGGCAACCATCGGGCGCTCGGGCTTCAGCATGGCTTTGCCCAGGGCTTCCAGTTCACCCGCCAGCAGCGGACCGGCACAGGCGACCGGTGCGAACTGAGCCACACCGTAGGTGGAGCCTTCGGCGCGGTGAGCAGTACCGAACGCATCCATTACAAAGACGTCACACAGGGCGGCGTATTTTTTGGCCAGCTCTTCGGTGTTCTTCTTCTCGCCTTTGTTGAAGCGGCAGTTTTCCAGCACAACCAGCTCACCGGCGGCGACTTCTACGCCATCCAGGTAGTCTTTGGCCAGACGAACCGGGCAGGACAGTGCGTCTTTCAGATAGTTGACAACCGGAGCCAGGGAGAATTCTTCGTTGTATTCACCCTCGGTCGGACGACCCAGGTGGGAGGTGATCATCAGCTTGGCGCCCTTTTCCAGAGCCAGCTTGATGGTCGGCAGAGTCGCCACGATACGTGCATCGGAGGTGACCTTGCCGTCTTTTACCGGCACGTTCAGGTCAGCACGGATCAGAACGCGTTTGCCCGCCAGATCCAGGTCAGTCATCTTGATAACAGACATATTCAGTCCTCTATATTTTCAGGTAATGTTAAAAACAGTAACCTTGCGCCCGGTGCAAGCTTTCAGCCTGCGGCCATCATGGCCCGGGTGGTATCCAGCATGCGGTTGGCGAAGCCCCATTCGTTATCACACCACATCAACATCTTGACGAGGTTGGCATCGCTGACCCGGGTCTGGGTACCATCAATGATGCAGGAGTGAGCATCATGATTAAAGTCTACGGAGACCAGTGGCTCTTCCGTGTAATCCAGAATACCGCTTAATGTACCTCTGGATGCCCGTTGCAGGGCTTGATTTACGTCAGTAACCGTCACTTTTTTACGAACAGTAATACTGAGATCCATTGCCGTTACATTGATGGTCGGTACCCGTACCGCGATCGCCTCGAACTTGCCGGCGAAGTGGGGGAGGATCCGCTCCAACCCCTTGGCCAGCTTGGTATCCACCGGGATGATGGACTGGCTGGCAGCGCGGGTTCGACGCAAGTCGCTGTGGTAGGCATCGATGACTTGCTGATCATGCATGGCCGAATGAATTGTCGTAATAGTACCACAATTTATCTCGAATTCTCGATGCAATGTTTCGATGACGGGGACCACGCAGTTGGTGGTGCAGGAGGCGTTGGAGACGATCCGCTCGCGCCCCGTCAGCACCTGATGGTTGACCCCGTAGACGATGGTGGCGTCCACGTCCGCCTCGGCCGGATGGGAGAACAACACCTTGCCCGCCCCCGCCGCCAGATGCAGCTCGGCATCGGCCCGCGAGCCGAACACCCCGGTGCAGTCCAGCACCACGTCCACCCCCAGCGCTCGCCACGGCAAGCGCGACGGATCCCGCTCGGCGAACAGGGAGATGAGATCCTCCCCCACCAGCATGCTGTTGCCGGCCAGCTGCACCGGATGGTGGAAGCGACCATGACTGGTGTCGAAGCGGGTCAGGTGCACCATGGCCTCGGGGGCGGCCAGCTCGTTGATGGCCACTATCTTGATGTTCTTGTCGCGGCCGCTCTCGTAGAGGGCCCGCAGCACGTTGCGGCCGATCCGCCCGTACCCGTTGATGGCAATCTTGATCATGAAAACTCTGGGTCCTTAGCTGGGACAAAGGGACAAGCGGATGGCTGACTCACGACAGCAGGGCATCCTGAAATTCACCGCGGGCCAGCAGTGCCGCCCCGAATACCCCGGCGCTGTCCCCCAGGGCTGGAGCAATAATGGGGGTGGCGAAGCGGGGATTAAAGAGGAAGGGCAAAATAGTCTCCCGTCCCACACTGTACAGGCTCTGCACGTTGCCGACCCCGCCACCGATGACGATCACATCCGGATCCAGGATGTTGACCACGTTGGCCAGCGCCTGGCCAAACAGCAGATGCAGCCGGTCGATGGTGAGCTTGGCCAGGTGGTCGTGAGCCGTCGCCGCCGCTATCTTGGCCAGCGAGAGGTGACGCTTGGCCTTGGCCTCATACCAGGCCTCCAGCGCCGGGCCGCTGATGAAGGTCTCGACGCAGCCGCGCTTGCCGCAGTAGCACTCGGGGCCGTCGGGTGAGAGCACGTTGTGGCCCCACTCGCCGGCGATGCCGTGGTGGCCGTTGAGGATGCGGCCGTTGATGACGATGCCGGAGCCCACTCCGGTGCCCATGATGATGCCGAATACCACCTTGGCATCAGGGTGGTGCTGACGCACCGCCCCCAGATGGGTTTCCGCCAGCGCGAAGCAGTTGGCATCGTTGGCGATCAGCACCGGCACGCCGAGCCGGCGTTCCAGATCTTCCTTGAACGGCTTGCCGTTGAGTTCTGTGGTGTTGCAGTTCTTCATCAGGCCGGTTTGCGGATCCCGCGCCCCCGGCGTCCCCATGCCGATGAGGGTCGGCCGCTGACCGATCTTGTCGGCACACTCTGCCACCAGTTTGGCGATCTGGCCGATCATGTGGTCATAACCGCCGGCACGCTCGGTGGGAATGCGATGGCGCAGCAGCACCTCGTCCCCTTCCAGTACCACGCATTCGCACTTGGTACCGCCAAGATCGATCCCCCAATCCAACAACCTGTTGCTCATCCTGCCTCCAGCCATGACTGTGGGGCGTCAGGCCCGGACGCACCTTGCCGTGCCCGCCCGCAGTCGACCGCCCGCTACCGGGTTGCAGTGTAACCCGAGCGGCGGTCAGGATGCAGCCCCCGCCGCAGACAGCAAAACGGGGCCCCCAGGCCCCGTTGTTCACTGTGCTGTCGGCGGCGCTCAGCGGCCGTGGTACTGGGCAGACAGCTCGTGTACTGCGTTGACGAACACGCCGGCATGCTCCGGGTTCACATCCTGATGGATGCCGTGACCCAGGTTGAAGACGTGGCCGTTGCCGTGACCGAAACCGGCCAGGATGGAGGCGACCTCTTCACGGATGCGAGCTGGGTTGGCGTAGAGCATGGAGGGATCCATGTTGCCCTGCAGCGCCACCTTGTCGCCGACCCGACGCTTGGCGTCGGCGATGTCGGTGGTCCAGTCCAGACCCAGCGCATCGCAACCGGTAGCGGCGATCTGCTCCAGCCACTGACCACCATTCTTGGTGAACAGGGTGACCGGCACGCGGCGACCGTCGTGCTCGCGAATGAGGCCGTCGACGATCTTGTGCATGTATTGCAGGGAGAAGTCGCGGTAGTCGCGCGGGGTGAGCACGCCGCCCCAGGTGTCGAACACCATGACCGCCTGGGCACCCGCCTTGATCTGGGCGTTCAGATAGGCAATCACGCTGTCGGCCAGCTTGTCGAGCAGCAGGTGCAGGGTCTGCGGCTCTGCATACATCATCTGCTTGATCTTGGTGAACGCCTTGGAGCTGCCCCCCTCCACCATGTAGGTGGCCAGGGTCCAGGGGCTGCCGGAGAAGCCGATGAGCGGCACTTCGCCCTTGAGCTCACGGCGGATGGTGCGCACCGCATTCATCACGTAGCCGAGTTCATCTTCCGGATCCGGCACCGGCAGCGCCTGCACGTCGGCCATGGAGGTGATCGGACGCTCGAAGCGCGGGCCTTCGCCCTGCTCGAAGTAGAGACCCAGCCCCATGGCATCGGGCACGGTGAGGATGTCTGAGAAGAGGATGGCGGCATCGAGTGGATAGCGGCGCAGCGGCTGCAAGGTGACTTCACAAGCCAGCTCGGCGTTGCGGCACAGGGACATGAAATCCCCCGCCTGGGCGCGCGTGGCCTTGTATTCCGGCAGATAGCGGCCAGCCTGGCGCATCATCCATACCGGGGTCATGTCCACTTCCTGGCGCAGCAGGGCACGCAGGTAACGATCGTTCTTCAGCTCTTTCATCCCAGTTCCTGAGTCATATCCAGCATAAAATGGCGGATATGATACCACTTTGTGCGCGGCGGGGGGCGGCTCAAACGCCTGCCGCCGCCGTTGGAGTGCAAAGATGTGAAGGGGCGCAAACAAGCGCCCCTCTTTGCATCCCTCAGGCTTGGTCGTCGAGGCAGAGCGTGATGAGCCGCCGCGCTATGGTGCCGTGAGGCGGCAACCGTGGCAGCCCGTCGGCCTCGAAGAAATCGGCGGCCACCAGCTCTTCGTCCTGCACCCGGATCTCGCCACTCTCATAATCGGCGGTGAAGCCCATCATCAGGCTGTGAGGAAACGGCCAGGGCTGGCTCGCCACGTAACGCACGTTGCGCACCCGGATGCCGCTCTCCTCGAACACCTCCCGCGCCACGCACTGCTCGAGGTTCTCCCCCGCCTCCACGAAGCCGGCCAGCACGGTATACATGGGATCCTCGGCCTGATAGTGACGGCGGTGGGCCGCCAGCAAGATGGCGGGCCCCTTGCGCACCGCCACGATAATGCAGGGGGAGATGCGCGGATAGACGACGTGGCCATGGCGGCACCCTTGCGCCCACTCCCCCGCCTTCGGGCTCATGGGGGCGCCGCACTCGCCGCAGAAGCGGTGGGTCCGGCGAAAGGTGGCGAGTTGCCAGGCGCGGCCGGCCAGCTGAAAACCCGTTTCATCCCCGGCCACCATCAGCTGGCGCAAGGGGGTCAGGGCCTCGGTGTCAACCTCCCCCCCCAGATCCAGCAGCAGGCAGGGCAGCCCGTCCCACTCGTCAAAGCGCTCAAAGGAAGCATGCTGCAAGTGGCTGGGCAGACAGGCACGGGGGCCTTGTGGAATGCGCCCCTGGTCATCCAGCAGGACGAGGTGATCGCCCCCCAGCACGAACCAGCGGGCCTGTTCGGTTAATGACATAGATGCAGCACTCTTTGTTGTGACGTCGGTCGGGATGCGCGCCCGGGACTGGGCGGCGGTGACGGATGAAAGCGACAACCGGCCACCATATTAAGACGCGGCAAGCCGGGTGGCGACCCCAAGATGGCGGCTTTTCAATGCTCATGAGAACGCCCATGAAAAAGGCCGCCCGCAGGCGGCCTGATGTTGGTCACGGTCGATCAGGCGTCGCCCATCGCCAGCAGGGAGGCGTTGCCGCCCACCGCCGTGGTGTTGATGGTGCGGGTCTTCTCGGTAATGAAACGGCTCAGGTAATGGGGGCCGCCCGCCTTGGGACCGGTGCCGGAGAGGCCCTGCCCGCCGAACGGCTGCACCCCGACCATGGCGCCGATCTGGTTGCGGTTGATGTAGACGTTGCCCACATTGATGCGGCTCGCCAGCTCCTCGGCATGGGATTCGTTGCGGCTGTGGATCCCCAGCGTCAGGCCGTAACCGGTGCCGTTGATGTCGCTGATCACCTTGTCCAGATCCCGGGCGGCGTAGCGCACCACGTGCAGGATGGGGCCGAACTGCTCGCGGGTCAGCTCGCGGATGGAGCCGATCTCCAGCGCGGTCGGCTGCACGAAGTGGCCCCCCAGGGTCACGGCCGGCATCGGTGCCTGGGCGATCAGGCGGGCACGCGGGATCATGTGCACCAGGTGCGCATCCAGCCCGGCCTTGGCCTCGGCGTCGATGACCGGGCCGACGTCGGTGTTGTGCTCGGCCGGGTTGCCCACTTTGAGCTCCTGCAGGGCACCGGTCAGGATCTCCAGCACCCGCGGCGCGATCTCTTCCTGCAGGTAGAGCACCCGCAGGGCGGAGCAGCGCTGGCCGGCGCTCTGGAAAGCGGCGCTCACCACATCGCGCACCACCTGCTCCGGCAGGGCGGTGGAGTCGACGATCATGGCATTCTGGCCGCCGGTCTCGGCGATGAGCGGCAGGATGGCGCCATCGCGCTGGGCCAGAGTCATGTTGATGAGCTTGGCGGTCTCGGTGGAGCCGGTGAAGCAGACGCCGCCGATGCGGGCATCTGCCGTCAGCTTGGCGCCCACGGTGGCGCCGTCACCCGGCAGCAGTTGCAGCACGTCGCCGGGAATGCCGGCCTGATGAGCCAGGGTCACCGCCAGGTGAGCGATGAGACCGGTCTGCTCGGCCGGCTTGGCGATGACGGTGTTGCCGGTGGCCAGCGCTGCGGCGACTTGTCCCAGGAAAATCGCCAGCGGGAAGTTCCACGGGCTGATGCAGACGAACACGCCACGCCCCTGCAGGAACAGCTCGTTCATCTCGCCGGTGTAGCCGGGCAGCAGGGTCGCCTGCCCCATCAGGCCACGGGCCTGCACCGCGTAGTAGCGGCAGAAGTCCACCGCCTCGCGCACCTCGTCGATGCCGTCCTGCAGCAGCTTGCCCGCCTCACGGGTACAGAGGGAGATGAACTGCTCGCGGTTCGCTTCCAGCAGATCCGCCAGTTTCTCAAGGGCGGCGGCACGCTCACTCACCGGAGTCTCGCGCCAGCGCGGGAAGGCGGCATGGGCCGAGGCCAGCGCCTGCTCCACTGCCTGCTCGTCGGCCCAGTGGATCTTGCCGACAGTCAGGCTCACATCCTGCGGGCTCAGCACCACACGGGCCTCATTGCGCTTGAGGGTCTCGCCATCGACGATGGGACCCGCCAACCACTGCTTGCTCTCCACCTCCTTCAGCTTGGCGAAGAAGGGGCGCTGGATGGAGAGGATGTTCATGTTGACTCCGCTGGAGTTCTTGCGGTCGCTGAACAGGTTCACCGGCTGCGGAATGCGATCGTTGGCCAGGCTGGAGTAACGCTTGAGGGTGCGCAGCGGGTGCTCGGCCAGGGAGTCGACCGGGGTGTTGGGATCCACCAGCTTGTGGACGAAGGAGGTGTTGGCCCCGTTCTCCAGCAGACGGCGCACCAGGTAGGGCAGCAGATCCTTGTGGGCACCCACAGGCGCATAGATGCGGCAGTGCAGGCCGGGATATTCGCTGAGCACGGCGTTGTGCAGCTCCTCCCCCATGCCGTGCAGGCGCTGGAACTCGAACTGGCGATCGCCAGCCATCTCCAGAATGCTGACCACGGTGTTGGCGTTGTGGGTGGCAAACTGGGGCGAGATAAAGCCGCGGGTCGGCTCGCTCAGCAGGTAGCGGGCGCAGGCGAGGTAGGAGATGTCGGTGCCCGCCTTGCGGGTAAACAGCGGGTAGCCGGGCAGGCCGGCCTGCTGGGCATATTTGAGCTCGCTGTCCCAGTAGGCGCCCTTCACCAGCCGCACCGGGATCAGGTCCCCCTGCTCGCGAGCCAGCGCGGTGAGCCAGCAGAGCACCGGCAGGGCGCGCTTGGAGTAGGCCTGCACCACCATGCCGAGCTTGCCCCAGCCGCGGTTGGCGTCGGAGCGATAGAGCTGCTCGAACAGATCGAGGGAGAGCTCGAGGCGGTCCATCTCTTCGGCATCGATGCTGATAGCCACGTCCTTGTCGCGGGCGAGGCGCACCAGTCCCACCAGCCGCTCGCACATTTCGCCGAGCACCCGCTCGCGGTTGGCCACGTCATAGCGCGGATGCAGCGCCGACAGCTTGATGGAGATGGAAGGGGCCGGGCCGCCGTCGCTGATGCGCTCGTTGCCCACCGCCTCGATGGCGCGCTGGTAGTCACCGAAATACTTGTCGGCATCGGCCAGGGTCAGGGCGGACTCCCCCAGCATGTCGTAGGTGTGGGTGTAACCCTTCTCGCGGGACTTGCGGCTCGCCTTGAGGGCTTCTTTCATGTCGCGCCCCAGCACGAACTGCTTGCCCATGATCTTCATGGCGGCGTACATGGCGGAGCGCACCACCGGCTCCCCCAGCTTGTTGACCATGCGGCCCAGCAGGTTGGCCGGGTTGCCGTCCAGCTTCTTGTCCAGCTTGATGATCTTGCCGGTCAGCATCAGCCCCCAGGTGGAGGCGTTCACCAGGGTGGAGTCGCTTTTGCGAAAATGGGACGACCAGTTGGCGCCGGAGAGCTTGTCCTTGATCAGGGCATCGGCGGTCTCGGCATCGGGAATGCGCAGCAGCGCCTCCGCCAGGCACATCAGGATGATCCCCTCCTGGGTATCCAGGCTGTACTCTTGCAAGAAGGCGTCGATGCCGTCGCCGGAGCCGCTCTCCTTGCGCACCTTGGTCACCAGGGTGCGGGCACGCTGGGTCACCCGTTCCAGCGAGGCGCCATCCCCCGGCAGCATGGCCGACAGCTCGGCCAGATAGGCATTTTCATCCACCACGTAGTTCTGGGTGATGGCTTCGCGCAGGGCGGCCAGATCGGAGGGAACATAGTCAGCGGCAAGCACTTGGGTAGCTTTGAACATATGGGGTCTTCCTGTACGCCCTAGGGCTGATATCGACGAAGGCGGCCGTGCCGCCGAAACGCCGATAATGTATACAATATCGACCCATAGATGAAATGAAATTGTTGCCTGTTATTAACAAAGATCGCTGATTGGCTCATATGACGCACGATATCGGCGCCATATGCTAACTAGGTAAAATTCATCGCCTTATTTTGTATACAATTTTTCTCCAGACAAAAAAGAAGGGTCGCCATGGCGACCCTTCACTCTGCTTCCGACAGCCGTTGTCAGTTCATCCAGCGATCGCCGCGGCTGCGACGACGGGGCAGCATAGGCAACAGGATGCCGAGCAGGATGCCGCCACCCACCATGGCACCACCGCGGATGAACCAGTCCATCTGCATGTCGTGCTCCTGGTTGTCGTAGCTCTGGGTCAGGGCGTCGTTCTGCTCTTTGAGATTGCCCATCTCCTCGCTCTGGCTGGCCAGCTGAGCCTTCAGGCTGGCGATCTCCTTGCTCTGCTCGGCGATCTTGCCATCCTTCTCGGTGAAGCGTTTCTCGTTGTCACCGTTGAGGTTCAGCAGGCGGGCCTTGGCCTCTTCCAGCTCTTTTTGCACCTGGGGCAGCCGTTCGCGCAGGCTGATCTCGCCCTGCAGCTCGCTGCTCTTGATCCAGCCTTCACGGCCACGACCATCCACCACCTGGGTGAAACCGGCTTCGTTGTTCACTGCCTTGACGTCCAGCGGCTCACCCGCCTTGACGCTGCCAAGGATCCGGTACTGGGTACCCGGACCATTGTGAATAAAGGTAAAGATGTTGTCTGAAACATAACGGGTATCGGCCAGTGCCTGTTGGGCACACAAGCAGATCAGGATCCCGAGAAGGGCGCGCATGGTCGATCGGTTCTCTTCGTTTGGTTAGGTGACTGGCGAATGTTAAGCCGCCTGCGGGTCAAAGGACAAGCAAAGAAAAGTGGCGCCCCCCGAGCTGAGAGCTGGCTCGCAACTTGTTTGCGCCGCGACGCGACCATTCCGGACGCCGCTGCCTATTTCTGTTTCAGTGCCTTCACCTCGTCCCGCAGGGCACGCAGCTCCTGCAACAACAGATCCTGCTGCGCACTCTGGTGATGGCGCCACTTCTCCAGCTCGCCATCCCCCCGCCCCGGCTGCAGAAACAGGCTGGCCATGAAACCGCTGATGGCGCCAAACAGACCGACCCCGAACAGGATCAGCAGGCTGGCGACGAAGCGCCCTTGTTCCGTCTTGGGCACCAGGTCGCCGTATCCCACGGTTGACAGGGTCACCAGCGTCCACCAGAACGCATCGTAGGGGGTCTGGATCTGGCTGCCGGGCTGGCCCGATTCGATCAGATACATGACCCCGGAACCGACCCCCAGCAGCAGGAAGAACAGGAACAGAATGCCGGAGAGGGTGGTCTCGTTGCGCTCGCGACGGAACATGGCCCAGAGATCCGGGTGCTCCTTGAACAGCTGATAGACCCGCCACAGCTGCAGCAGACGGGCCCAGCGCAGTTGTTCCACCATCGGCAGGCTGCCCGGCAGATAGAACCAGTTGGCCTTGAAGAAGGCCATCCGGTCGGAGGCTCGGGCCCAGCCATAGGCGAAATGGGCGAGGAAGAAGTAGCAGATCAGGCTGTCAACGTCATAGAACAGCTGCAGGGTCTGGGGGGTGAGCTGGGCATGCCCCCACCAGCGGGCCGTGACCAGCAAAACCGAGATCACCGACAGAAACGCCATCAGCAGATCCATGGCGCGCAGATGAGTTAAGTGATGTCGCATACATTTTCCCACTTTAGGCACGGTGCGAATTAATAAAAAGGAAGATAATGCCGATAGTCCTGAGGACAAAGGAAAACCGGTCATTAAAAGGAGAAATATTATGCAGTTAAACCCGCTGGAGAGGCGAATGAGCAATATCCGGCTGGTACCCAAAGTGGTACTGCTCATGGTGTTCAGTACTGTGCTGCTGCTGGTCAAGCTCTGGTTCGACGCCAGCAATCTGGAAACCACCCTGCTCAACGAAGGCATCGCGCCCGACAAGGCGGACACTATCGCCAACAGCCTGCTCTGGACCGGGTTGATGGAGACCGCCATCATGGGGCTGCTGTTCGTGGTGCTGCTGCTGACCGGCTCGCGCCTGATGGTCAAGCAGGTGCACTATCTGGTGGGCCTGCTGGAGCGCTTCGCCCGCAAGGATCTGAGCCACCGGGTGCTGCTCAAGTCCCGTGACGAGTTCGGTGACATCGCCAAGGCGGTGGCCCACTCCCAGGAGAACCTCAAGGAGGTGTTCGGCACCCAGCGCGTCGCCTGCAAGGAGCTCAACGACATCGCCTCCCAGGTCACCCTTTGCATGGAGGAGGCCAACGAGGCCATCAGCGAGGAGTTCACCCAGATTGAGCAACTGGCCAGCGCCATGAGCCAGATGGTGGGTGCCATTCGCGAGGTAGCCGCCCATGCGGAGCAGGCCTCCCACGCCACCGCCGAGACCAGCCTGCTGGCCGAGGAGGGCAGCCGCTGCGTGGCCGCCACCGTCAACACCATAGATACCCTCTCCGGCAACATTCAGCGCTCCTCCACCGTGGTCAATCAGGTGGAACAGGGGGTCGAGCAGATTGGCTCCGTCGTGGATACCATTCGCGGCATCTCGGAGCAGACCAACCTGCTGGCGCTGAACGCCGCCATCGAAGCCGCCCGCGCCGGCGAGGCCGGCCGTGGTTTCGCGGTGGTCGCCTCCGAGGTGCGCGAACTGGCCAACCGGGCCCAGGCCGCCACCGTCGAGATCCAGAAGATGATCGAGCAGCTGCAGAGCAACGCCCGCCAGGCCGCCGAACTGATGGCCCAGAGCGTGCAGCAGGCCGACAAGGGGGTGGAGCAAGTGACCCAGGCCGGCGACCAGCTCGCCACCATAGTGCAGCGGGTACAGGGGGTGGCCGACATGAACCGCCAGATCGCCGCCGCCTCCGAGCAGCAGAGCTCGGTGGCCGAGGAGATGAGCGGCAACCTGGAGCAGGTCAAGCAGGTGGTGGAAGGCTCCGTCGTGGTGCTGCGGGAGCTGCAGGAGGCCTCCGAACTGGTGGAGCGCCACAGCCAGACCCTGGATACTCATATCCAGGCCTTCAAGCTGGCCTGACGGGCGCCATCTCACCGACAGGAAGAGATGGCTCAGCACAGCCAGCCCCTGGACAGCACTCATCATTCAGGTTTTCAAACTGGCCTGACACAGGGCCGCTGTTGTTGAACGTCGCAATCTGGTTAGACTGGAAGGCCCCCACGAGGGGCCTTTCTTTTTTCATCGCGGCAAGGAGCCAGGATGCAGACTACAGAACTTGCGCTTGAAATCAGCGCCGACAAGGGACGGCTCGACGTGCCGCTCATTCACCGTTTTCTCTCTGAGGAGGCCTACTGGTGTCGCGGCATTCCCCTTGCCACCCTGCAGCGGGCCATCAACCATTCGCTCTGCTTTGGCGGCTACCTCGGCGCTCAGCAAGTCGCCTTCGCCCGGGTCATCACAGACAAGGCCACCTTCGGCTATCTGGCCGACGTGTTTGTCCTGCCTGAGCATCGCGGCCAGGGCTACAGCAAGGCGCTGGTGGCGGCCATGCTCGACCATCCCGAGTTGCAGGGATTGCGTCGCCTCTCCCTCGCCACCTCGGATGCCCACGGCCTCTACGCCGGTTTCGGCTTCGTGCCGCCCGCCAGCCCCGGCAGTCTGATGGAGATCTACCACCCCGATATCTACCAGCGCACCTGAACCACCGGCTGCCGATAATTCCCGCCGGATCATGCTTCTCGCCCCCCGCGCTGTGACGCGGGGGCCCGACAGTGCTAGATTGGCAGCCAGCTTTTTATCCGGCAGTTTCGTTAATCACAAGGACGGCAACCGTGGCCCAGCACTCCCCCTCTCTCTCCGCCTTCTCCCCCCTGCTGCAGGAGCTGGCCCAGCGCCATTGGCAACGGCTGATTGAACTGGCCCCCGACTACGGCACGCTGCCCGAGCCGGTGCGCCAGACCCTGTTGACCCTGCTCGGCCTCTCCGATTTTGTCGCCGACTCCCTCTTCAAACAACCTGAGTTGCTGACCGAGCTGCTCGCCTCCGGGGAGCTGGAGCGCTCCGAGCGCTGGCCCGCCTACCAGCACGATCTGACCGCCCTGCTGGCCGAGGTGGATGACGAGGAGGCGCTCAAGCGCATCCTGCGCCAGTTCCGTCGCAGCCGCATGCTGGTGATCGCCTGGCGCGAGCTGCTGGGCCATGCGGCGGTGGAAGAGAGCTTTGTCCATCTCACCAGACTGGCGGATGCCCTCATCTGCGCGGCCCGCGACTGGCTCTACGCCAAGCAGTGCGGCGAGCTGGGCACCCCGATGGATGGCAACGGCAACCCGCAGCCGCTGCTGATCCTCGGCATGGGCAAGCTGGGGGGCGGCGAGCTCAACTTCTCCTCGGACATCGACCTTATCTTCACCTTCCCCGAGAACGGCTACACGGTCGGCGGGCGGCGCGAGCTCGCCAACCAGCAATTCTTCATCAAGCTGGGCCAGCGCATCATCAACGCCCTGCACCAGAGCACGGTCGACGGCCAGGTGTTTCGGGTCGACATGCGGCTGCGCCCCTTTGGCGACGCGGGGCCGCTCGCCATCTCGTTTGCCGCCATGGAGGATTACTACCAGCACCACGGCCGCAACTGGGAGCGCTACGCCATGGTCAAGGCGCGGGTGCTGGGGCCCCAGTGCGAACATGCAGTGGAGCTGGCCGAGATGCTGCGCCCCTTCGTGTTTCGCCGCTATATCGACTTCGGCGTCATCGACGGCCTGCGCCAGATGAAGGCGATGATCGCCGCCGAGGTGCGCCGCAAGGGGCTGGAGGGCAACATCAAGCTGGGGGCCGGCGGCATTCGCGAGGTGGAGTTCATCGCCCAGGCGCTGCAGCTGATTCGTGGCGGGCGCGAGCCGGCACTGCGGGTGCGCCATCTGCCGGAGGCGCTGGCCGCCATCGCCCGGTGCGGCGCCCTCGAATCCACCCATTGCGACCGCCTGCTGACGGCCTATCGCTTCCTGCGCCGGGTCGAGAACATATTGCAGGAGATCGGCGATCAGCAGACCCAGACCCTGCCCACCGAGGAGCGGGATCGCCAGCGGCTCGTCGCCGCCCTCGGCTTTACGGACTGGGGCGCCTTCATGGCTCATCTGGATGAGGAGATGGCTGCCGTCCATCAGGAGTTCGCCGCCGTGGTGGGGGAAGAGAAAGAGGCCCCCGCCCATCTGGAGCAGCTCTGGCTCGATCTGTGGCGCACCGAGCTCGACGCCGCCGAGCTGGAGCAACTGCTGACCGCACAGGGGGTGGCCGAGCCCGCCTCGCTCTGCGCCGCCCTGCTGCGTTTCAAGGAGGAGTACAAACGCCGTCAGGTCGGCCCGCAGGGGCGCATCGCGCTGGACTGGCTGATGCCGGAACTGCTGCGACTGGTGGTCGCCAGCGAGCAACCCGCCCGCCTGTTCGAACGGGTGTGCGAGCTGCTGACCCGCATCTTCACCCGCAGCGCCTATCTGCAGCTGCTGGCGGAGAACCCGGGCGCCCTGCGCCAGCTGGTGCGGCTGTGTGACGCCAGTCATCTGGTGAGCGAGCAGTTGGCCCGCTACCCCATCCTGCTGGACGAGTTGCTCGATCCCCAGCACCTCTATCACCCCACCCCGCTCGATCAGTACAAGCCCCAGCTGCGCCAGTTCCTGCTGCGCATCCCCGAAGAGGACGTGGAGCAGCAGATGGAGGCGCTGCGCCAGTTCAAGCAGGTGCAGCTGTTGCGCATCGTGGCGGCCGACATCGCTGGCGCCCTGCCGCTGATGAAGGTGAGCGACCACCTCACCTGGCTGGCGGAGGCGATCACCGAAGAGGTGGTCAATCAGGCCTGGGCCCAGATGAGCGAGCGCTACGGGGTGCCACCCGAGGTGGCGGTGAGCGGCCGGCGCGGCTTTGCGGTGGTGGCCTATGGCAAGCTCGGCGGCATCGAGCTCGGCTACGGCTCGGATCTCGACCTGGTGTTCCTGCACGGCGGCGACCCCAACAGCTATACCGACGGGCGCAAACCCATCGACAGCCGCCAGTTCTACCTGCGCCTCGCCCAGCGGATCCTGCACCTGTTCAGCACCCGCACCCCGTCCGGCATCCTCTACGAGATCGACATGCGGCTGCGCCCCTCCGGCGACTCAGGCCTGCTGGTCTCGTCGCTGGCGGCCTACGAGCAGTACCAGCAAAACGAGGCCTGGACCTGGGAGCATCAGGCCCTGGTGCGGGCCCGCCCCATCTATGGCGATGATGCCGTGATCGCCGAGTTTGCCCGCATCCGCCGCGCCGTGCTGGCCAAGGAGCGCGAGCTGCCGACCCTGGCCCGCGAGGTGCGCGAGATGCGCCACAAGATGCGGGATCACCTGCTCAAAGCGGGCGCCGGCGAGTTCGACCTCAAGCAGTCCCCCGGCGGCATGGTGGACATCGAGTTCATCGCTCAATACCTGGTGCTGGCCCATGCCTGCGGCGAACCCGAGGCGCTCACTCGCTGGTCCGATAACGTGCGCATCTTCGATGAGTGCGTGCTGGCGGGGGTGCTGACCCTGGAGCAGGCGGAGGGGCTCAAGCATGCCTATCTGGAGATCCGCAACCTCGGCCATCGCCTCAACCTCTCCGAGGTCTCCCGCAAGGTGGGCGACGACAGGCTGCTGCCGGAGCGCGGCCATGTGCTGGCAGTCTGGCAACAGCTGCTGGGGGAATAAACCGAAGGGGCGCCGAGGCGCCCCTTGTTGTATTCACTCTCGGGTCGGGGTCAGCGCCCGCCGGCCACGTCGATGAAGGTGCCGGTAACGTAGGAAGCCTCGTCAGACAGCAGCCAGGCGATGGCGGCGGCCACCTCGGCCGGCTGACCACCCCGTTGCAGCGGGATCTGCCCCTTCACCCGGTCGACCCGACCGGGCTCGCCGCCGTCGGCGTGCATGTCGGTGTAGATGAAACCCGGACGCACCCCGTTGACCCGGATCCCCTGGGCCGCCACCTCCAGCGACAACCCCCTGGTCAGCACGTCGACAGCCCCCTTGGCGGCGGCATAGTCCACGTACTCCCCCGCCGAGCCCAACCGGGCGGCGGCCGAGGAGACATTGACGATGGCGCCCCCCGCCGTCATCCGGCGCACCGCCTCGCGGCAGCAGAGAAAGCAGCTGGTGACATTGGTGGTCAGGGTCTGGTTGATGCGCTCGGCGCTCATCTCCAGCACCCGCATCTGCGGCTGCAGCCTGCCGGCGTTGTTGACCAGATGAGTGACGGGGCCAAGCCGCGCGTCCATCTCCTCGAACAGACGCACCACCTCGGCCTCCACCCCGACATCGGCCTGCACCGCGATGCAGCGGACCGGATGGGAGGCCAGGATCTCGGCCACCAGCGCCTCGGCACTGCCCTTGTCATGGCGATAGTTGAGGCACAGATGATAGCCCTGCCCCGCCAGATGGCGGGCGGTAGCAGCGCCAATGCCTCTGCCGCCGCCGGTGATCAGCACCCGTTTGTTCATGGACCCTCCTGGTCGTGTGGCGCATGGTGGCACTGCGAGATGGATGGCAGCCGTGTCAGCCAGGGCCGTGATCCATCACAGTCTCCACCAGCACCTTGTTGAAGCGCCGGTACCCCTGCTCATCGAGCGGGGCCGGATAGCTCAGCACCCGCAGCGCATGGCCTTGATGATCCGGCTGATAGGGCGGGTGCACGTGATCATGCTCGTTCAGGCAAAAACCCAGTGACTGATAGAAGCGCAGCCGGCGAAGGGCTATCTCGTCCTCTGGCGGGTCTATCTCCAGGATGACCGGGCGTCCCGCCGTCTCGCAGAAGGCGGCAAGCAGGCGTGAGCCGTGGTTCTGGCCGCGCAGGGCCGGGTTGATGGCCAGGTGTTCGATGTAGATCTGCTCGCCGCAGTCCCACCAGAAGATAAAGCCGAGCAGCTGCTCGCCCTGATAAAAGAGCTGACAGTGAAAGCGGGAGTCTGCCATCTTGCGCTCTTGATGCTGCGGCTGGCGCTGTTCGTAGCGGGGAAAGCTGCTGCCGTAGATCTGCCAGACCAGCGGCCAGTCCGGATGGGATGTCTCTCTTGCGATTTCACTTCGACTCATTCATCTGCTCCTTGGTAAAACCACAGTGATACCATCTTTGTCCGGCCCAAACACCCCTCTCTTTCGCTACCGACGCCGGCAGCATCCCGCTTAAACACCTTGCCAGGCAGCGACCCACAATGCACAGAGCCCGCACGGGGCGGGCTCTGCATGGCGATAACGCGAAAGGCAGGGGCTATTTGAACAAGCCCTTGAGCAGCTGATCGGCCACCCCTTTCACCCCTTCGCTGTCGGCCTTGTCACCCAGCAGCTTCTTGAGACCGCGCTCGGCCTCCTTGCGAGCCTTCTCCTCGAGCAGCTTGTTGTTGCTGAGCAAGGCCTTCACGTCGAGCCGGTAGCTCGGCGCCTGCCAGTGGCCGCCGATGCGCACCGGTATGGTGATGTCCTTGAGCTCGTCCACGCTCTTGCCCCCCTGCCCCTTGCTGCTCTCCACCACCGAGGTGAGGAACAGGAAGTCGAGGGTCTCCGGCACCAGGGCGGTCTGGCCCTGCCCCTGCACCCGCAGGGCGGGGGCAAACAGCTGGATGTCGTCGCTCCTGGCAACCCCGTCGGCAATCCGGAAGCTGGCGGTAAGCGCGCTGAAATCGGTCTTGCGCACCTCCTTCACCTGATCCGCCCCCTTGCCGGTCAGGGTGGCCCGTGCCTCGCGGATCATCTCCGCCAGGTTGATGCCGTGCAGGGCACCGTCGCTCAGTCTGAGGCTCACCTTGCCCTGCATCCGGCTGCGCAGCGCCTGCTCGGAAAGTCCTGAGCCCTGCGCCTCCACCTCCAGATCCCCCTTGCCTTCCAGCAGGTCGGTCTGGGCCAGGGTCTGCAGCAGCGGCCGCACATCGACCCCTTGCACCCGCTTGTGCACCTGATAGCGGGCCGGCTGCTGACGGGCATCGAGCACGCCGCTGGCGGTCACCTGACCGCCGGCCACCCCGGCGCTGAACTGCTTGAGGGTGAGCTGGCCACCGGCCAGGGCCAGCTGCAGATCGACGGCGCTCAGATCCAGCCCCTTCAATCGCAGGCTGCCCAGTTGCAGCCGGCCCGCCAGGTCCACCGATTTGAGGGCGGTCAGGTCGGGCTCTTGCATTGAGAGCGCCTTGGCGGCGGGCGCAGCGGTCTGCGCCTTTGTTCCGGCCGGCGCGGCAGCGCCCGAGGTAGCGGCCACAGGGGCAGTCTTGGCCGGCTGACCGAGCCAACTGTCCAGGTCAAGCTTCTCCCCCTTCAGGTCGAACGCCACCCTGGGCACGGCACCCAGCTGCACGCTGCCGTTGCCGCTCAGCAGGGCATCATCCACTCCCATCACCAGGTTGCTGAGGGTGACGGCCTGTTTGCCCAGCTCGGCGCGGGCAAAGCCCGCCAGCTTCACCTGCATCTGCGGGCGCGGCAGGGCATCGCCACTCAACTTGGCGGCCAGCACGGCATCCGACATCTCCAGCAGTTGCCGGTTCTCATCGAGCCGCGCCTTGAGGGTTCCTTCCAGCGTACCGGCCAGGGTCGGCTTGTCCGCCGCCCCCTGTGCCCCCTGCAGACTGAGGGTGAGGCTGCTCCACTGTCCCAGCGCCAGCCGGTCGGCCTTGAGAGAGAAGGCATCCAGCCGCTGGGTCGGTTCGCTCAGGCTCCCCGCCAGCGCGACATCTTTCAGCTCGCTGCGGCTGGCATCGGGCGCCAGCTTGAGCTGGGCCGCCCCCTTTAGATCAAACGCCAGCTCACCCTGGGCCCCCTTGGCGGCCAGGGTCACCGGTACCCATTGATCGACCGCCAGCTGGCCCAGGTTCAGGTCCAGCTGTTCGAGGCGGGAGACGGTGCCGTTGCGATCGTCCTGCAGCAGGGCGCTGGCCTGTTGCAGCTCCACCCCTTGCAGGCTGATCTGCCAGGGCTGCTTGTCACTGGCGGGCGGGGACGTCGTTGCGGCTGGCTCGGAGGTCGTCGCCTCCCCCTTGGGCTCGGCGGAGGCCTTGAGCAGATCGCTCAGGTTGGAGCTGCCGTCAGCCTTGGTCTGGATAAACAGATGGGCGCCGCTCAGGGTCACCTTGCCGATCTCAAGCTTGTGGGAGAGCAGCGGCAGCAGGCCCACCGAGGCCTCCCCGCGCGTGAAGCGCACCAGGTCGGGCTCGGCAAAGCCGGCGGGGTTGCGCAGCGCCACCTGCTCAAGGGAGAGGCCGAGGCTTGGCCAGAAACGCCAGCCGATATCCCCTTGTATCACCAGCTCGCGGCCGGTGCTCTTGCGCACCTGTTCCACCAGCTGGGGCTTGAACTGATTGGGATCGATGAGGGACACCAGGGCGGCGATGGCCACCACGGCCGCCAGCGCCAGTCCCAGCAGGATGTAGATGATCTTCTTCACGATGGACTCCTTGAATGCGGATCTTGTGGCTGACTATACCACCGGGGGGATGACAGATGGGGCCCGTCTGCCAAAACGGGCCAGCGGCGAGACAGGGATGGTCGCAGCCAGTGCTGCCAGCGCAGGCCCTCCAACGCGCGGCAATGAAAAGGGCCCCGCAGGGCCCTGATGATAGTGGATGGCTGGCGCCCGTCTCACCCGGATCAAGGCTGACGCGGCAACTGCTGATAACCCATCTCGTACAGGGTGAAGGCATAGATGTCCGCACTCTGCTCGATCAGTTTCGCCACCGGCGTGCCCGCCCCGTGCCCGGCATTGGTCTCGATGCGGATGAGCTGGGGATGGGGGCCGCCATTGTCGGCCTGCAGAGTGGCGGCAAACTTGAAGGAGTGGGCCGGCACCACCCGATCGTCGTGATCCGCCGTGGTCACCATAGTCGAGGGGTAGCTGACCCCGGGTCGGACGTTGTGCAGCGGCGAGTAGCCCTTCAGGTAGTCGAACATCGCCTCGCTGTCGGCGCTGGTGCCATAGTCATAGGCCCAGCCAGCCCCGGCGGTGAAGGTGTGGTAGCGCAGCATGTCGAGCACCCCCACCGCCGGCAGGGCAACCCGCATCAGATCCGGCCGCTGGGTCATCACAGCCCCCACCAGCAGACCGCCGTTGGAGCCACCGCGGATCGCCAGCCGCTCGGTGCGGGTGTAGCCCTCGGCCTTGAGATACTCGGCCGCCGCGATGAAGTCGTCGAACACGTTCTGCTTGTTCATCCTGGTGCCCGCCAGGTGCCAGGCCTGGCCGTACTCGCCGCCCCCGCGCAAGTTGGCCACCGCATAGACGCCCCCCAGATCCAGCCAGTTGGCCACCGACACGCTGAAGCTCGGGGTCAGGCTCACGTCGAAACCGCCGTAGCCGTAGAGGATGGTCGGGTTGCTGCCATCGAGTTTGAGGCCCTTGCGGTAGCTGATGATGAGCGGCACCCGGGTGCCGTCCTTGCTCTGGTAGAAGCGCTGCTCGGAGACGTAATCCTCCGGCTTGAACGGCGCCGCTGAGGCGCGATAGAGGCTGATGGCGCCGCTTTTTGGCTCGAACCGGTAAAGCGTGGGCGGCTGGGCATAGTTCTCGAAACCGAAGTAGAGGGCGGGATCATCGTGCTTGCCGTTGAAGCCGCTGACGCTGCCAAGGCCGGGCAGCGCCACCTCGCGCACCCGCTTGCCCTCATAGTCGAACTGCTCGACCCGGGCGGTGGCATCCACCATGTACTCGGCGAACAGATAGCCGCTGCCGCTGTGCACCGTCAGCACCTGCTGACGCTCGGGGATGAGATCCCGCCAGCGGGCCGGTCCCGGGTTGGCGGCATCCACCGTAACCAGCCGGCGGTTGGGGGCGTCCCGGTTGGTCAGCAGGTAAAGGGTGCTGCCCTGGTTGTCCACCAGGCTCACGTCCGCGTCCAGATCCCCCTGCACCGTCAGCAGCGGCGCGTTCTCCTGGCTCAGATCCTTCACATAGAGGCGGTTGCCGGAGGTGGAGTTCGCCGCCGAGATGAGCAGGAAGCGATCATCTTCGGTGACGGTCGCCCCCACGTAGCGGTGGTGCTGGGCCGGGATGGCGCCGAACACCAGCCGGTCATCCTCCTGCGCCGTGCCGAGCCGGTGGAAATAGACCTTGTGCTGATCGGTCTTGGCCGACAGCTCGCTGCCATCTGGCTTGTCGTAGCTCGAGTAGAAGAAGCCCTCGTTGCCGAGCCAGCTGATGCCGCTGAACTTCACGTCCTTGAGGGGCGCCTCCAGCGGCTGCTTGCTCTGTACGTCCATCAGGTGGATCTCGCGCCAGTCGCTGCCGGCCAGCGACAAGGAGTAGGCCAGGATGCGGCCATCGCGGGAGAAGCTCAGCTGATCCAGCGCCGTGGTGCCGTCGGGGCTGAGGGTATTGGGATCGAGGAACACCTCGGCCGGCTTGCCCTCCAACTGGCGCCACAGCACGTTCTGGTTCTGCAGGCCGTCGTTCTTGAAGAAGTAGTGGTAGCGCCCTTCGCGAAACGGCGCCCCCTCCTTGGCGTAGTTCCAGGAAGAGGCGAGCTTCTCCTTGATGGCGGCGCGATACGGGATCTGTGCCAGGTAGTCCCGGGTCACGGCGTTCTGGGCCTTGACCCAGGCCTCGGTCTCGGGGCTGCGATCATCTTCCAGCCAGCGATAGGGGTCGGCCACGGCCTGGCCGAAGTAGTGATCCACCTGCTCACCCTGGCGGGTGACGGGGTAGTGAAGGCGCGCTTTCCCTGACATGGCATCCTCTTTGGTTGACTGGCCACTGCACGCACACAGCAGTGACAGGGCCAGCAGGCTGACAATGGCTCGCATCGATGCGGCTCCCTGCGATTTCGGGTGAAGCGGGCAGGTTAGCAAAGAGTGCCGGACGGCCCAACCCCCCAGCGGGTGAACACGCGACATGAGCGGGAAGCCGCCACAACCCTGACCAATCGGAGTCATATGAATTTTTTCGCTTAGGTTTGCCAGTTTATTTTGTTTGTTATCCGGCACTTGGGTCACAGGATGGAATAAGCGACTGACCATCTCGACTCATTCAGGATAAAGCATGCCGTACAGCTACCTATCACATCTGCGTTGCAGCAAGACCGGCGAGATTGTGGATGCCGATCAGCCCCAGCAGCTGAGCCCGGTCGGCGCCCCCTTGCTGGCCAGCTACGACCTCGAGGCCCTGAAGCAGGCCTGGCATCCGGCCGCCCTGCTGGGGCGCCCCGCCAGCCTGTGGCGCTACCACGAGCTGCTGCCGGTGCGCGACCCCGCCCAGGTGGTCACCCTGGGGGAAGGCTTCACCCCGCTGTTGCCGCTGCCGCGCCTCGGCAAACAGGTTGGCATTCCGGATCTCTGGATGAAGGATGAGAGCCTCACCCCCACCGGCTCCTTCAAGGCCCGCGGCGCCGCGGTCGGCGTCTCCCGCGCCCGCGAACTCGGCCTCACCCACTTCGCCATGCCCACCAACGGCAACGCCGGCGCGGCCTGGGCACTCTACGGCGCCCGCGCCGGCTTGCGCAGCACCATAGTCCAGCCGCAAGCGGCCCCCGCCATCACAAGACTGGAGAGCGCCCTGGCCGGTGCCCGCCTCTATCTGGTGGACGGCCTCATCAGCGACGCCGGTCGCCAGGTGGCCGAGGCGGTGGCGCAGCAGGGGTTGTTTGATGCCTCCACCCTCAAGGAGCCCTATCGCATCGAGGGCAAGAAAACCATGGGGTTTGAAATCGCCGAGCAGCTTGGCTGGACCCTGCCGGACGTGATCCTCTACCCCACCGGCGGCGGGGTCGGCCTCATCGGCATCTACAAGGCGCTGCGGGAGTTGCAGGAGCTAGGCTGGGTGCAGGGGCCGCTGCCGCGACTGGTGGCGGTGCAGGCGAGCGGCTGCGCCCCCATCGTCCAGGCCTGGCAGCAGGGGGAGCGCGAATCGCGCTTCTGGCCCGACTCCCAGACCCTGGCGTTCGGCATCAACGTACCCAAGGCGCTGGGGGATTTTCTGGTGCTGGATGCCCTCTATCGCACCGAGGGCTGCGCCATCGCGGTGGAAGACGGCGCCATCCAGCGCGAGCTGCGTCAACTCGCCTCCCAGGAGGGCTGCTTCGTCTGCCCGGAAGGGGCGGCCGCCTTCGCAGCCGCCCGCCAGCTGCGGGAAGCGGGCTGGATCCAGGGGGGCGAGCGGGTGGTGGTGCTCAACACTGGCGCCGGCATCAAGTACCCGGACGCCATCACGGTCGTGCCCCAGCGGCTGCGCCGCGACGGGAGGATCCCGGCATGAGCTTCGACTGGTCCTTTGTTCTCACCACCCTGCCGGCGTTCGGCCAATCGGTCTGGGTCACCTTGCAGCTCGGCGCCATCGTGATCCTCACCTCGCTCGCCGTGGCGCTGCTCAATGTGACGCTGCAAAGCCTGCACAGGCCCTGGCTGAACGGGGTGATCCGCGCCTATGTGGAGCTGGCCCGCAACACGCCGCTGCTGATCCAGCTGTTCTTTCTCTACTTCGGGCTGCCGGCGCTCGGCCTGTCGCTGTCGGGCTTTGCCACGGCGGTGATCGCCATGACCTTCCTCGGCGGCGGCTACCTGACCGAGGCGCTGCGGGCGGGCATTCAGGCGGTCCCCCCCAGCCAGCTGGAGGCGGGGCGAGCCATCGGCCTCTCCCGCTGGCAACTGCTGCGCCACGTCCAGCTGCCCCAGGCCTGGCTTGCCAGCCTGCCGGCGCTGTTTGCCAACTTCATCTTTCTGCTCAAAGAGACCACGGTGGCCTCGGCGGTGGCGGTGCCAGAGCTGCTCTACACCACCAAGAACTACA
Source organism: Aeromonas hydrophila subsp. hydrophila ATCC 7966 (assembly GCF_000014805.1). NCBI lineage: Bacteria > Pseudomonadati > Pseudomonadota > Gammaproteobacteria > Aeromonadales > Aeromonadaceae > Aeromonas > Aeromonas hydrophila. The sequence continues at coordinate 818,077 of NC_008570.1, read as the reverse complement.
TCGCCCTCTACTACAAGACCTACGAGATGCTGGCGGTGCTGACCTTGATGTGCGTGCTGATCTTTCTGCCGCTGTCCCTTGCCCTGCGCGTCGTTGAAAGGAGGCTGCAACATGGTCAGTTCGGTCATTGAGCAACTGATGCAGGCATCGAACGTCCTGCTACCGCCGTCACTCGCCACCAATGCAGAGGAAAGGAGGGACCGCTATGTCCAGTCCGGTCACTGAGCAGCTGACGCAGGCGCTGCCGCTGCTGGCGGTGGGCGCGGGTCAGACCCTCGCCATCTCGCTGCTCGCCATCCTGTTCGCCACCTTGGGTGGGGTCGGTTACGGCGTGCTGGCCCAGCAGGGGGGAAGGCTGACGCGGGGAGTGCTCCGGGTCTATCTGGAGCTGTTTCGGGTGGTGCCCGTGCTGGTGTGGCTCTACCTCTTCTTCTTCGGCTTGCCGATCTTCTTCGGCCTCGATATTCCGGCCTTCTGGTGCGCCGTGCTGGTGCTGGCCCTGTGGGGCGCCAGCGAGGTGGGGGAGGTGGTGCGCGGCGGCCTGGGATCCCTGGCTCGTGGTCAACAGGAGGCCGGCCTGGCGCTCGGGCTCTCCCGCTGGCAGCTCTATCGCCACGTGCTGCTGCCCCAGGCGCTGCAACGGCTGACGCCGCCGACCATCAACATCTACACCCGCATCATCAAGACCAGCTCGCTGGCGGTGCTGATCGGGGTGGTGGAGGTGATCAAGGTGGGCCAGCAGATCATCGAGCGCACCTATGGCTCGCTGCTTATCTACGGCCTGCTGTTCCTGTTTTTCTTTCTGGTCTGCTATCCGCTCTCGCTCGCCTCGCGTCGGCTGGAGCAACAATGGGGTAATGCGGTATGACACCTCTGCTTGAGCTCAATGCTGTCAGCAAACAATTCGGCCAAAACCGGGTACTGGATGAGGTCAGCCTCACGGTGAACGCCGGGGAAGTGATCGTCATCCTGGGGCCGAGCGGCTGCGGCAAGAGCACCTTGTTGCGCACCCTCAACGGGCTCGAACCGATTCAGGGGGGCGAGATCGGCTTCGATGGGCAGAGGCTGGATGCCAGCACCGACTGGCAGCGGCTGCGCCAGCGCATCGGCATGGTGTTCCAGAGCTATCACCTCTTCCCCAACCTGACGGTGCTGGAGAACGTGCTGCTCGGCCCCCTTCAGGTACAAAAACGAGAGCGGCAGGAGGCCCTGCTGCAGGCAGAACAACTGCTGACCCGCATCGGCCTGTGGGAGCGGCGCCATGACTATCCACGCCAGCTCTCCGGTGGCCAGCAGCAGCGCATCGCCATCGTGCGGGCCCTGTGCATGAACCCGCAGGTGATGCTGTTTGACGAGGTGACCGCTGCGCTGGATCCCGAGATGGTGCAGGAGGTGTTGGAGGTGATCCGGGATCTCGCCGGCAGCGGCATGACCCTGCTCATCGTCACCCACGAGCTGGCGTTCGCCCAGGCGGTGGCGGATCGCATCGTCTTCATGGACGGCGGCCACATCCTGAAGCAGGCCGCGCCCCATCAATTTTTCGAGAACCCGCGCAGCCAGCGTGCCCGCCAGTTCCTCGCCAAGTTTTCTTATACAAATGTCATCAAACGAAAGGAGTCAGCATGAAAAAAATCACCTCGGTTCTGTTCAGTGCCTTGTTGGGACTGGGTCTCGCCAGCGGCGCCGCCCATGCGGCGGACGGTTCCCTCGACAAGATCAAGGCGCGCGACAAGCTCATCGTCGGCGTCTTCACCGACAAGCCCCCGTTTGGCTATGTGGACGAGAAGGGCAACTACGTCGGCTTTGACACCGACCTCGGTCGCCGTTTCGCCAAGGATCTGCTGGGGGACGAGAACAAGGTCGAGTTCGTGGCGGTAGAGCCCGCCAGTCGCATCCCCTTCCTGCAGAGCGACAAGGTGGATCTCATCCTCGCCAACATGACGGTGACCCCGGAGCGGCGGCAGGTGGTGGACTTCACCAACCCGAACCTGCGAGTGGCGGTACAGGTGCTGGTGCCACAAGGGAGCCCGGCCAAGCAACTGGATGATCTGGCCAGCAAGACCCTGATCGTCACCACCGGCACCACGGCCGACATCTGGCTGACCCGTAACCACCCGGACTGGAAGGTGCTCAAGTTCGAGAAGAACACCGAATCCCTGCAGGCGCTGGCCCAGGGTCGTGGCGACGCCTATGCCCAGGACAACCTGGTGCTCTTCAGCTGGGCCAAGGAGAACCCGGGCTATCGGGTGCTGCCCGAGAAGCTGGGCTCGGAAGACCCCATCGCGCCGGCGGTGAAGAAGGGCAATATCGAGCTGCGGGACTGGGTCAACGACCGTCTCGCCAAGCTGGGGGAAGAGAAGTACCTGCTGAAACTCTACGACCAGTATGTGCGCGACAAACTGAGCGCCGATACCGATCCCAACGATGTGATAGTGGAAGGAGGCAAGTGGCAGGGCTGAGCCTGCCAGAAGTGCTGAGAGTGTGATGTGTGTGAAATCTTGGTTCCGTTGGTCCGCAAACCGCAAGGTTTGACCTTTCAGGCGTTCCCCTCGGGTGGCGCCTTTTTTTCGCATGAGAAAAAGAACCGGGCCAGGGGCCCGGTTGAAAACCCGCGCAGAGCAGGCTGTGTCACGTCGATGACACGGTTCAGGCTGCCGGACTGGCACAGAGTGCCGTCCGGCCAACTCGCCAGGCCACCGAGGCGGGATGAGCCCTCGGCAACGCCGGCGAATGGGGTGGCGCCGCGGGCGCCGAAGAGAGTGCCTACTCCCGCTCCAGTGCGTGGATGGGGTCCATCCGCGCCGCCCGCCGCGCCGGGAAGAAACCGAACAGCACGCCGATGAGGCTCGAGCAGAAGAAGGCCATCAGCACGGCGTCCAGGGAGTAGCTCAGGGTGAACTGGCTGCTGAAGTGCTCGAACAAGACGCCGATCAGCAGGGAGAGCAGCACCCCGGCCGCCCCGCCCAGCAGGCAGACCAGCACCGCCTCGATCAAGAACTGCTGCAGTATGTCGCCGGTTCTGGCCCCCACCGCCATCCGCACGCCGATCTCGCGGGTGCGCTCGCTCACCGACACCAGCATGATGTTCATCACTCCGATGCCGCCCACCACCAGGGAGATGAGCGCAATCATGGCGATCAGCAGGGTCAGGGTGGCATTGGTGCTGGTGATCGCCTGGCGGATGCTGTCGGTGTTGAGCACGAAGAAATCCTGAGCGCCGTGCCGTTCACGCAGCAAGCGGCTGATGCCATCCTCGGCGGCGGCCAGCGCCACCTCGTCCTGCACCCGCACGCTGATGCTGCGCAGGTGACTCTGGCCCAGCATCCGCGTCATGGCCGTGGTGTGGGGGATCCAGACATTGAGGTTCTCGTCGCTGCCAAAGCCGCTCTGATTGCGGGCCACCACCCCGATCACCCGGCACGGCAGGCTCCCCAGCAGGATCACCTGACCGAGCGGCGACTCCCCCGCACCGAACAGGCGCGCCAGGCTGTTCTCGTCGATCACCACCTCCTGCGCCAGAGCGGTCACGCTGGCGGCATCGAACAGCATGCCCTGCAGCAATCGATAGCCGCGCACCTGGAAGAACTGCTCCCCCACCCCGTTCACCGAGCCCAGCACCGCCTGGCTGCCCCGACGCAGGGTGACGCTAGTGGCCAGACTGGGGGTCACGCTGTGCACATAACCGAGCCCGGCGAGGGCCTCGGCATCCTCCACCCTGAGGGTCTGGACCGCCTCGGCCCGCCGATCACCGAAACCGCTGCCGGGGAAGATCTCCAGGGTGCTGGTGCCCATGGCATTGATGTTGGCCAGCACCTGCTGCTGGGAGCCGCGCCCCAGCGCCACCACCGACACCACGGCGGCGATGCCGATGATGATGCCGAGCATGGTGAGGAAGGTGCGCATCCGCTGGGCCCGCATGGCCAGCAGCGCCATCTTGAAGGCGGCGCCGAGCCGCCCGGCCAGACCGCCGCGTCCCCCTGTGTCGGCACGGGAAGTGGTTGGCGCAGGGGACGGCGGTGTCGGCTCGCGACGACGGTCGGCTACCACCGCCCCGTCTTTGAGCTCGATGATCCGCTCGGCCTGTTCGGCGATCGCCATGTCGTGGGTCACCAGCACCAGCGTGTGGCCCTGTCGATGCAGCGCGCCCAGGATGCCGAGCACCTCGGCACCGCTCTGGCTGTCGAGGGCGCCGGTCGGTTCGTCCGCCAGGATCACCTGGCCGCCGTTGATGAGGGCGCGGGCAATGCTGACCCGCTGCTGCTGGCCGCCGGAGAGCTGGCTCGGCTTGTAGTCGAGCCGGCTGCCGAGCCCGAGCCGTTGCAGCAGCCTCTCGGCCCTCGCCTTGCGCGCATCGCCAGCCAAGCCGGCATAGAGGGCGGGCAGCGCCACGTTGTCGCGGGCACTGAGATCCCCCAGCAGGTGGTAGCGCTGAAAGATGAAGCCGAAGTGCTCGCGGCGCAGGGTCGCCAGCGCATCGGCCGTCAGCCGGCTCGTCTCCCGTCCGGCCACCCGATAGCTACCCTCGCTCGGCTGATCCAGGCAGCCCAGAATATTGAGCAGGGTCGATTTGCCGGAGCCGGAGGCGCCGACGATGGCCACCATCTCGCCTCGCGCTATGGTCAGGTCGATCCCCTTGAGCACCTCGACGCGCCGCTCCCCGTCACCAAAATGGCGGCGGATCCCGCTCAGTTGCAGCAGTGGTTCCCTCATGGTCACATCCCCATCGGCGGGCCCATCCGCCCGCTCTGCTGGCTCTTGGCCGTCAGCTGACTGACCACCACGGCCTCCCCGGCGGCCAACCCCGCCAGGATCTGGGCATCCACCTTGTTGTTGAGGCCCACCTTCACCTGCCGCCATTGTGGGCGGCCGGCCTCATCCACCACCTGCACCCGCCCCTCGCTCAGGGCGATGGCCGGGATCACCAGGGCGTTGCGCTCGGTAGCCAGCACTATGTGCACCTGGGCCGTCATGCCGATGCGCAGGGCACCGCTCGGATTCGCCACCTCAAACAGACCGTGGTAGTAGACGGCCGTGCTGGTCGAACTGCTGCTGGTCGCGTCGTCGTTGATGGTGTCGGGGGCGGGCTCGATGGCGTGCAGACGGGCCTGGTAACGCTGCTCCGGCGCCCCCAGCACGGTGAAATAGCTGGGCAGACCGGCCTTCACCTTGATCACGTCCGCCTCCGAGATCTGCGCCTCCACCGTCATGGTGTCGAGCCGCGCCACCTTGACCATGGTCGGGGTACTCTGCACCGCGTTGACCGTCTGCCCCTGCTCCACCGGGATCGCCACTATGGTGCCCGCCATGGGGGAGACGATGCGGGTGTAACCCAGATTCACTTTGGCGGTGTCGACCGCGATGCGGGCCTGCACCGCCTGCGCCGTCAGCGCCTGGATGTCGGCGCGAGTGGCCGTCAGGGTCGCCTCCGCGCTGTCGTAGTCGGCCTGACTGCCCAATCCCCGGGCCAGCACCTTGCGCTGGCGCTCGAAGGCCAGCTGGTTGTTGCGCAGAGTTGCCCGGCGCGAGGCCAGCTGGGCCTGCACGTTGTCGAGGGCGGCCTCGGCATCCTTGAGGGCGTTCTGCTGGGTGAGATCGTCGATCTCGACCAGCAGATCGCCCTGCTTCACCTCGTCCCCCAGCGCCACGTGCAGCGCCTTGATCTGCCCCGACACCTGCGCCCCCACGCTCACCAGCTTCTGGGCCTGCAGGGTGCCGTCGGCCAGCACGCTCTGCTCCAGATCCCGCCGCTCGACCGGGGCCGTGATGAAAGAGGCGGTTGGTGCGACAGTGGAAGGCAGCAGCAGCCAGCCGGCACCGACCAGCACCAGGGCGGGCAGCAGCAGGCGAACAACGAGGAGACGGGCACGGGCCATCGCGGATATCCTTGGCTGAAACAGAGGGTGAAACAGACCCGGGCAATCTACTCCAATATCCGGTTAAGCCTCTTGCAGGGCAGTGTAAGGATTGCGTAAAAGCAGCTGTCAGGCGGAGACGGACACGGGAAAATGGCGCCAACCCGAGACGGAGAAGAGCGATGAAGATCCTGCTGGTGGACGATGATCTGGAGCTTGGCACCATGCTGAGCGAATACCTGAGCGGCGAAGGCTTTGCCACCACTCACGTGCTGACCGGCAAGAGCGGCGTGCAGCACGCCCTCTCCGGCAACTATGCCGCCGTGGTGCTCGACATCATGCTGCCCGATCTGAATGGCAGCGAGGTGCTGCGCCAGATCCGCCGCGACAGCCGGATCCCCGTCATCATGCTCACCGCCAAGGGAGACAACATCGATCGGGTGATCGGGCTGGAGATGGGAGCCGATGACTATGTGCCCAAGCCCTGCTACCCGCGGGAACTGGTGGCCAGGCTGAGAGCCGTGCTGCGCCGGGTCGAACCTGCCCCCGCCAATCCAGGCAAAGTGCAGGGTCTGCGCCTTGGCGAACTGGTGCTCTCCCCCGCCAGCCGTCAGTGTCACTGGCAGGCGCAGCCGCTGGAGTTGACCGCCACCGAGTTCAACCTGCTGGAACTGCTGCTGCGATCCCCAGAGCGGGTGGTCAGCAAGGATGAGCTCTCCCTGCACGGGCTCGGCCGCCCGCGCGAGCCCTATGATCGCAGCGTCGACGTGCACATCTGCAATATCCGCCAGAAGCTGCAAGCTCTGGCGGGGGAAGCCGTCGGCATCGAGACGGTGCGCAGCATAGGATACCGGCTGGCATGATCCTCAAGGGGCGCCTGTTCTGGAAGATCCTGTTCGGCTTCTGGTTCACCATCATCATGATGAGCCAGCTGCTGTGGGTGGCGTTCAGCCTCTATCGCCACGAAGGGCCGCCAGAGCAGCGGATGGCCAACCAGCTGGCCGAGCGTCAGCTGGCAGCCGCCGCCAGCCTGTTGCAGCAGCAGGGACCGGCTGCGGTTGCGGCCCTGCAGGCCAGCTGGCCGGCCCGGGAGCGAAGGCTGCTGCAGCTTGAACCGGTCGCAGCAGAGCCATCTACAACACAGGGCGGCCGCATCCTGCTGGGAGCCGATGGCCGGCACTACCGGCTCGACTACGACAGTGCCGGCCTGCAGCAGTTGCTGGCACCGCCCCAGCCCCGCCGCAACTGGCTCAACATGCCACCCCCCATGTGGTGGATCGGCGGACTCGGCGGCCTCTTCTTCAGCGCCCTGCTCGCCTGGCACCTGACCCGCCCCATGAACCGCTTCCGGCAGGGATTCGAACGCCTCGCCCAGGGGGATCTGGCAGTGCGCCTCTACCCCGCCATGCGGCGGCGCCACGACGAGATCAGCGATGCGGCCCGCGACTTCGATGCCATGGCCGAGCGGTTGCAACTGCTGGTGGAGAGCCGCGAACAGCTGCTGCACGACGTCTCCCACGAGCTGCGCTCCCCCCTTGCCAGGTTGCAGCTGGCCATCGGCCTGGCCCAGCAGGATCCGGCCAGGATCGAGGGATCCCTCGAGCGGATCCAGCTCGAGACCCAGCGCATGGACAAGATGATCGGCGAACTGCTGACCCTCACCCGCGCCGGCCATGGCGAGCGGGACGGCGAGGAGTATTACGATCTGCAGGGGCTGGTCGACGCCGTGGTGAGCGATGCCCGCTACGAGGCGCAGCACATGGGGGTCGAGATAAAAACTTGGGTGGATGAAACCCGGGAATACACGGTCTGTGGGCAGGCGGAGCTGATCCGCCGGGCCCTCGACAACGTGCTGCGCAATGCCTTGCGCTTCTCGCAAGCGGGCCAGATCATTCGCCTGACCCTGATGCGGCAGGGCGACGAGTTCATCGTAGAGGTGGCGGATCAGGGGATGGGGGTGGATGAGAGCAAGCTCTCCAGCATCTTCGATCCCTTCGTGCGAATAGGCTCCCCCGCGGCAGGCAAGGGTTATGGGCTGGGCCTCGCCATCACCCGCAAGGCGATCCAGGCCCAGGGCGGGCGGGTCGAGGCCAGAAACGGCGAAGAGGGTGGCCTGATCGTCACCCTCCACTTGCTAGGCTAGCGGCTCCCCCCGTCATCACTGCTATCGGTTAGCCCCGCAGCCACTGCAATTGACTGATGGCGGCGCCGGTAGAGCGGAAAGCAAACTCGGCAGGGGCAAGGCCAGCCAGCTTGCGCCACTCGCAGGCAGCCACATCGTCGGCCGCTACCACAGCAGGCTTGTCTGCCAACTCCAGCAGAAAGACGGTGTCGCAGGTGTGATAGGTCACCTCGTCATAGGGATAGACGTTGGCATAGGAGCCCAGGTAGCGCGGCGTCTCCCCCGTCATATCCAGCCCCAGCTCCTCTTTGAGCTCCCTTACCAAGGCTTCCTCCAGCGATTCGCCGGGATCGACGAAGCCGCCCGGCAGATCCAGCAAGCCCCGGCCGGGATCCCGAGCCCGCACCGCGACCAGCAGCTCGTCCTGCCAGCACAGCGCCACCATCACGGCCGACGCCACATTCTGGAAATAGTGAAAACCACAGCCACAGGCAAACTCTTTCTCGCTGCGCTGTTGCAGCGATCCGGAACCACAATGCGGACAAAACATAGGGTGACTCCCATCTGACACCAAAGGTGCATTGTATGCCGAACCCCATCCCTGATGGAAAGCCTTGAGGCGCAACCCCCATGACGTGATAAATCCGCAGGGTATAAAAGAGGGAAAGGGCAATTCAGGAGAAGTGAAACGAAAAAAAGCCCAGTCGCTAGACTGGGCTTCTTGAGTAGTGGCGGAGCGGACGGGGAGACGGACAGAGTCCGGCTCAAGCACAAGGGACAACTGACAGGGACTCAGTTGCCAGTGGCAAGTCGCAGCCCTGTCTGTTGTCCTTTGTTTCCTTATTTCATTCGCCAAAACCAGATAGCAAAAAGGCCTTCCCATCTGGGAAGGCCTTTCAAATTAGTGGCGGAGCGGACGGGACTCGAACCCGCGACCCCCGGCGTGACAGGCCGGTATTCTAACCGACTGAACTACCGCTCCGCTGTCTGGTTAGCTTTTTGCTAAATTGTCTGCCGCTTCAATGAGGTGTCATCCTCGCAGCCAGTAATGTGATTCTTCACATCACCGTTTAATTGGGTGCCTGGCAGTGTCCTACTCTCGCATGGCGAATGCCACACTACCATCGGCGCTACCGCGTTTCACTTCTGAGTTCGGCAAGGGATCAGGTGGTTCCACGGCGCTATGGCCGCCAGGCAAATTCTTCAATCTTAGAAAGCTGACGTGAATAACGAACTGCCTGTTGGCGTCGCTATCACTGAATTAGTAGTTCGTTCATTCGCTACAAGGCCCAGAACACTTCTTGGGTGTTGTATGGTTAAGCCTCACGGGTAATTAGTATGGGTTAGCTCAACACGTCGCCGCGCTTACACACCCCACCTATCAACGTTGTGGTCTCCAACGGCCCTTTAGGACCCTCAAGGGGTCAGGGATGACTCATCTCAGGGCTCGCTTCCCGCTTAGATGCTTTCAGCGGTTATCGATTCCGAACTTAGCTACCGGGCAGTGCCACTGGCGTGACAACCCGAACACCAGAGGTTCGTTCACTCCGGTCCTCTCGTACTAGGAGCAACTCCCTTCAATCATCCAACGCCCACGGCAGATAGGGACCGAACTGTCTCACGACGTTCTGAACCCAGCTCGCGTACCACTTTAAATGGCGAACAGCCATACCCTTGGGACCGACTTCAGCCCCAGGATGTGATGAGCCGACATCGAGGTGCCAAACACCGCCGTCGATATGAACTCTTGGGCGGTATCAGCCTGTTATCCCCGGAGTACCTTTTATCCGTTGAGCGATGGCCCTTCCATTCAGAACCACCGGATCACTATGACCTACTTTCGTACCTGCTCGACCTGTCCGTCTCGCAGTTAAGCTGGCTTATGCCATTGCACTAACCTCCTGATGTCCGACCAGGATTAGCCAACCTTCGTGCTCCTCCGTTACTCTTTGGGAGGAGACCGCCCCAGTCAAACTACCCACCAGGCACTGTCCGCGACCCCGATTCAGGGGCCTGCGTTAGAACATCAAACATACAAGGGTGGTATTTCAAGGACGGCTCCAGCGCAACTGGCGTCACGCCTTCAAAGCCTCCCACCTATCCTACACATGTAGGTTCAATGTTCAGTGCCAAGCTGTAGTAAAGGTTCACGGGGTCTTTCCGTCTAGCCGCGGGTACACCGCATCTTCACGGCGAATTCGATTTCACTGAGTCTCGGGTGGAGACAGCATGGCCATGGTTACACCATTCGTGCAGGTCGGAACTTACCCGACAAGGAATTTCGCTACCTTAGGACCGTTATAGTTACGGCCGCCGTTTACCGGGGCTTCGATCAAGAGCTTCGCTTGCGCTAACCCCATCAATTAACCTTCCGGCACCGGGCAGGTGTCACACCCTATACGTCCACTTTCGTGTTTGCAGAGTGCTGTGTTTTTGATAAACAGTCCCAGCCATCTGGTCACTGCGACTCCCAACTGCTCCATCCGCAAGGGACTTCACTGTCAAGAGCGAACCTTCTCCCGAAGTTACGGTTCTATTTTGCCTAGTTCCTTCACCCGAGTTCTCTCAAGCGCCTTGGTATTCTCTACCCGACCACCTGTGTC